>NZ_JBIVEG010000016.1:0-163935 GCF_044747545.1 Streptomyces sp. NPDC090077
CGCCTCAAACGCCGGCGAGGCTACATATAGCCTCGCCGGCGTTTGAGGCGCGGGGTCTGGGGCGGAGCCCCAGGGAACGGGCGAAGGGCGGGTAGGGGACCCCAGCCCCGCGCAGCGGCGGGTGCGCCCGTGGCCCCGGCCCCGCCGGGAAGGGCGGGGGCGGGGCCACGGGGACGGGGTGGCTAGCTCCAGCTGGCGTGCAGCGGCTTGCCCTCGGCGTAGCCCGCGGCGGACTGGATGCCGACGACGGCCTTCTCCTCGAACTCGGCCAGCGAGCCCGCACCGGCGTACGTGCAGGAGGAGCGGACGCCCGCGATGATCGAGTCGATCAGGTCCTCGACACCCGGGCGGGCCGGGTCGAGGAACATCCGCGAGGTGGAGATGCCCTCCTCGAACAGCGCCTTGCGGGCGCGGTCGTAGGCGGACTCCTCCGAGGTGCGGTTGCGCACGGCGCGCGCCGAGGCCATGCCGAAGGACTCCTTGTACAGGCGGCCGTCGGCGGCCTGCTGGAGGTCGCCCGGGGACTCGTACGTACCGGCGAACCAGGAGCCGATCATGACGTTGGAGGCGCCGGCGGCCAGCGCCATCGCCACGTCGCGCGGGTGGCGGACGCCGCCGTCGGCCCAGACGTGCTTGCCGTACTTCTTGGCCTCGGCCGCGCACTCCAGCACCGCGGAGAACTGCGGGCGGCCCACGCCGGTCATCATGCGGGTGGTGCACATGGCGCCGGGGCCCACGCCGACCTTGATGATGTCGGCGCCGGCGTCGATGAGGTCCTTGACTCCCTCGGCGGCGACGATGTTGCCGGCCACGATCGGGACCTTCGGGTCCAGGGCGCGGACGGCCTTGATCGCGTTGATCATCGACTCCTGGTGGCCGTGGGCCGTGTCGATGACGATCGTGTCCACGCCGGCGTCGAGGAGCTGCTTGGCCTTGCCGACGAAGTCGCCGTTGATGCCGACGGCGGCCGCGATGCGGAGCTTGCCGTTGGCGTCGGTGGCGGGGCTGTACAGGGTGGCGCGCAGGGCGCCCTTGCGGGTCAGGATGCCGACCAGCTTGCCGTCCTCGTCGACGGCCGGGGCCAGCTTGCGGTGGCCCGCGTCGAGCTGGTTGAAGGCCTCGCGCGGGTCGATGTCGGCGTCGATGAGCAGGAGCTCCTTCGACATGACCTCGGAGAGCTGGGTGAAGCGGTCCACGCCGGTGAGGTCGTGGTCGGTGACCACGCCGACGGGACGGTTGTCCGCGTCGACGACCACGCCGGCGCCGTGGGCGCGCTTGGGCAGCAGCGACAGCGCGTCGGCGACGGTCTGGGTGGGCGCCAGCGTGATCGGGGTGTCGAGCACGAGGTGGCGGGTCTTGACCCAGGAGATGACGTCGGTGACGACCTCGATCGGGATGTCCTGGGGAATGACGACGATTCCACCGCGGCGGGCGACGGTCTCGGCCATCCGGCGGCCCGCGATGGCGGTCATGTTCGCCACGACGAGCGGAATGGTGGTGCCGGTGCCGTCGGGCGAAGAGAGGTCCACGCCCTGGCGGGAGCCGACCGCGGAGCGGCTCGGCACCATGAACACATCGTCGTACGTCAGGTCGTACGGCGGCTTCAGGTCATTGAGGAAACGCACGTGCTGAACATCCCAGTCGATCGAAGGATCTTTCTACGGCCTCGACGGGGCAGCCAGCCGAGGAAACGCACGTACTTCATTCTCCCACGACCTGGCGTTCACGCCGCCCCGGCTGATCGTCCAGGACATTCCGGGCCGCATGGTCCTTTCCTACGGGACCTTGGTCCCGTAGCGCGGTTCCGGGGCGCCTGGCCGACATTGGGATGAGGGTATTCCCACCTGCCGGACAGGAGGAGCCATGGCGAAGACGACACGGGAAGCGGCGCCGGTGGAGATCGAGGGCGGGGGCCTGGAGGTGCGGGTCGCGGAGATCGGAGGGGGTCTGAGCGCGGGCTTCTTCCGCCTTCCGGCTGGGACGGACATGACCGGGGCGGTGCAGGGGCTTCCGGGTGACATGTGCCCGTGCCCGCACTGGGGGTACGTGCTCAAGGGGCGCCTGCTGATGCGGACCGCCGAGGGCGACGAGGAGTACGGGGCCGGTGAGGCCTTCTACTGGGGGCCGGGGCACATCCCGGTGGCCCTGGCCGACACGGAGTACGTGGACTTCTCCCCGACCGCGGAGTTCCGCGAGGTCATCGACCACGTGAAGGGCCGGTCGGGGTAGCGGGGGCCCGGTCGGGCCGGTGGATGGGGGTCCGGCCGCCGGTGAGCGGGGTCGCGGGGGCCGCGTGGCGGGCCGCGGTGAACTCGGCGGCGATCGACAGGGCCGTCTCCTCGGGGGTGCGGCCGCCCAGGTCCAGGCCGATCGGGGATCTGAGCCGGGCCAGCTCGGCCTCGGTCACCCCCTCCGCGCGCAGCCGGGCCGTCCGGTCCTCGTGGGTGCGGCGCGAGCCCATGGCGCCGACGTAGGCGAGCGGCAGCCGCAGCGCCCGGGTGAGGACGGGTACGTCGAACCGGGCGTCGTGGGTCAGTACGCACACGGCCGTACGGGTGTCCAGGCGTCCGGCGGCGGCCTCCGCGGCCAGGTGCCGGTGCGGCCAGTCCACGATCACCTCGTCGGCGCCGGGGAAGCGGTCCGGGGTCGCGAAGACGCCCCGGGCGTCGCAGACGGTGACCCGGTGTCCGAGGAAGGCCCCGATCCGGGCGAGGGCGGAGGCGAAGTCGACGGCCCCGTAGACGATCAGCCGGGGCCGGTCGGCGGCGGATTCCACCAGCAGGGTGAGCGGGTCGCCGCAGAGCCCGCCGGCGGTGCCCAGTTCGGCGGTGCCGGTCCGCCCGGCCAGCAGCAGGCCCCGGACGCGCTCGGCGGCGGCCAGGTCCAGGGCGGCGCCGCCGCCGAGGCCGCCTTCCCAGGAGCCGTCGGCGTGGACGGCCAGGGCCCGTCCGAGCCGGCCGGGCGGGCCGGAGACCACCCGGGCCAGGGCGGTGCGGGCCCCGCCGGCGGCGGCGTCCAGCACCGCGCCGAGCACGGGCCGCACGGGGTCGTGCCCGCGCACCGGGGTGACCAGGACGTCCAGGGTGCCGCCGCAGGTCAGCCCCACCGCGAAGGCGTCGTCGTCACTGTGTCCGAAGCGGTGCACGCCGCCGGACCCGGTGGCGATGGCCTCCAGGCACAGCTCGTGCACGGCGGACTCCACGCAGCCGCCGGAGAGGGAGCCGAGGGCGGTGCCCCCGGCGTCCACCGCCAGCGAGGCCCCGGGTCCTCGGGGCGCGCTGCCGCTGACGGCGACGACGGTGGCCAGGGCGAACTCGCGGTGCTCGGCGTACCAGGCCCGCAGCCCGGCGGTGATGTCGAGCATCAGCGGATGTAGGCGCGGCGCGCCGACTGGCCGGGGATCAGAGGCCGGGGCGGCAGTACGGCCGGCGGCCGGGCGGGGCCGGGGCCCGGGTAGCGGGCGGGGGCGCTGCGGGGCACCGGGTCGGGGGTCCGCCCGCCGGTGCCGAGGAGCCGGGCCGCGTGGGCCACGCTCGCGAGGGTGGCGTGGTGGTGCCAGCCGCGGAAGGAGCGGCCCTCGAAGTCGCGGATGCCGACGGGTTCGCAGGTCTCGGTGAAGTCCAGCGCGACCCGGTCGGTGAGCTTGGCCAGCAGGAAGAGCTGGGCGAGCGGCCGGTCGCCGATGTTGGTGATCCAGAACTCGGAGGGCAGCAGGGAGGTTTCGGTCCAGGCGCCCATCAGGAGCAGGGGGGTGGGCGGCGCGGGCGCGGGGCGTTCCTCGCCGGGGGTGGCGAGTATGGCGGCCGAGGTGAGCAGGGTGACCGCTCCCTCGGTGCGGCCGTGCCGGGTCCATTCGACGACCCGCCGCTGGGAGCGGAGCGAGTCGATCAGTTCGCGGGCGGGCGCGGTGTACGGCCCGGGTTTGTGGCGGCCGGTGCCGCCGAAGGAGACAGGCAGGGAGCCGTCGACCTTGAGGACGAAGGGGATGTCCTGGAGGGCGAAGGCCTCGATGGTCTGCGGGAGGTCGCCGTTGGAGACCTCCATGACGACCGGGCGGCGCTGGAGCTGCCAGGTCGCCGCCATGCGCTGGACGGCGTGCACGGCGTCCTGTGCGGGGGTGAGGGACCGTGCGGTGTCGGGGATCCCGGCCCGGCGGCGCAGCAGTTCGCTGGTCCACGGGGCGGGGAGGGTGAGGGTCCATTCGACGGGGAAACTGGCCTCGCTGGAGGCGAGCCAGATCCCGGAGGCCTGCTGGCAGTTGGCGGTGCGGCCGAGCTGGGGTACGAACTGCCTGCCGACGCCCACGGAGCGGTCGCCGGCCTTCTCGATGACCATGGGCTGCACCACCCAGGCGAGCGGGCGCTGTGCGGTGCGTTCGAGGTGCTGGGCGAGGGAGCGGCGTACGGGGGTCCAGTCCCAGGGCGATTTGCTGATGAACTGCTGGAGGCTCTGCTCGACGGAACTCGCCCCGGTTCCGGCGATGTTTCGGATTGTTTTCTTCCCGGTGGTGCGCACGAGCCCGTTCAGATAAACGCGGGCCCAGTTTCGCTGGTCCCGCCGGGGTAAGGACTCGAAGAATAGCGAGATCAATACGTCGATCAATTCGGAGATATCCCTGGTGGAATCCTCCGGCAGCACTGCGCGAACCATCTGGAGCCTCCCCCGCGACCAGACTAGATCCTTGACCCTACTGGACCGCGGAGAACGGCCGTAGGCCCGGGCGGCTACTTCCTGAGGTCGCTGGCAGATTCGAGCCGCTCTTCCTCTACCACGAGCGGGATCGGGATTTGGTTCGCTGCATAGTAGAGCGCGATCAGGAAGTGTGCGACGAGAGTGAGGGGTGCCGAGAAGAAGGACAGAACCACGGTCAAGGGGTAGGCGACCGCGCCGAGCCCGAATCGGACGCGGGTGGCCCTGGCCCCTTCCTTGTCCACCGTTTCGTGGAAGAGGTGCCCGACCTTGGTGACGTACCACCAGAACGCCAGGAATGCGAGAGCGTACACGACGGTCCACGCGCTGTAGAGGATTGCGGCCACATTGGCCGATTTCCCGTCCGTGAGGTGCTCGGCCAGCACGTTGGTGGTGTAGGGAATCACCGACACCACCATCAGCACCAGGAGATTCAGGAACAACAGCGGACGGTCCACCCGCTTGAGGTGACTGAAGATCGTGTGGTGGTTCACCCACATGACGCCGATGATGAGGAAACTCACGATATAGGCCGCGTAGTGCGGCCACTGCTGCCAGAGTCCGTGCCACAGCTCCGACCCCTGCTCTTCCGGAACCTTTAACTCCAGCACCAGAATGGTGATCACAATGGCGAATACGCCGTCGCTGAACGCCTCCACCCGGTTGGTTTCCTGCTCCATGGCCTCCCCTTCGTGACATTCGTTCACGGGTACGGGGAGGGCGTGGTCGCCGCCCTCCCCGCTCACGCTACCCAGGAAAGGGCCTTCAGCCGCCGAAGCCGGCCGTCTGGCGCCAGATCCGGCCATCGCGGACGACGAGTGTCCCGAACGCGTGCTCCGGCTCGCCGTTCAGGTTCATGATCGCCCGGTAGAAGATGGTGTCCTCGGTCTCGATGTACTCCTGCAGTTCGACGAGCGTGGGCTTCACGGTGAGATAGCCGGTGAACGTCTCGCGAACGGCCTCGATGCCCACCGACACGCCTTCGAAGCGCAGCAGTACGGCGTCGTCGGTGTAGTTCTTCATCACCGCCTCGATGTCCAGGGCGGCCAGTGCCTCCATCTGGCGGACGAAGACCGGGTGCAGCTTGGAGATGTCGTACTTGGCCATGTTCGACTCCCTTTCAGGGTGTGGAAGTTGACTCGACGGGCGGTTCGGCGCAGGCGGCGGTCCCGCTGAGCGGCAGCCGGACGACCATCCGGGTCTCCCCCGGCTTCGAGCGGGCCGTGATCGACCCGCGGTGGCGCTGGGTCACGATGCGGTAGCTCAGGTGCAGGCCGAGGCCCGTCCCCTTGCCGACGTCCTTGGTGGTGTAGAAGGGCTCGAAGATCCGCGGCAGGGAGTCCGGGGGGATCCCGCGGCCGGTGTCCGTGATCTCCACGACCAGGCAGACGCCCTCGGTGCGCACCCGCAGGGTCAGGGTGCCGGAGCCCTCCATGGCCTCGGCTGCGTTGTCGACCAGGTTGGTCCACACCTGGTTCAGTTCGCTCGGGTAGCCGTCCAGTTCGGGCAGGTCGGCCTCGTACTCGCGGACGATGGTGATGCCCGGCAGCTTGGAGCGCAGCACGATCAGGGTGTTCTCCAGGCCGTCGGGCACGGAGAACCGCTGTTCGGGGGCCCGGTCGAGGTTGGCGTAGTCCCGGGTGGCGGAGACCAGCTGGGAGATCCGGGGCCCGGCCGCCCGCAGCTCGGCGGCCAGCGAACGGGCCTCCAGCAGCGCCGCCAGGTGGTCGAGGGCGGCGGGCAGGGCGGCCTCACCGACCCCCTCCAGCCGCTCCAGCAGCCAGCCCAGTTCCAGCCCGAGGTCGGCGGCGCCGGAGCCGAGCAGCCCGGGGCGTTCGGCGCCGGCCTCCTCGGCCCAGTCGGCGATCTCCTCCTCGGCGTCCGCCTGGGCGAGCGGATCGGTGGTGTCCGGCGGCGGGAGCTTGTCCAGCTCCTCGGCGATTCGGTCCAGGACCGGGCGCTCCGCGCCGGAGGCGGCCGCGCCCCAGGTGCAGGCGGTGGCGGTGAGCCGGTCCAGGGCGGGTGCGAGCTCCTGCGCGGCGCGGGCGACCGCCGCGGCCGGGTTGTTGAGCTCGTGCGCGAGGCCGGCGGCCAGGGTGCCGAGGGCCTCGACGGTGGCCCGTTTGCGGGCCTGCACCTCGGAGGACTTGATCCGCCAGGCGAGCACCGGGATGAGTACGGCGGCCACCCCGTGGCAGCGGGTCAGCATCTCGAAGAACACCGGCTTCGGGTAGGCCACGACGGTGGTCGCGGGCCCGCTCGCGGACGCGGTGGCCACGTAGGCGCCGTCCGTCAGCAGGGGCAGTTCCCCGGTGAAGCGGTGTGCGGCGGAGGGCTTGCCGTCGTGGTCCTCGGCGGCCGCGCTCTCCTCCTCGGTGGAGTGCCGGGTGAGGACCTCCTCCCGGCCGTCGACGACCTTGGTGACGACGAGTCCGCCGGAGAGCAGCACGTGGAAGCCGGTGGCCTCCTCCCCGTCGCGGAAGAGGGCCTCCCCGTCGGCCAGGACGCGCGGCTCGGAGACGGAGGCCAGCCAGTCCAGCTGCTCCTCGGTGATCTGCGCGAAGATCTCCAGTCCGCGCAGGGCCGTGCGCAGTTCCCCGGTGTTCACCCGTTGCTCCCCTCGGCCCTGGTGCGCGCGGCCAGCCGCAGGGTCGTCAGCAGGGCCAGCGCGCACACCCCGGCGACGGCCGCCATGAAGCCGACCGAGGTGCGCTGCAGCCCGTGGATGTTGGTCAGGAGTCCGGCGAGGACCGCCGGGACGCTCATGGCGAGGTACGCGAAGACGTAGACGGCGGCGGTGAGTTCGCCGCGGTGCTCCGGCTCGGCGAGCGAGCTGAGGGCGCGGAAGGAGCCGAGGAAGGCGGCTCCCCAGCCGCTGCCGAGGACGGCGGTGGCGGCGAGGAACACGGCCGCCGAGCCGGTGCCGAGCGAGAGCAGCACCAGGGCGAGCCCGGCGAGCAGCCCGAGCAGGCCGAGGACGGCGGTGCGCAGCGCCTCGGTGCGGCCCAGCAGCAGCTGGGCGGCGGTGGCGGCGCCGGCGAGCAGGGCCACGGTGGCCCCGCCGAGCAGGTAGTTGGTGCTCTGGAACAGGGCCAGGGCCAGGTGCGGCCCGAGGGAGAGGTAGAAGCCGCCGACGGTCCAGACGGCCACGACGGTCAGGACGAGCACCGCGAACTTCCGCCGGACGGCGGCCGGTACCCGGATGCGGTGGGGCACCACCCGCATCCGCCCGTCCGCCCCGGGGGCGCTCTCGGCCATGCGGGCGACCCCGACCAGCGCGAGCGCGAAGGCCCCGGCCAGCAGGAGGTAGCTGAGCACGGTCGGTGCGGGCGCGTACTGGACGAGGAGTCCCGCCCCGAGGCCGCCCAGGCCGATGCCCACGGTGGGTCCGGCGCTGTTGACCTGGGCGCCCAGCGCGGGCCGCGAGCGCGGGCTCAGCTCCAGCAGGGCGGCGCCCATCGCCCCGGTGGCCAGGCCCACCGCCAGCCCTTGCACGGCGCGGGCGGCGAGCAGCAGGCCGAGGCCCCGGGCCCCGGCGAACAGGCCCATGGAGACGATCGCGAGGACCAGGGCGGCGGCCAGCACGGGCCGCCGGCCCAGGGTGTCCGAGAGGGACCCGAACAGCAGCAGGCCGGCGAGCACGGTGACGGCGTACACGGCGAAGACCACCGTGACCACGCCGGAGGAGAGCCCCCATTCCTGCTGGTAGAGCACGTACAGGGCCGAGGGCACGGAGGAGGAGAGCATCAGCAGGACGAGGACCGCGCCCACCACCCGGAAGCCGGTGGCCCCCGCCGTGCGGGCGGCGCCCCCGCTCACGGTGTCTCCCGTGTCCCTCGTCTCGGTCGGTTCGGCCACTGCGGTCAACTCCCCTCCTCCCGGCGGCCCCTGGGGGCGGTCAGGCGGTGATCAGGGCCGCCCGGCCCAGCGCGCGGGCGGTGAGTACGCCCGCGAGGTGGCCCAGGTATTCGGCCGAGGTGCCGCGCCCGGGGACGAACAGCTCCCGGGGCTCGGCTCGGAAGGCCGCGAGCACCGCCTCCGTCGTGTACGGGCCCCCGCGCAGCCGGTCCTCGACCCCGCGCAGGCGCAGGGCGCGCGGGGTGGCTCCGGTGACCGCGATCCGCGGCCCGTCGGGGGTGATGCGTACGGCGGCGGCGCACAGCGGGTAGCGGGTGGCCCGGTCGGCGGCCTTCTCGAAGGCGGCGGCCGGGCCGGCGGCGGGCACGAGCAGGGCGGTGACCACCGATCCGCCGGGCACGCCCGAGGCGGCGAGCCGCTCGGCGCCGACGGTGGTGTGCCCGCCGGGTCCGGCGAGTTCCACCCAGGCGTCGGCGGCCAGGGCCGCCACGGGCAGGTCGGTGGCGCGGCCGGTGGCAGCCAGGTTCCCGCCGACGGTGCCGAGGTTGCGGACCTGGGGGTCGCCGTTGGCGCGGGCGGCGGCGGCCAGCTCGGGGGCCTCGGCGAGCACCAACGGGTGCGCGGCGAGTTCGGCGAGGGTGGTCAGGGCCCCGATGCGCAGGGCCCCGCCGCTGCGGTCGACGCCGCGCAGCTCCTCCAGGTGCCGTACGTCGACGAGCAGGCCGGCCCGCTCCGCGCCGGTGCGCAGCCCCGGGAGCAGGCTCTGTCCGCCGGCCAGCACCCGGGCTCCGGGGGTGGCGAGCAGGGCGAGGGCCTCGTCCAGGGCGGCGGGCCGGGCGTAGTCGAAGTCGGTGAGGATCACGGGGCTTCCCCTCTCAGGCGGCGCCAGACCTTCTCGGGGGTGAGCGGCATGTCGATGTGCCGTACGCCGAGGTCGGACAGGGCGTCGACGACGGCGTTGACGACCGCGGCGGCGGGCGGCACGGTGGCGATCTCCCCGGCCCCCTTGGCGCCGAGCGGGTTGTGCGGGGAGGGCGTGACGGTCTTGTCCAGGGTGAAGAAGGGCGCGTCGGCGGCGCGGGGCAGGGCGTAGCGGTCCAGGTCGGAGGTGATGAGGATGCCGTTCTCGTCGTACTCGGCGGCTTCCATCAGGGCCTGGCCCAGGCCGTGCACGATGCTGCCCTCGATCTGGCCGTGGACGATCTTGGGGTTGCCGATGTGGCCGGCGTCGTCGACGGCGGTGTAGTCGACGACCTCGGTCTCGCCGGTGAGCTCGTCCACCTCGACGACGGCGATGTGCGTGCCGAAGGGGTAGTTGAAGTCCGGCGGGTCGAAGTGGGTGGTCTCGTCGAGGGCCGGTTCGATCTCGGGGGGCAGTCCCCAGCCGTACCACATGGCCATGGCCAGTTCGGGGAAGGTCTTGGCGTTGTCCGGGTTGCCGTCCTCGTGGACGCCGCCGTTCTCGTAGACGACCTTCTCCTCGGGGATTCCCAGGAAGACGGCTCCGGCGCGGACCAGTTTGGCCTTGATCTTGCGGGCGGTGAGGGCGATGGCGGGGGCGGCCATGCTGTAGGAGCGGGAGCCGTAGGTGCCCTGCCCGTAGGGGGCCTTGAGGGTGTCGCCCTCGTAGACCTGGACCTGGCCGGGGTCGATGCCCAGCTCGTCGGCGGCCACCTGGGCGAAGACGGTGCCGTGGCTCTGGCCGGTGGAGGCGGAGCCGACGGTGACGGTGACCTCGCCGGTGGGGTGGACGCGGATGTTGGCGCTCTCCCAGGTGCCGCCGAGCATGCCCTCCTTGGACATCCGGGTGGAGGGACCGACGCCGCAGACGGCCACGTAGGTGGCGATGCCGACGCCGAGGCGCTTGCCGCGGGCGCGGGCCGCGGCCTTGCGGGCGGGCATCGCGTCGTAGCCGGCCAGTTCGACGGCCCGGTCGAAGTTGAGCCGGTAGTCCCCGGAGTCGTAGGTCCAGCCGAGGCCGTTGTCGTACGGGAACTTCTCCTTGGGCACCAGGTTCCGGCGCCGGACCTCCGCCGGGTCCATGCCGATCTCGGCGGCGTAGCGGTCGACGAGCCGTTCCATCAGGAAGGCGGCCTCGGCGCGCCCGCTGCCGCGCTGGGCGCCGAGCGGGACGGTGTTGGTGAAGGCCGCGTACACCTCGCAGAAGGCGGCGGGGATGTCGTACATGCCGCTGATGGAGCGTCCCATCAGGGCGGTGGCGACTCCGGGGCCGATGGTGGAGGGGTAGGCGCCGAGGTTGGCGTAGCTGGTGCAGCGCACGGCGGTGATGCGGCCGTCGCGGGTGCCGGCGAGGGTGACGTGCTGGCGGTGGTCGCGGCCCTGCACGGTGGAGTTCATCAGGCCGGTGCGGGTGTCGACCCATTTGACGGGGCGGCCGCCGAGCGCCTTGGACAGGAGCAGGACCAGCGCCATGTCGGGGTACAGGTAGCCCTTGGTGCCGAAGCTGCCGCCGACGGTGGGGGCGACCACCCGGAGCTTGTTGAAGGGGATGCCGAGGACCAGCGCGGCGAGCAGGAAGCGGTGGTTGTGCGGGCCCTGGGTGGAGGCGTGGAGGGTGTAGTCGCCGGTGGCCGGGTCGTACACGCCGACGGCTCCGCGCGGCTCGATGGGGCTGTTGATGGTGCGCTGGTTGACCAGGTCGAGCTCGACGGTGACCTCGGCGGCGGCGATGGCCGCGTCGGTGCGCTCCTGGTCCCCGCAGGTCCAGTACGCGTTCAGGTTGCCGGGGACGGCCTCGTGGAGCTGGGGCGCGCCCTCGGCGAGGGCCTGGTCGGCGCGGGTGACCACGGGCAGCGGCTCGTAGTCGACGCTGATCGCGGCGAGCGCGGCGGCGGCCTGGCGCGGGGTCTCGGCGACGACGACGGCGATGGCGTCGCCGACGTGGCGGACGGTGTCGCCGGTGAGCACGGGGCGGGCGCCGGGGAGGCCGTAGGGGTGGGGCGGGAAGTGGCTCTCCACCCCGCCGGGTATCCAGATGCAGGGCAGCGGCATCACGTCGGGGAAGTCGGCGGCGGTGGCCACCTTCAGTACGCCCGGGAGCTGCTCGGCGGCCTTGGTGTCGATGGACAGGATCCTGGCGTGGGCCACGGTGCTGCCCAGGATGGCCATGTGGGTGGTGCCCGGCAGGTCGATGTCCGCGACGTACACGGCTTCGCCGCGCAGCAGTCCGGGGTCCTCGCGGCTGTCCAGGGGCCGGCCGAGGACTCCGCCGGGGTCCGGGGACTCCTGCCGGGCCGTTTCCCGCTCGTCCGCGGTGGTGGTCATCGCGGTCACCGCCCTTCGGGTTCGGCGGAGGCGGGGGCGCAGGCGCGCTGCACGCCGCGGACCACGCTGTGGTAGCCCGTGCAGCGGCACAGGTTGCCGGTGAGCCATTCGCGGATCTCGGGCTCGGTGGGGGGCGGGCCGTCCGCGGCGTTGTCGACGAGCTCGCCGAGGGCCATCACCATGCCGGGCGTGCAGAAGCCGCACTGGGTGCCGTGCTCCTGGCGCAGTGCCTCCTGGAGGCCGGTCAGTTCCCCGCCGGGGGCGGTGACGCCCTCGATGGTGGTGACCTCGGAGCCCGCGGCGGAGGCGGTGAGGATCAGGCAGCTCTTGACGGACCTGCCGTCCAGGCGGACCACGCAGGTCCCGCACTGGCCGGTGTCGCAGCCCACCTTGGTGCCGGTGAGGCCGAGGCCGTCGCGGAGCCGTTCCACGAGGAGCTCGTTCGGCGGGGCCGTGAACTCCTCGGGTCTTCCGTTCACGTGCAGGGTGAGTTCGATGCGCGTCAGATCCATGCGAGCGCCTGCGCTTCCGTGAGCGACCGGTTGAAGAGGGGACCGCCGGGCTGCTGGAGAATTCCTCCGGAGTGCAGCGGGCCGGTGTCGACGGGGGCGTATCCGAGGTCGGTGATGATTCCGGCGACGATTTCCTTCGCCTTGGGGTCGTCGCCCGCCGTGTAATGGGCGAGGCGCTCGGACGCCGTGCGGCCGGAGGCGGCGCCGGCGACGGCGAGGGTTTCGAAATGCATGGTGTTCAGGGATTTCACGACCCGGGCGCCGGGGTACCACTCGGCGACGAGTTCGCTGGAGCCGCGCCCGCCGAGGTCGGCGGGGGTGCCGGGGCCGTTGAACGCGTTGGTGGCGTCCACCAGCACCTTGTCCTGCACCACGTGCGGGGGCAGCAGTCCGCGCACGCCGGCGAAGGGCACCATCAGCACCAGCAGGTCGGCCTCGCCGGCCGCCTCGACGGGTCGTGCCGCCGTGGCGTCGGGGCCGAGTTCGGCCAGGAGCGGGCCGAGCGTGCCCGGCCCGGTGGCGTTGGCGAGGACGACCGGGTGGCCGGCCGCCACCAGGATCCTCGCGAGGGCCGAGCCGATCCGGCCGGTGCCGATGATGCCTGTCCGCATGAGTGGCTCCTCGATGGTGTGGTGTCAGTCCATGCCGATCCAGACCGACTTGGTCTGGGTGTAGCTCTCAAGGGATTCCGGTCCGCACTCGCGCCCGTAGCCGGAGGCCTTGTAGCCGCCGTAGGGGACCGAGGGGTCGTACTGGTTATAGCAGTTGACCCAGACCGTCCCGGCCTTGATCTGGGAGGCGACCCGGTGGGCCCGCCGCAGGTCCTTGGTGTGGACCCCGGCGGCCAGGCCGTACGCGCTGTCGTTGGCGATGCGCACGGCGTCCTCCTCCGTGTCGAAGGGGATGATCGACAGGACCGGGCCGAAGATCTCCTCCTGGGCGATGCGCATGCCGTTGTCCACGCCGGTGAAGACGGTGGGCAGGAAGTACAGGCCCTGGCTGGAGGCCCCTTCGGGGGTCCAGCCGGTGCCCCCGGTGCGCAGCAGGGCGCCTTCCTTCTCCCCGACCTCGATGTAGGAGCTGACCTTGTCGAACTGGGCGCGGTGGGCGAGCGGGCCGAAGAGGGTCTCCGGGTCCCGGGGGTCTCCGGGCCTGAGGGCGGCGGCCCGGCTGACGAGGCGTTCGACCATCTCGTCGTGGATGGGGCGGTGCAGCAGGAGCCGGGAGCCGGCGGTGCAGATCTCGCCCTTGTTGTAGTAGATGCCGAAGAAGGCGAGATCCTCGGCGGCGTCGAGGTCGGCGTCGGCGAAGACGATGTTGGCGGACTTGCCGCCGAGTTCCATCGTCACCTTCTTCAGGGTTCCGGCGGACTTGCGGATGATCGACTGGCCGACCGCGGTGGAGCCGGTGAAGGCGATCTTGTCGATGTCCGGGTGTCCGGTGAGGGTCTCGCCCAGTTCGACTCCGGGTCCGGTGACGACGTTGAGGACGCCGTCGGGGATCTCCGCCTCCTGGAAGAGTTCGGCGATCTTCAGGGCGGTGAGCGGAGTGGCCGGGGAGGGTTTGTGGACCACGGTGTTCCCGGCCGCGAGGGCCGGGGCGATCTTGGTCATCGACAGCAGCAGCGGGAAGTTGAACGGGGTGATGGCGCAGACCACGCCCAGGGGTTCGCGCAGGGTGTAGGCGAGCTGTCCGCCGGCCGGGGCCCGGGAGGAGCCGTCGACCCGGGTGACCGCGCCGGCGTAGTAGTGCATCAGCTGGGCGGCCATCGGGGCGTCGACGGTGCTGGAGAAGGCGAACGGTTTGCCCATGTCCACCGTCTCCAGCAGGGCTATCTCCTCCAGGTCCCGTTCGATCAGCTCACCGACGCGGTTCAGCCGCAGCGCGCGCTCCTGGGCGGACAGCCGGCTCCATGGGCCCTCCTCGTACGCGGCGCGGGCGGCCGCCACGGCGGCGTCCG
Source organism: Streptomyces sp. NPDC090077 (assembly GCF_044747545.1). NCBI lineage: Bacteria > Bacillati > Actinomycetota > Actinomycetes > Kitasatosporales > Streptomycetaceae > Streptomyces > Streptomyces sp. NPDC090077. The sequence continues at coordinate 14,305 of NZ_JBIVEG010000016.1, forward strand.
CATCGGTCGCGGCGGCCTGGGCCACCGGCACGATCTCCTGGCCGTCGATCGGGCTGATGTCCGGTTCCGTACGGCCGTCCCGGGCGGGGACCCACTGGCCGCCGATGAACAGCTTCCCGGGGTTGGCCAGGGGCTGGTCGCTGAGCACGCGCTTGGTCATGGCTGCACCTTCCGGTGTCGCGGGGGCTAGCCCTCGGAGAGCTGCCGCAAGAAGGTCTCGGCGAGGGCCTTGGAGGAGTAGGGGTTCTGACCGGTCGTGAGCCTGCGGTCCACGACGACGTGCGAGTCCCAGATCACGTCGGCCTTCTCGTAGCGGGCGCCGAGTCTGGTCAGCTCGGCCTCCAGGATCAGCGGGAGCCGGCCCGCCATGTTGGTGACCAGTTCCTCGCTGTGCGAGAACGCGGTCATCCGGTATCCCTCGAAGGGCCAGCGGCCCTCGCCGTCCCGCAGGGACAGCAGTGCGGTGTGGCCGTGGCAGACGGTGGCGATCGGCTTGTCCTGGCCGATGGCCCAGCGCAGCAGCTGCGCCAGTTCGTCGGACTTGGGCAGGTCGCCGATGGCTCCGTGGCCGCCGCTGATGTAGATGCCGTCGTAGCCGGCGACGTCCTTCTCGCCGAGGGACTCCACCGCGAGGGGACGGGCGAGCTGGGGGGTGTTCCCGATGACGCGGAGGTACTCGGCGGCGTTGGCCGCGTCCTCGTCGGGGGAGCCCTCGGGGCGGACCCACCGCAGGAAGCCGGGGTCGATGCTGGTCTGGTCGGGCGTGGGGGCCTCGCCGCCGATGGTCGCCACGTCGACGGTGTGGCCGGCCGCGCGGAAGAGGGTGTAGGGGACGACGAATTCCTCGGCCCAGAATCCCGAGGGGTGCTGTTCCCCGTCCAGCAGGTGGAGGGTGGCCTTCGCCGTCATGACGACGAGAATCCTCATGATTCTCTCCTTGTTCTGGATCGCTGCCGATTCAACACGGCCCCTCGCGAGGGGCGTAAGGGGGCGGCGTCAGGCCCGTGATACTTCGTCACGTGCGCCCAACGCCGTGAGGATCGCGCGGAATTCACCGACCAGGGGGTGGCCGGGAAGGGCTTCCGCGAATATGCGTTCTCCGTAGAGAGCCGCCATTTCCGGAACGTACGGGAGAATTCCGGCCAGGGGGGCGCCGTACACCTCCTCCGCCCTGCGGGCCACCGCCTCCCGGTCCACGCCCTCGGGTGCCATGCTCAGCACCAGGGCCCGCCGGCAGGCCAGCCGCCCGGCCAGGGCGATGGTCTCCTCCGCTCCGGAGAGGTCGACCCGGTCGGCCCTCGCCATGATCAGCACCGTGTCGGCGCTGCCCATGGCGGTCACCGACTCGTTGTTCAGCCCGGCGTGCGTGTCGAGCAGCAGGACGTCGAGCGCGTGGCTCTGCGCCAGCCGGTCGAAGCCCTCCGGGAGGAGTCCGACGTCGTACCCGGTGGTCATCAGCTCCCGCAGGGCCGCCGTGCCGGTCCGGGCCGGTACGACGTACAGCCCGGGCAGGGCCGTGCCCCGGGCCGCGGTCTCGATCTCGCAGCGGCCGAGCAGGTAGTCGGCCAGCGAGCCGGTGCCGGGACCGAGCCGGAACAGCAGGTCCAGGGTGGGCGACTGGAGGTCGGTGTCGACCACCCCCACCCGGCGCCCCGCGGCCGCCAGCAGCAGCGCGAGGTTCGCCAGCACCGAGGACTTCCCGGTGCCGCCGCGGTGCGAGTGCACCACGATGGTCCGGGTCATCACGCCACCACCCGGTAGCCGGTGTCGTCCGCGTGCGGCCCCCGCGCCGCACGCGGCCGGTGCACGGCCAGCATGGTGACGTCGTCGTGCTGTTCGGCGGTGCCGGTGTGCTCGCGCACCGCCCGGTCCATCAGGTCGACCGCGTCCCGGCCGCTCGCCGGGGGGCCGGAGAGCAGTTCCAGCATCCGCTCGTCACCGAGGAAGCTGCCGTCGGGGCAGCGGGCCTCGGGCACTCCGTCGGTGAACACGAAGAGGGTGTCGCCGGGGTCCAGCTGGGCGTAGCCGAGGGTGTAGACGCAGTCGGGCAGTACCCCGACCGCCGGTCCCGTGACTTCCAGGGCCCGGGGCACGGAGCCGTCGCCGGAGAGCAGCAGCGGTGGGTTGTGGCCGCCGTTGATGTAGACGAGGCTGCCGGTCAGCGGGTCCAGGACGCCGAAGAACAGGGTGGCGAAGTAGCCCTGCCTGAGGTGGTTGCGGGTGAGGTAGCCGTTGGTGGCGGTGACCGCGTTGAGCAGCGGGGTGGCGCCGACGACCGGGGTGCGCCGGCTGCCGCCGGTCCGGCCGGCGGCCATCAGGTGCTGGAGTCCGCTGTTCTCGGCGGTGTGGCGCAGCAGGGAGCGGATGAGGGCCATGAACAGGGCCGCGCCCACGCCCTTGTCGCAGACGTCGGCGACGACCACCGCGAGGCGCCGGCCCCGGGAGATCTCGAAGACGTCGTAGAAGTCCCCGGCGACCTGCCGGGCGGGCCGGAAGCGCACGTCGATCTCCCACCCGTCGGGCACGGGCAGCGCCTCGGGCAGGAAGCCGGCCTGGATCTCGCGGCCGATCTCCAGCTCCTTCTCGTAGCCCATGAGTTCGGCGCGGGCGTCGGCCTCCCGCAGGGTGCGGCCGAGGCCGGCCCGTTCGCTGCAGCTGTGCACCCGCGCTCCGACCAGGGCGGGCAGGAAGGGCGGGACCAGGTAGTCGTGGCCGAGCCGGACGTGCCGCTCCAGGGCGGCGAAGTCGCGGACGGTCCAGACGACCACGATGGGCGCCCCGGCCCAGCGCCGCAGCCGGCGCACGGCGCTGCGCACGGTCTCCCCGTCGGCTTCGGCGGGGGCGAGCAGCACGTCCGCGACGGGCAGCAGTTCGAGGCGGCCGCGCAGCAGCTCCCCCAGGGTGCGGGGGACCAGTTCGGCGTCCATCCGCCGCAGCGCGTCCAGCAGCTCGATGGGCGGCGGCGGGTACACGTCCAGGATGATCACGGTCGTGGAGGGCATGCGTCCGTCCCCTCATCGGCCTTCACGGTCAGCGTGCTGACGTTCCGGCCGTCCCTGCGGGCATAGGCGTACGAGTCCACGCTGGTCAGGGCCAGGTGGATGCCGAGGCCGCCGACCCGGCGCCGTTCCGGGGGGATCCCGGGGTCGGGGGGCAGGCGGCCGGCGACGGGATCGAACGCGGGGGCGGTGTCCTCGATGACGATCCGCACCCCGTCGGGACCGGAACGGCCGCGGACGGTGATCCGTCCGTCGCCGCCCCGGTACCCGTGCATCACGATGTTGGTGGCCAGTTCGTCCACGGCCAGCCGGATCCGGTACGTGGCCCCCTTGCCGAGGCCCGCCCGGCCGGCCAGCCGCAGGACGAACGCGGCGATGTCGCCCAGTGCCCCCACCGTCGCGGGCACCTCCAGTACGGCGGGCTTCCTCGCCAGTTCCACCGTCTCAGTCACCGTTCCGGGCGTCGTGCTCAGTCATCGGAGAGGACGATGCTGCGGTCGAGCCCGGCCGTACGTATGGTCCGGGCGACGGGCTCGATGGCGCCGGTCACCTTGATGGTGACCTCGCCCCCCACCTTCTGCTGGGCGAAGACCAGGGAGCGCAGCCCGGCGCTGGCCATGTAGCCGACGCCGGCCATCCGGATCTCGACGGTGCCGGTGCCGTGCCCGGCGGCCTTCTCGATCGTCTGGTGGAACTCCGGAGCGGTCTTGGCGTCCAGCTCGCCCGTCAGCTCGATCACGGTGGTGTCGCCCTCGATGCTCAGGGACACGGAAAGCGGCATGTCAGGGTCTCCTTCGGTCGGGACGTGTCAGTCGTCTCGGGGCTCGGGACCGTTGGCTCGGCCGACCAGGATCACGACCGAGCGCGGGCCGATCAGGTACTTGCCGGCGTTGTCGAGCTCCTGTTCCGCCCCCGGGGTGCGGATGTCGTACGGTGCCTCGGCGCCGGTGTCGGCGAACAGGTGCCAGCTGCGGCCGCCGGGCAGTGCGGGCAGTTCCAGGTCGTGCGCCTCCCAGTGGGAGTTCATGGCCACGTACACCACGTCCTGGTCGCCGGTGCCGCAGCGGGCCACCGCGATCAGCCGGCTGTCCTGCGACCAGTCGGGCTGCCAGGCCCGCTCCCCGTGCCAGCTGATGTCCGGCAGGCCGAGGCCGTCCCGGAGCCGGCCCGTGGGGTGGGAGGTGGAGCGCAGCTCCCGGTGGTGACCCCGGAAGGCGATCATCTGGCGGGTGAACCGGAGCAGCTCGGTGTTCTCGTCGACCTGGTCCCAGTCGAACCAGGACAGTTCGTTGTCCTGGCAGTACGTGTTGTTGTTGCCCTGCTGGGTCCGCGCGACCTCGTCCCCCGACAGCAGCATCGGTATGCCCTGGCTGGTGAACAGGATCGCGAGGGCGTTCTTCATCTGCCGCAGCCGCAGCGCGTTGACCTCGGGATCGTCGGTGGGTCCCTCGGCTCCGCAGTTCCAGCTGTTGTTGTCGTTGGCGCCGTCGCCGTTGCCCTCGCCGTTGGCCTCGTTGTGCTTGTCGTTGTACGCGACCAGGTCGGCGAGGCTGAAGCCGTCGTGCGCCGTCAGGAAGTTGACGGAGGCCGAGGTCCCGCGGCCGGTGTACAGGTCGGGCGAGCCCGCGACCCGGGTGGCCAGTTCGCCGGTCACCCCGGGGTCGCCCTTGAGGAAGCGGCGGACGGTGTCGCGGTACTTGCCGTTCCACTCGGCCCAGCGCCCGTAGGCCGGGAAGTTGCCGACCTCGTAGAGGCCGCCCGCGTCCCACGCCTCGGCGATGAGCTTGGTGTGCCGCAGGACCGGGTCGAAGGCGAGCATCTCCAGCAGCGGCGGGTTGGGCAGCGGGGTGCCGTCCAGGTCCCGGCCGAGGATGGCCGCGAGGTCGAAGCGGAAGCCGTCGATGTGGTAGTCGGCGACCCAGTGGCGCAGGCAGTCCAGGACGTAGTTGCGGACCACGGGGTGGTTGCAGTTGACCGTGTTGCCGGTGCCGCTGAAGTTGAAGTAGTACCCCTCGGGCGTGAGCATGTAGTACGTGGCGTTGTCCAGGCCCTTGAAGGAGATGGTCGGGCCCTGCTCGTTGCCCTCGGCGGTGTGGTTGAAGACGACGTCGAGGATGACCTCGATGCCGGCGGCGTGCAGGTCCTTGATCAGGGTGCGGAACTCGTCGCCCTGCATCCCGTAGCGTCCGGTGGCCGCGTAGCCGGCCTTCGGCGCGAAGAAGGAGACGGTGTTGTAGCCCCAGTAGTCGTAGAGCTTCTCGCCGGTCTCGGGGTTGGTGCGCGGGTTGTCGCTCTCGTCGAACTCGAAGACGGGCAGCAGCTCGATGCAGTTGATCCCGAGCTCCTTCAGGTACGGGATCTTCTCCCGCAGCCCCGCGAACGTGCCGGGGGCCGTGACCTGCGAGGAGGGGTGCCGGGTGAAGCCGCGCACGTGGGCCTCGTACACGACGAGGTCCTCGGCGGGGATCCGCAGCGGGGTGTCGTCGCCCCAGTCGAAGTCCTGGAGGCAGACCCGCGAACGGTACTGGTAGCCGCGGCTGCGGTCCGGTTCCACGCCCCACACGTCGCGGCCGGCGATCAGCCGGGCGTAGGGGTCGGAGAGGACCTGCCGGGCGTCGAAGCGGTGGCCGGTGGCCGGGTCGTAGGGGCCGTCGGCCCGGTACCCGTACTCGATGTTCTCGTGGTCGAGGCCGAAGACCGTCATGGAGAAGACGCTGCCGGTGCGGAACTCCTCGGGGAATTCCAGCTCGGCCATCGGCTCGGGCTCTCCGCGCTTGTAGATGACCAGGGACATGGAGGTCGCCTGGTCGGAGAAGACGGAGAAACTGACCCCGCCGGGGACCACGTTGGCCCCGAAGGGGAACGGCTTGCCCGCGCGGACGCGGTACCCGCCCACCTCGTGGGTCGGGTACGCGTCCACGCGCAGCACCTGCTCGGAGCGGGCCTCGCTCATCGCACGGCCTTGGCCCGGGCGGCGGCCGCCTCGCCGGTCTCGAAGAAGTCGAGGAACCCGGTGGCCGACATGACGAACCGGACTTCCTCGCTCACCCCGTACAGGGTGACCGCGACCCCGGCGTGCTGCGCCTCGCGGTAGACGACGAGCAGCGTGCGCAGCCCGGCGCTGGAGACGTAGGTGACGGCGGTCAGGTCGATGCGCAGCGGCCGGCCCTCGCGGACCAGCGGCAGCAGGGACTCCAGCAGGGTGCCGGATGTCTCGCTGTTGATCTCGCCGGTGGCGACCAGCACGGTGGCCGTCTTGTTCCGGCGTTCCTTGACGTTCAGACTCATGGCCTGCATTCCCCTCTTGTTGGGGCGCCCCCCGTGGGCACTACTGCTTGTTCACCGGCCGGAGCCGGACCTTGACCTTGACCCGGCCCTGGACGTCGGGGAGGTGGACGGTCAGCGCCTCGGCGTCGAACTCCTCGTAGGGCTTCTCGTCGATCTCCACGGACGCGATCCGCACCGAGCCCGCGGGCAGCAGGTCGGGCGAGACGCGCAGGATCCGGTCGGGCAGGTCGGTCGGGTCGGGCTGGAAGTGGAAGTCCATCTCCCGGCCGTTGATGAGAAGGTTGTTGTAGACGGCGGCCAGGTAGCAGAGCTCCGCCGAGTGGTACATGGACATCGAGTGGCTGCCCTTGAGCCGCTCCGTGCCGAGCAGGTACGGCGTACCGCTGGCGAGCACGTTGAAGTAGACGGCTCCCTCGTCGTGGTCGAGGAAGAAGGTGTTGTAGAAGGCCTGGGCCTGCCGGGCCTCGCGCAGGCTGGCGTCGCCGCCGACCGTGCCGTTCAGGATGAGGTAGGCGAGGATCGCCTGCTCCTGCTGCCACCAGGCCTTGCGGTCGTGCCAGGCGAACCGGTACGACTCCTGGTCGCCCTCCTTGACCCGTTCCACGACGTCGTACCAGCCGCCGCGCTGCCGGTCGCTGCCGACGGCCGGCATGATCTCGCCGATCTTTCGGGCGAGCTGCTCGTAGGCGGGCTTGGCCTTCAGCGAGTTCATCCGCATCAGGTTCCAGGCGATCTTCAGGTTGTGCCCGACGACCGCGCGGTTCTGCTGCCAGCTGTGCGCGGTGTCGTGCGACCAGTCGCGGAAGAAGCGCTCCTGGACGAACGGGCTGTTCTTGTAGTCCGGGAACCGGTCCGCGATGGTGTCGAAGGTGTACTCCAGGAAGTCGGCGTACTTCTGCTCGCCGGTCGCCAGGTACAGGTTGATGAGGTACGCGGGCGCGTGGTCCCCGACCGAGTTCCAGTTCTTGCGCTCGGCGTTCTCGCCGAGGGACTCGTGGTCGGCGCTGAAGAGGATCGGGTCGATGTGCGAGTAGTAGCCGCCCTGCTCCTCGTCCTTGAAGAACTTGTCGAAGAGCCGGATGGTGGCGTCGGCGTCGTTCCTGATCCGGACGTCGCCGGTGACCCGGTACGTCTGGATGGGGCCGGCCAGCGCGTAGATCTGCTCGTACATCGGGATCGCGTCGTAGTCGTCGGAGAACTCCGAGGTGAACAGCTTGCGCTCGCTGTCGCCGTCGACGCTGATGCCGTGGTACCAGAAGACCACGTCCTCCTCGCTGTCCACGACCCGCATGTGCTTGCGCAGGTACTCGGTGCCGCGCTCGGCGATCTCCAGGTACTCGTCCTTGCCGGTGAGCAGGTAGGCCGAGGCCATGCCGTAGACCAGGCGGGAGATGGTGTCGGTCTCCTGGACGTGGCTCGCGGTCTTGTCGCCGCCGAGGCGGATCTCGGTGCGGTACTCGGTGAAGTCCACCGGTCCGTCGCCGAACTGGGCCCGCTTGTAGAAGTCGGCGAGGGACTCGATCTGCCGGATCCACCAGCCGGCCTCCTCGAAGCGGTAGTCCTCGGCGCCGCGGCCCAGGAACACCAGCCGCTTGGCGTCGAAGCGCCCGCCCTGCTCGGGGTAGTGGACCCCGTAGGCGAAGAGGAACCGGCCCGGGGAGAGCATCTCGTCGACGTGCCCGGAGGCGTCGACGTACGGCTCGTCCAGGTTGCGCACCAGCTCGGCGCTGGGCCCGGAGGCGAGGGAGACCTCGAACTCGCGGTCGTCGGTGGTCTTCAGCCGCAGCAGCCGGGCGGAGGAGTCGAAGCGGACGACGTAGCCCGCGATCGTGTCGGAGAAGGAGAAGTTCGGCGAGCCCGCCATGTCATGCACCGTCCTTGTCGTGTGAGCGGTCGTCCTCGTACCCCTGGCTGACCTCGACGATCACCCCGTCGGGGTCGCGCACCCAGACGGTCCGCCAGCCGCAGATGAAGTCGTCGAAGTCCAGCGGCCCCAGGGTCACCTCGGCCGCGTCGCCCAGCTCCGCGAGGAAGGCGTCGACGCTGTCGGTCTGGAAGGCCAGGTGGCGTATCCGGCCCGGGGCCGGCGGGCCGTCTTCGTGCGCGGGCCGGGCCGGTTCGGCCGCCGCCGCGAAGAGCTCCAGGTACGCGTCCCCCTTGCGCAGGAACACGATCCGCGCCTCCCCGAGGTCGACGACCCGGGCCCGGGTGAAGCCGAAGTACCGGGTGTAGAACTCCTCGGTGGTCTTCTGGTCGGCGCAGTTGAGGCCGACGTGGGACCAGGCCATCGCGCCCATCAGGCGCTCCCCCGGCCCCGGCCCGCCGCGAGCAGTTCGATGATCCGGCGGGCGAAGAGGTGGTGGTGGGCGCCGGTGCGGCCGGTGACGAGGTCCCCGTCGACCACCACGTCCTCGTCGACGTACTGGGCGCCCATGTTGCGGACGTCCCCGATGAGGTTGTTGTGGCAGACCACCTTGCGGCCGCGCACCTTGGCCGGGATCGAGGAGGCCAGCCACATGCCGTGGCAGATGATCCCCTTGAGGACGGTCGGCTCCTCGAAGGCCCGGCGCAGCAGCTCGGTCGCCGGCGCGAGGACGTCCACGTCCTCGGTGTAGCGCAGCCGGTCGGCGACCATCCCGGAGGGCACGATCAGCGCGGCGTAGCGGCGCAGTTCCTCGTCGTCCAGCCCCTCCAGGGACTGGGTCGCGGTGAAGGGCGCCCGGTACTCGTGCCCGGTGAAGGTGATGGAGTCGTTGCCCCACAGCCGGGTCAGGAAGTCGACCTCGGCCCCTTCCTCGGCGAACCGGCGCTGGTAGTAGAAGATCTCCGGTTCGTAGTAGTCGCTCTCGACCAGGACCGCGATCCTGGTCCCGGTCAGCGCCCCCTCGCGCAGGACCACGTCAGGCACGGGAGATCCCCCTCAGGAAGTCCGCCGCGCGTTCGGCGATCATCGCGATGGCGGTGTGGCAGTTGCCCGACGGGACGGCGGGCATCACGCTGGCGTCGACGACGCGCAGGTTCCGTACGCCGTGCACCCGCAGTTCGGGGTCGACGACGGCGAGGTCGTCGACGCCCATGCGGCAGGAGCCGGCCTGGTGGTGGTAGCTCTCGGACTTCTGCCGTACGAAGGTCCGCAGTTCCTCGTCGGAGGCGAAGCCCGGTCCGGGCTGGAGCTCCTGCTTGTACCAGGGCGAGAAGGCGGAGGTCGCGAAGAGCTCGCGGGCGAGCTTGACGCCCTGCACCATGCGCTCCAGGTCCCACCGGTCGCCGAGGTAGTTCGGGTGGATCAGCGGGTGGGCCAGCGGATCGGCGCTCGCGAGCCTGATCCAGCCGCGCGAGACCGGGCGTACGACGCCGGGCAGGATGGAGACGGTGTTCGGGTGGTCCTTGCCGACGATCACGTCGAACGGGACGTGGACGAAGGCGATCTGGAGGTCCGGGGCGGGCAGTCCGGGCCGGGAGGACAGGAACAGGGCGCTCTCGGAGAGGTTCTGCGCGGGAGCCGGGAGTTCCTGGGTGACCTCGGCCATCAGCCCGGTCAGGACGTGGTTGTGGAAGTTCTCGCCCACTCCGGGGACGGCCGCGGTGACGGCGATGCCGTGTTCGCGCAGCCGCTCGGGGTGCCCGATGCCGGAGAGCAGCAGCAGCTTCGGGGACTCGATGGCCCCGGCGGCGACGATCACCTCGCGCCGGGCCCGTACGGTGTGCGGCCCGGGGGCCGCGGCGGTGCTGTGGCCGTCCCGTACCGTGCGGCCGGGGATCTCCGCGGGCGCCTGGAGCTGGGTGTACTCGACGCCGGTGCAGGTGTCGCCCTCGAAGAGCAGCCGGGTGGACTGGGCGCTGGTGCGCAGGGTGAGGTTGGGGCGGGCGAGGGCCGGCTCCAGGTAGGCGGCCAGGGTGCCCTGGCGGCGGCCGTCGGCGACGTCGATGTGGTGCCAGCCGGTGCCGAAGAGGCCGCGCCGGGGGCCGTCGGTGTTGAAGTCGGCGATCTCCTGGTGGCCCAGTTCGACGGCGGCGTCGATGAAGGCGCGGGAGACCGGGTTGGGGCCGTGCCGTCCGGCGTTGGTGATCCGCTGCGGTCCGGTCGTGCCGGTGGTGGCGGCGGTGGCGTCCTCCTGGCCCTCCAGCAGGGCGAAGTAGGGCAGTACGTCCTCGTACGCCCAGCCGGCCGCGCCCTGGTAGGCCCAGTTGTCGAAGTCCGAGGCGTGGCCCCGGATGTGCATCATGATGTAGAGGTTGCTGCTGCCGCCGGGGGCCTTCCCGCGCGGTTCGTACGTACGGCGTCCGCCGAGGCCCGGCTGCGGGACGCTGGTGTAGCCCCAGTCCACGGGCCCGCCGAGCAGCTTGTACCAGGAGGACGGGTCGTCCACCTCGGGCGGGATGCGGGGGCCGCCGGCCTCCAGGACCAGGACGGAGACGTCCGGGTCCTCGGACAGGCGGTTCGCGAGGACGCTGCCGGCGGTGCCGGAGCCGACGATCACGTAGTCGTACTGTTCCGTGGCCACGAGTCCGGTCCCCCCTCAACCCTGGCCGAGCACCTGGAAGGGGGCGGTGTCGTGGTAGTTCGCCATGTAGGCGATCCGTCCGTCCACGATCTCGAAGTAGTTCATCACCTCGGCCTCGATGGCCTCGCCGGAGGCGCTGACGGCGCTGAGGTGGGAAACGGCCGCGGCCTTGGTCCCGTCGACCAGGAAGTGCACGGGCTCGTTGCGGAAGACCCGGTACATGGTCCCCATGCCCTTCATCATCGAGCGCAGGGTCTCCAGGCCCTCGATGTGTCCGGCGAGCTGCTCGTCCATCACCTGGTCGTCGGCGAACAGGTCGCACCAGCGGTCCCAGTCCCCGGCGTTGGCGTACTCGTAGTACTTGGTCAGGATCTCTCGGGCGTCCATCGCGTCTCTCATCCCCCTATCGGTCCCTGCGGGTGCCGTCCGGCGCGAACGGTGCCCAGAACTGGCTGAAGGCGGCCGCCGTGTCCCCGAAGAGCCCGTCGCGGCCCTCGGTGATCCGGCCGTCCCGCCACCGCATGAAGTGGAAGACCTGGTAGTCCATCCGCTCGTACGGGGAGGCGCTCTCCGGGTCGGCCCCGTCGCGCCGGGCGACGTTGCGGCACACGTCGGCGCTGCAGTCCTCCCCGACGAGGACCGCCTCCAGGTCCATCCGGAAGGTGCCGCCGGTGAGCTTGTGGGTCTGGCCCATCAGCTCCAGGAAGGCGTCCAGGCCCTCGTACCAGCCGGCCAGCGGGTGGTTGCCCGGCACCAGCCAGCGCAGGTCCTCGGAGTAGTACTCCAGGATCCGCGCGCGGTCGCCGGAGCCCAGCGCCCGGTAGGCGGCCTCGACCCGCTCGCGTGTCACTCCGGTCATCGCCGCCGCCCCCTCAGAGCGAGCCCGAACCGGGCATCGGCGCCAGTTCGTTGACGGTGTACTGCTTGATCAGCGGCCCGTCGTCGCCGGCGACGAGCGTCCAGGTCTGGTCGGCGTCGAAGCCCAGCCACTGGCTGCGGGCGGCCGGCGGGTCCCAGATCTTGGCCTGCCAGTTGACGAGGACCCGCACGACGGCGCGGTCGCCCTCGATGACCGGCTCCACCTTGGTGACCGTGTGCACCTCGTCGAAGAACCGGTGGGTGACGGCGTCGTACCAGCGGCCGAAGCCCTGGTGTCCGAGGAAGGTGTCCTCGGGGACCTTGAACTCCAGGTCCTCGGTGATGAGGGCGAGGACCTGCTCCAGCGGGAGGTGCCGGTCCAGGGCCACGTACCAGTTCTCGGCGAAGGCGCGGATGGCGTCCTCGGTCAGCCGCTCGGCGGGCATGCGGTCTCCTCCTGTCCGTCGGTGTGTCGCGTGGTGTGCCCGGCCGGGCCGGGTGCGGGCGGTGTTCAGACCTGGACGTCGACCAGGTACGGGCCGGGGTGGGCCAGCATCCGGGTGACGGCGGCCGCGGCCTCGTCGGGCTTCTCCACCCGGGTCCCCTCGGCGCCCAGCGCCCGGGCCAGCCCGGCGAAGTCGATCTCGGGGTGGGAGAGGTCGAAGGAGCCCGGGAAGGGGTGCTCCGCGATGTCCCGCTCCCGCCAGTACTGGGCGATGTTGTCGTCGAGCAGCCGGTACTTGCGGTTGTTGCAGACCACGAACTTGGCGGCGATGCCGTGCCGGACCGCCGTCCACAGCGCCTGGTAGGTGTACATCGACCCGCCGTCGCCCGCGAAGCCGACGACGAGCCGGTCGGGATGGGCGAGCTTGGCGCCGACGGCTCCCGGGAAGCCGACGCCCAGCGAGCCGCCGCGGGTGAGGTGGTAGTCGCCGGGCCGCTCGGGCGGCAGGTGGCGGGTGACCAGCGGGGAGGTGGTGAGCGCCTCGTCGAAGACGATCAGGTCGCCGCCGGTGCGTTCGGCGAGCGTCCGCAGGAAGACGGCCATCGGCGAGTCGTCGTCCGTCCGCTCCAGGGCCGCGCGGGCCCGCTCACGGGTCCGTACGTCCAGCCGGGCCGCGGCCGCCGCCCGCCGGGCCGGGGTCAGCCGCTGTTCCAGTACGCCGGCCAGGGCGCGCAGCGCGTGCCGCGGGTCGGCGGCCAGGCCCAGGTCCACGGGGTGGTTCTTGGCGATCTCGTAGGCGTTGAGGTCGATGTGCACGACCCGGGCGCCGGGCCGGAAGGGGTTCTCCAGTTCGGGGAACACCTCGGGGAAGACGTAGGTGCCGACGATCAGCACCCCGTCCGCGTCCGCGACCAGTTCCTTGCTGTGCGGGCCGAACATGTGGCCCGTCTGGCCGCGGCGCAGCGGGTGCGAGGCGGCGATGTTCACCTCGGACGAGTCGACCTCGTACACGTCGGCGCCGAGCAGTTCGGCGACGGCGGCGAGTTCGGCCTGCGCTCCGGAGAGCGCGACCCCGTCGCCGACGAGGACCACCGGGCGCTCGGCGCCGGCGAGCAGCTCGGCCGCCCGTGCGACGGAGGCCGGGGAGGGCGCCACGTCGGTGAGGGGCACCGTGGCGGGCAGCACGGGCTCGGAGTTGAGCTCGTCCAGCACGTCCATCGGCAGGGCCACGAACACCGGGCCGCGCGGCGGGGTCAGGGCGATCTTGACGGCCCGCCGGACCGTGCGGAGCACGGAGCGGGGGTCGGTGACCCGGGTCGCGTACTTGGTGACGGGCTTGGCCATGGCCACCAGGTCGGAGGCCATCTGCGCGTCCATGGCGTCGTAGCGCACCCCGGCGTCGCCGGCGACCACCACGAGCGGGGTGTGGCCGCGCAGCGACTGGTAGAGCATGCCGATGCCGTTGCCCAGCCCCACGCCGGAGTGCAGCTGGAGCAGGGCCGCACCGCCGGTGGCGCGGGCATAGCCGTCGGCGATGCCCGCGGCCACGGTTTCCTGGAGGGCGAGGACGTACTGGAAGTCCGCCGCCGCGTCGACCGCGTCGAGGAATCCCTGTTCCACCGTTCCCGGATTTCCGAACATGACGTTCAGACCGTCGGCCTTGAACTGTTCGATCAGCCTTTCCCGTCCGGGAGTGGCTTCGGTATTCATCGGACTCCCCCTCTTTCCCCTACCACCCGTAGCGGGTGAGACCGTCCTCCAGGACTTCCACGATCTTCTGCCCCGTGAGGTACGAGTCGGGGGTGGAGCGGCCGGTCACGAAGGGATAGTCGACTATCACCGAAAGGGGGTGGCCGAAATTCCCGTGATAGGCGCCGCGCGGGCCGGTCGCATCGCGCAGGATGTACTCCAGCGGATACGGGGGCGGGCCCATGTTGAAGTCGGTGCCGAGGAATCCGGTGCCGTCCTTGTAGTCGTACTCCTTGCAGTGGCCGGTGACGTGCTTGCCCCAGATGATGCTCTTGCGGTCGCCCCAGTCCCGGGCGAAGGCCAGGCAGGCCACGCCGTAGCACTCGGCGGCGACGACCTTGCCGGCCTTCTCGAAGGCCAGGATCAGGGCGTGCACCCGCTCGTTGTTGGCGAGGTCGGCGATCGGACCGCTGCCGCCGACGATGAGGATCGCGTCGTAGTCCGCGATGTCGGCGTCGATCTTGTCCAGATCCCGGTGGTACTGCTCCAGTTTGCGCAGGTACCCCTCGTCGCTCGTGTACGGGCGTTCGGGGACCCACGCCTCGATGTCGAGCGGGGAGTCGAGCCGGTTCGACTGCTCGAACTCTCGACCCAGCCGGGCGTTCTCCTCGGTGGTCACCGAGCGGCCCAGCGGGGGGTCGACGTAGTTCGCGTCGAGGCTCGGCGGAAGTGCGTGCGCGCGCTTTCCGGTCGGCGTGGCGAATACGATCTCGTAGCCCCGCTCGTCGAACTTGGAAACGGGTCCGATCAGTTCCTCGGACCAGTAGCCGTGTTCGGAGACAATGACCAGAATCTTTCTGCTCACAGATTCCTCCAGGCGCCGCCTGTTGTCGTTTGCGTTCCCCACACTGCGTGCGCCCGGGGCCCTCGTCAAAGTGCGTGAAGGCGACTTCGTGAGGTAGCGGGCAAGGTCGTGGCGGCACCTCACCTAGTCACCCGCCGAGGTCAGGAAGTACCCGCCGGACTTCCTGACCTCGGCCGGATCGGTGAACCGTTTCGGGATCCCCGATTTATGGTCTGGACGCGCCGTGATGGACGGGCGCGACGGGGCGTACGACTGCGCGAGGAGAGGGACGGGGACGATGACGATGGAGTTGTTGTGCACACACATCGACCAGATACGTCCGGTGAAGCCATCCGCGGAGGGCTGCGGGGAATGCCTGCGGCTGGGTGACGGCTGGGTGCACCTGCGGATGTGCCTGAGCTGCGGACACGTCGGGTGCTGCGACTCGTCGAAGAACCGCCACGCCACCCGGCACTACCGGACGAGCACCCACCCGATCGCGGCCTCGCACGAGCCCGGCGAGGACTGGGCCTGGTGCTACGCCGACCAGCTGATGCTGGACCCGGCGTGAGCGCGGCCCCGGAGGGCGCCGCCGCCCCCGCCACCACGGCGGCCGCGACGGCGAAGGGCGCCGCCGAGCGCGCCGAGAGCCGCAAGCCCGTCATCCTGGCCGTGGACGACGACCCGCAGGTGCTGCGGGCCGTCCGCCGCGACCTGCGCAGCGCCTACGGCGACCGCTACCGGGTGCTCGGCGCCTCCTCGGCCGCCGACGCGCTGAAGATCCTGGACTCCCTGGACGAACGCGGCCACGACCCCGCGCTGTTCCTCGTCGACCAGCGGATGCCCGACGTCACGGGGGTGGAGTTCCTGCTGGAGGCGGTCAGCCGGTTCCCGGACGCCCGCCGGGTCCTGCTGACGGCTTACGCGGAGACCGACGCGGCCATCACCGCCATCAACCGGGTACGGCTGGACTACTACCTGCTCAAGCCGTGGGACCCGCCGCACGAGCGGCTCTTCCCGGTACTGGACGACCTGCTCTCCGACTGGCTGGCCACCTACCGTCCGGCCTACGACGGGATCATCGTCGCGGGCCACCTGGTCTCCCCCGGCACCCACGCCGTCCGGGACTTCTTCACCCGCAACGGGCAGCCGTTCCGCTTCCTGAACGTCGAGCGGGACCCCGAGGCCCTGACGGTGATCGCCGCCGCGCAGGCCGACGCGGCGCTCCCGCTGGTCCGCTTCCCGGACGGCTCGGTGCTGGCCGCCCCGACGGACACGGAGCTCGCCCGGCGGCTGGGCCTGGCCACCACCGCCTCCCGCCCGCACTACGAGTGCGTGATCGTCGGCGCCGGCCCGGCGGGGCTGGCCGCCGGGGTGTACTCGGCCTCCGAGGGCCTGTCCACGCTGATGCTGGACTCCCGCGCCCCGGGCGGCCAGGCCGGCACCTCCAGCCTGATCGAGAACTACCTGGGCTTCCCCTCGGGCCTCTCCGGAGGGGACCTGACCCGCCGGGCCACCATCCAGGCCTCCCGGTTCGGCGCCGAGATCCTGCACCCGGTCGAGGTGGTCTCGCTGACCCGGGACGACCCGGCGAAGATCCTGACCCTGGCCGACGGCACGGAGATCAGCGCGGAGACGGTGCTGCTGGCGACCGGGGTCTCGTACAACCGGCTCCAGGCCCCCGGCGCCGACCGCTTCGAGGGCGCCGGCCTCTACTACGGCGCGGCGACGACGGAGAGCTCGGCCTGCATCTCCCAGCACGTGTTCATCGTGGGCGGCGCCAACTCGGCCGGGCAGGCGGCGGTCCACTTCGCCAAGTACGCGGCGCGGGTGACGATCCTGGTGCGCGCGGCCTCCCTGGACGCGAGCATGTCCCGCTACCTGATCGACGAGATCGACCGCACGCCCAACATCGAGGTGAAGGTCCGCACCACCGTCACCGCCCTGCACGGCGGGGAGCACCTGGAGCGGATCACCCTGCACGACGCCGACTCGGGCGAGGACCGCGAGGTGCCCGCGCGGTTCATGTTCACCTTCATCGGGGCCCGCCCGCACACGGACTGGCTGGCCGGGGTGGTGGAGCGGGACGAGTACGGCTTCGTCCTCACGGGCTCCGACCTGATCGCCAACGGCGGCGAGCTCCCGGCGGAGTGGAGCCTGGAGCGCGCCCCGTACCCGCTGGAGACCAGCGTCCCCGGCGTCTTCGCGGCGGGCGACGTGCGCGCCCACTCGGTCAAGCGGGTCGCCTCGGGCGTGGGCGAGGGGGCGATGGCGGTCTCGCTGATCCACCGCTACCGCTCGATGGGCTGAGAGCGAACGGGAGGACCCTTGCGATCAAGAGGAGAGCGGATGCAACGTTGATTACATGATTACAGCCGAACAGAGCGAGAAGCTCCGCGCGTGGTTCGCCGAGCGCCTGCCGGTGGACGTCTACGAGTCACTCGTCTCGGTCACCGTCGACCGGGAGGAGATCACGGTCGTCGGCAGGGTCCCGGCGTCCGAGTCGGTCAAGGAGTTCCGCGAGCGCACCCGCGAGCAGCGGATGGAGGTGGCCCGCGAGGCGGAGGAGCTCTACCGCCGCAAGGTCGCCTGGGGCGTGCGGTCGGGTGAGGAGACCGTCCTCTTCACCCACCTCGCCGTCCCCGTCATGACCCGGCTGCGCCAGTCCGAGCGCCAGGTGCTCGACACCCTGGTCGCCGGCGGCGTGGCACGCAGCCGGGCGGACGCCCTGGCGTGGTGCGTGCGCCTCGTCGGGGACAACACCGACGCGTGGCTCACCGAGCTGCGGGACTCCCTCGACAAGGTGCGGCAGGTGCGCGCCCAGGGCCCGGACATCCAGAAGTCTGGGTCCGAGTGACGGAAAACCTGTCCGGGTACGCATGATCCCGGAAAGGTAGCCGGGACGACCTGAACCCAGGGAGAGGCACGCAACCCATGACCACCACCGTCGAGTACATCCGCTACCGGATCGCCTCGCAGGACCAGAAGGCGTTCGAGGACGCGTACGCGAGGGCCGCCGAGGCCCTGGCCGCGTCTCCCGAGTGCATCGACTACGAGCTGGCCCACAACACGGACGACACCGAGCGGTACATCCTGCGCATCCGCTGGACCTCGGTCGACGACCACCTGAACGGGTTCCGCAAGGGTGAGCACTTCCCGGCGTTCTTCAGCGCGATCCGCCCGTACGTGACGAACATCGAGGAGATGCAGCACTACTCCGTCACCGGCGTGGTGGGTCCGGGAAAGGCCTCAGCACAGTCATGAGCACGACTCCCACGATCTACGAGTGGATGGGCGGGGCCGAGGCCCTGCAGAGGCTCACCGACGCCTTCTACGCCCATGCGCTGCGCGACGAGATCCTGGCCCCCGTCTTCGCGGGCATGGACTCGGAGCACCCCCAGCACGTCGCGGTCTGGCTGGCGGAGGTCTTCGGCGGCCCGACCGACTACACGGCGCACCACGGCGGCCACCAGCACATGGCCACCAAGCACCTGGGGCGCGGCATCACCGAGCAGCAGCGCCGCCGCTGGGTGGACCTGCTGCTGGACACGGCGGACGAGGTCGGCCTGCCGACGGACCCGGAGTTCCGGGCGGTGTTCGTGTACTACGTCGAGTGGGGCACCCGGATGGCCCTGATCTACTCGGGCCCGAACCCGCCGCCGGTGGACGCGGCGAAGATCCCGGTCTGGTCCTGGGGCCAGACACCGCCCTGGCAGCCGAAGGCGTCCGGAGCGGAGTGACACCCGGCCGGGGGCCGGTGCGGACCGGCCCCCGACCGGAGGCACCACCGCCACGTGGGCGGAACGGTGACCTCGACGTCGGCGGCAACCCCGGGGTGACGTACTGGAACAAGGACCTCCGCGCGGTGGAGGACCAGCTGTTCCGGCCGAAGGGCTAGGAAGAGAGCAGGACCGTCAGCGGGGGCGCCCCGTCGCGCTCCCGCTGCTCCCGCCAGAAGTCCTCGGCCCCTTCCAGGACCTCCGTCAGGGTCTCCCAGTCCTCCTGCCGCTCGGCCGCGTAGCCGCGCCAGGAGGTCACCGCCAGGAGCCGTCCGGGGGCCCCGGGCAGCCAGGACAGGTCGGCCAGGACGTCGGCGAGCGCGTCCCAGTTCCCGCCGAACCAGTCGGGCGCCGCGAGGGCCCGCGCGCACCGCCGCATCAGCGCCGCCTTGCTGCGCACGCCGTCCAGGTCCAGTCGTACGACGCTCCAGCCGGCCTCCTCGGCGGCGGCCAGGGCGGGGGCGAGCGGCTGCGGGTCGAGGGTCATCGCAGGACCGCCTTGAAGGTCTCGTAGTGGTCGTCGGTGTAGTAGAACTCGCCGCCGTCGCCCGTCACGATCCGGCGGGCCCCGCGGTCGCGCTCGCCCGGCGTCTTCACCGTGAACTCGTGGTAGTAGCCGCGCTTCTGCTTCGGCAGGCGCTTCTCGAAGTTCCCGAAGACGGTCCCGTCCTGCCGGTGGGCGTACGGCCCGCCCCGGTCGATGAGCGCGAGCACCTCGCGCGCCTGCGGGGGCAGCGCGTCGGCCCGTACGGTGGGCATCCCCTTCGCCCAGGCGGGAGCCGAGGCGGCGGTGCTCGCGGCGGACGACGGCCGCCCCGGGGCGGCCCCGCCGCCGCAGCCCGCCAGGGCGGCGGTCAGCGC
The DNA here is from genome assembly GCF_044747545.1 of Streptomyces sp. NPDC090077. Taxonomy (NCBI): domain Bacteria; kingdom Bacillati; phylum Actinomycetota; class Actinomycetes; order Kitasatosporales; family Streptomycetaceae; genus Streptomyces; species Streptomyces sp. NPDC090077. The sequence continues at coordinate 33,573 of NZ_JBIVEG010000016.1, forward strand.
GGCGCACAGGAACAGGGCCCCGAGCACGCGTGACAACGACCGGGGCACGTTCCTGAGGATCATGCCCCGATCGTGTCAAATATCCGATTCGGTGGCGAATCGCCCGGCGGGGTCAGAGGACGGACATCTTGCCGTAGGGACTCAGTACGCGCTTCTGCACGGAACCGAAGTCGACGAGGACGGCCTCCTGCTCCACCCCGATGACCCGGCCGAGGCCGTGCTGGTCGTGGCTGACGCGGTCGCCTACGTCGAACCGCCGCACCGGCGGTTCCACGGGCGCCCTGAACGGGCTGGACGGCAAATGGCGGCGAGGTACTCCTGATGTGGTCATCAACGCCAGTATGCGCCCGCGGAGCCGTCCCGGCATCGGCTCCCCCGGTCTCGATTGGAGCACCATTCGCCCCACGCGCCGCCCACGGGCCTCCGCGGCGGGGCCGGAGCGCGGGCCGGGACCGGTCAGTCGTCCGGGTCGGCCCGGTCCAGCGCGGGCCGGAGCCCCGGCTCGGACTCGGTCAGCAGGTAGTCGGCGACCGCCGTGTCCGTCACGAGGCTGGTCACCAGCCCGGAGCGGAGCACCGCGCCGATCGCCGAGGCCTTGCGCAGCCCGCCCGCGATCGCCACGACCTCGGGGATCCGGCGCAGCCGGTCGGCCTCGACGGTGATGCAGCGCTCGCCCAGGTCCCGGCCGACCCGGCGGCCCTCCTTGTCGAAGAGGTGGGCGGACATCTCGGCCGCGACGCCGAGCGAGGCGTAGTGCGCCCGCTCCTCGTCGGTGAGCATGTCGTGGACGGTCGAGATGCCCGGCTCCCAGGAGCCGATGGACACGGCGGCGACGGTGACCTTGTCGAAGTACTCGAAGGCCCGCGCGATGCCGGTCTGGCTGCGCAGCGCCGCCGCGGTCGCCGGGTCCGGGAGCAGCATCGGGGCGTAGATGGGGTGCGCGTCCCCGCCGGAGACCTGCGCGGCCCGGCGCACGGCCTCCACGGAGCCGCGCTCGGCGGTCCCCGCGTCGTACACGCCGGTCAGCTGGACCACGGTGCACGGGGGCAGCCGGTGCAGGGAGGCCGCCATGTGGATGGTCGACCGGCCCCAGGCCAGGCCGAGCACGTCGCCCTCGTTGACCAGCTCGCCGAGCAGGTCGGCCGCGACCGCTCCGAGGTTCTCCGGGTCCGGGGCGTCCTCGCTCGCGTCGGCCGGCGACTCCACCACGACGGCGTGCCGCAGCCCGTACCGGGCGCGGAGCGCGTCGGAGCGCTCCGCGTCCAGCTCCGCCGGCACCCGGATCTCGATGCGGACGAGGTCCCGTTCGAGGGCGGTCTCCAGGACCCGGGCCACCTTGAAGCGGCTCACGCCGAACTCCTCGGCGATCTGGATCTTGGACTTGCCCTCCAGGTAGAAGCGGCGCGCCATGGCCGCCGCCTGCACCAGCTCCGCGGGTCCCATCCGCAGGGCTGACCGTCCCGCCGACATTGCAGACACCGCGCTCTCCTCACTGCTGTTCACACTGTCGTGTTCACACTCTCGACTCGCCGTTCATCCTGTCAGATCCAACGGCCATTGATCAGCCTGGACGGCTTCCGTTCACCGAGCCGTCCCCTGGCGCCCGCCTCAGTGGTCGCAGGCCCAGGGTGCGGCGGCGATCGCCGCACCCGCCTGGTCGCGCAGCGTACGGACCGCGGCGGCCGGATCGACCGCCCCGTAGACCGCGCTGCCGGCCACGAAGACGTCGGCGCCGGCCTCGGCCACCCGCTCGATCGTCGAGGCCGAGACCCCGCCGTCGACCTGGAGCCAGAGGTCCAGCCCGTGCTTGGCGATCAGCTCCCGGGTGCGGCGGACCTTGGGCAGCATGATGTCCAGGAAGGACTGGCCGCCGAAGCCGGGCTCGACCGTCATGATCAGCACCATGTCGAGCTCGGGGAGGATGTCCTCGTACTGCTCGATCGGGGTGCCGGGCTTGAGGGCCATGGCCGCCCGGGCGCCCTTGGCCCGGATCTCGCGCGCGAGGCGCACCGGGGCCGCGGCGGCCTCGGCGTGGAAGGTGACCGATCCGGCCCCGGCCTCCACGTACTGCGGCGCCCAGCGGTCCGGGTCCTCGATCATCAGGTGCAGGTCCAGCGGGATGTCCGTGGCCCGGCTGAGGGACTCCACGACCGGGACGCCGAGGGTGAGGTTCGGGACGAAATGGTTGTCCATGACGTCGACGTGCAGCCAGTCGGCCCCCTCGACGGCCCTGGCCTCCTCGGCGAGACGGGCGAAGTCGGCGGACAGGATGCTGGGATTGATCTGAACGGCCATGCCCCAAGCCTGCCATGCCTGCGGGCACTTCCGGCCACGGCCCCGGAACTCGGTGTCCTCGTAGCGGAACTTAATTGATCATGGCGCGGAATATCGCTTGTCCTTCGCGGTGGACTGTGAACACCGTTACGGACATGACAACCGCCGCCGCCACCGGCTCCCCCACCGCTCCGCCGCCCCCGGACGACCCCTGGCGCGACCCCGGCTTCCGCGCCCTGTTCGGCGCCGCGACCCTGAGCCAGTTCGCCGCCAACACCGGCTACATCGCCGTCCCGCTGCTCGCCCTGACCGCCCTCGACGCGGGCCCCGCCCAGGTCGGCGCGCTCGCGGCCCTCTCCACCGCCGCCTTCCTGCTCATCGGACTCCCGGCCGGAGCCTGGGTGGACCGCATGCGCACCCGCCGGGTGCTGATCGCCGCCGACCTCTCCCGGGCCGCCCTCGTCGGCTCCCTGCCGCTCGCCGGCTGGCTGGACCTGCTCACCCTGACCCAGCTCTACGCCGTCGTCCTCCTGACCGGCTGCGCCACCGTGTTCGGCGAGGTCGGCGCCCAGAGCGTGCTGCCCCGGCTCGTCGGCCGGGCCGGCCTGGTGCGGGCGAACGCCGCCATGACGACCCTGATGGCCGTCGCGAACATCGCCGGGCGGGGCGCCGGCGGGGCCCTGATCGCCCTCCTGACGGCCCCCCTCGCCCTCGCCTGCGCCGCCGTCGCCCACCTCTGCTCGGCCCTGCGGCTGCTCGGCGTCCGGCCGGCCCCGAAGCCGCCCGCCACCGGGCGGACCCGGCTGCGCACCCAGATCTCGGAGGGGCTGGCGCACGTACTGGGCCACCCGGAGCTGCGCGCCCTCGCCCTCACCGCGAGCCTGATCAACCTGGGCGGCGGCGTGGTCAACGCCATGCTGCCGGTGCTCTTCGTCGAGGAGCTGGGCCTGTCCGCCGCGGCGCTCGGCCTGTTCTGGGCCGCCGGCGGGGTGGGACTGCTGCTCGGAGCCCGGCTGGCCCGGCCCTTCGCGGCCCGGGCCGGCTACGGCCGCGCCCTGACCCTGAGCCTGGTCCCGGCGGCCCTGCTGGTCCCGGCGGCGGACCGCGGGCCCTGGCTGTGGGCGGCCGGGGCGGGCTGGCTGGTGTCCACCGTCACCGTCGGCTCCGGCAACGTCCTCGGCGTCAGCCTGCGCCAGCACCTGACCCCGGACCCGCTCCTCGGCCGCATGAACGCCACCTTCCGGTTCATGCTGACCGGCGCCATCGCCCTGGGCTCCGCCGCCTCGGGCCTGCTCGCCGAAGCCGTCGGCCTGCGCGGCGCCCTCTGGGCCGGCGCGGCCGTCATGGCGCTCTCGTTCCTGCCGACCCTGCTGTCGCCGGTCCGCAGCCGCCGCACGGCGCCGCACTGAGGGTGCGGCGCCGGAACCGCCCTACGCGGTGCGGCGCAGCAGGGCCAGGTACATGGCGTCCGTACGGTGCAGGTGCGGCCACAGCTGGACGTCCGGGCCGTCGCCCAGCGCCGGTACGCCCGCCATGTACGGGCGGGCGTCGACCAGTTCGGCCGCCACCGGCTGGTTGCCCGCGCCCCGGCCCCGCAGCACGTCCTCGACGACCACCCGGGTCTCCGCCAGGTGCGGGGAGCAGGTCGCGTAGCCCACGATGCCGCCCACGCGGACGGCGGACAGAGCCTCGCGCAGCAGCGCCCGCTGGAGCGGCGCGAAGCCCTCCAGGTCCTCCGGGCGGCGCCGCCAGCGGGCCTCCGGGCGGCGCCGCAGCGCGCCCAGGCCGGAGCAGGGGACGTCCATCAGGACCCGGTCGAAGGAGCCCGGCAGCCACGCCGGACGGGTGCCGTCGGCCGCGATGACCTGGTACGGGCCCGGATTGCCGGCCAGCGCCTTCTCCACCAGGCGCGCCCGGTGCGGCTGCTTCTCCGACGCCAGCAGGAACGCCCCGCGCTCCGCCGCCAGCGCGCCCAGCAGCGCCGCCTTGCCGCCGGGGCCCGCGCAGCCGTCCAGCCACCGCTCGTCGCGGCCCTCGACCGGCACCGCCGCCAGGGCCATGGCCACCAGCTGGCTGCCCTCGTCCTGCACGCCGGCGCGCCCCTCGCGGACCGCCTCCAGCGCACCCGGCTCGCCGCCCTCGGCCATCCGGACGGCGTACGGGGACCAGCGCCCCGGCAGCGCCGACTCCTCGCCCAGCGCCTCGACCAGCTCCTCCGGCGTGGACCGGCCGGGACGGGCCACCAGCGTCACCTCGGGCCGCTCGTTGTCGGCCTCCAGCAGGTCCTCGATGCCGGCCCGGCCGCCGCCCAGCGCGTCCCACAGGGCGCTGACCACCCAGCGGGGGTGCGAGTGGTAGACCGCCAGGTGCTCCTCGGCGTCCTCCTCGTACGGCGGCGCGACCCGCTCCAGCCAGCCGTCCAGGTCGTGCGCGGCGATCTTGCGCAGCACGGCGTTGACGAACTTCGCCCGCCCGTCGCCGAGCACCACGCGGGCCAGCTCCACGCTGGCGGAGACCGCCGCGTGGGTGGGGATGCGGGTGCCCAGGAGCTGGTGCGCGCCGAGCGAGAGCACGTCCAGGACCGGCGGGTCCACCTCGCGCAGCGGCCGGTCCACGCAGGCCGCGATGACCGCGTCGTACGTGCCCTGCCGGCGCAGCGTCCCGTAGACCAGCTCGGTCGCCAGCGCCGCGTCCCGCGCCTGGAACCGCTCGTCCTGCCGGGCCTTCTTCAGCAGCGGGGGCAGGACGAGGTTGGCGTACGCGTCGCGCTCGTCCACCGCCCGCAGCGCCTCGAAGGCCAGCATCCGGACGGGGTCCTTCTGCGGCCGGCGGTAGGGCTTGGCCTGCTTGCCGGTGCCCGTCTTGGGGGCGGGACGACGACGGGGCTGTTCGCTCACGTGAAAGGTGCTCCGGAGTTACGAGGTGCGGTTGCGTTCGGGCGGCTCGGGATCAGCCTACGTCGGCGGCGCCCAGGCGCTCGCCGGGAGCGATGCGCACCCCGCGGGCCCAGTCGGCGCCCTTCATCGGCTTCTTGCCCTGCGGCTGCACCCAGAGCAGCTCGACGGCGTGCGAGCCGGTGCCGACGTACACGTTGTTCTTGGCCGGGGCCAGCACGCCCGGGGCGAGGTCGGTGCGGTCGGGGACCAGCCCGACGGAGATCAGCTTGAGCCGCTCGCCGCGGAAGACGGTCCAGGCGCCGGGGGCCGGGGTGCAGCCGCGCACCACGCGGTCGGCGCGCAGCGCGGGGGCGTTCCAGTCGACGCGGGCGTCCTCGACGGTGATCTTCGGGGCGTGGGAGACCCCGTCGGCGGGCTGCTCCATGGCGCGCAGGCTGCCGTCCTCGATCCCGTCCATGGTCGCGGACAGCAGTCCGGAGCCGGCGAAGGCGAGTCGGGTCAGCAGGTCGCCGCTGGTGTCGGTCGGGCGGATCTCCTCGGTGAGGACCCCGAAGACCGGGCCGGTGTCGAGGCCCTCCTCGATGCGGAAGGTGGAGGCGCCGGTGACCTGGTCGCCCGCCATGATCGAGTGCTGCACGGGGGCCGCGCCGCGCCAGGACGGCAGCAGCGAGAAGTGCAGGTTGACCCATCCGTGGCGGGGGATGTCGAGCGCGCTCTTCGGGATCAGCGCCCCGTACGCGACGACGGGACAGCAGTCCGGGGCGATCTCCCGCAGCCGGGCCTGGAACTCCTCGTCACGGGGCCGGGCCGGCTTGAGGACCTCGATCCCCGCCTCCTCGGCACGCTCGGCGACGGGGCTGGCGACCAGCCGGCGGCCGCGCCCCGCGGGGGCGTCGGGCCGGGTGACGACGGCGGCGACCTCGTGGCGCCCGGAGGCGATCAGGGCGTCCAGGGCGGGTACGGCGACCTCGGGGGTGCCTGCGAAGACCAGCTTCACTGGGTCCTACCTCGCTATCTCGGCTGTCAGCAGCGCACCAGTCTAGGGGACGCCCACCCCGGCCCACCTGCGATGTCGGGGGGCGTACGCACACACGCGCGCCTCTCGCATATGCCGACACGCCCCCAGTGCGTGACCTGGGCGCCCGCTGGCGCGTTGGTCAAGAGAGATTGACCGAAACGGGCCGCGATCAAGACGGTGACTGCGGCCCGATCCGCTCTCCAGCACCGGTTCGAGAGGCTTCTCCATGGCCGACCACGCCACCCATGACGCCCAAGCACGGGCCAGCCTGCACCTCCTGGTGCGGGACATCGAGCGGGTTCGCCGACAGGTGGACGCACTGCGTACGCTCACGGCCCAGCTCGGCAACGTGTACCGCCCGCGCCGCTCCGGGCCCTCCACGGGCTTCGTCGTCTACGGCAGGGCCCCCGCCCCGACCGTGCGGCTCGCCCAGGAACTGAGGGACAGCGTCGAGACGCTGGTCACCGCGGCGGTGGACTTCGACCGCTCCCTCGGCTTCTCCTGGGACGCCGTCGGCTCGGCGCTCGGCGTCACCAAGCAGGCCGTGCACCGCCGCTACGGGGCACGCCGCGCGCAGGCCGCCGAGGCCGCGGAGCCGCTGGCCGAGGGCACCACGACGCGGACGCTGGGCCCGCTGCCCACCATCCCGGCGGCGCGCTCGGTACCCCCGCAGCCGGTCCGCGAGGAGGCCCAGGCCGCCGCGGCCCGCCCCTCGGCCTTCCCCGGCCCCCGCAACGGCTGACCCACCCCCGCCGCCGGGCCGCCGACCCCCGACGGCATCCCAGGGGCTCCGCCCCTGACCCCGTTGCGCTCAAACGCCGCGCGGGCTGGAGGATCCAGCCCCGCCGGCGTTTGAGGCGCGGGGGTCTGGGGGCGGAGCCCCCAGGGAACGGGCGAAGGGCGGGTAGGGGACCCCGGCCCCGCGCAGCGGCACACCACCCCGCCGGCCAGCTCCCGCACCGCCCGGCCAGGGCAAAGGCTCACCCGATGTCCGGCGGATCGATCCGCACCCGCACCGCCTCCCCCACCGGCACCCCCCGCGCCATCCGCGCCGCCTGCGCGGACTTCAGCGCGGCGGCCAGCGCCGCCCCGCTCCCCGGCGGGACCCGCACCAGCGCCCGCTCCCCCGCCGACGCCTCCCCCCGCCGCCCCGGCAGCGGCACCGGACCCAGTACCTCCGCGTCCGCCGGCAGCTCGACCGCGTCGAGGAAGGCCTCCAGGACGTCCCCCCGGCCCGCCACCGCGGCCATCCGGGACACCGGCGGGAAGCCCAGCTGGGCCCGCTCGGCCAGCTCCCGCACCGCGTGCCCGACGGGATCCCACCGCACCAGGGCCTGCACCGGCCGCAGCGTCGGCTCGGCGACCACCACCACCTGCCCGTCGGCGCGGACCAGCGAGGCGGCGGCGATCCAGCGGCGCAGGGCGTCCTCCCCCGCCCGCAGGTCGGGCCGGCCCAGCATCGCCCAGCCGTCCAGCAGCAGCGCGGCCGCGTACCCGGCGCCCGCGGCGACCGGCTCGGCGCCCGGGGTGCACACCACCAGGGCGGGCCGGTCGGACACCTCGTCCAGCACGTGGTCCCGCCCGGAGGTGCGCACCGGCACGGCGGGGAAGGCCCGGCCGAGCTCCTCGGCGGTCCGGCGAGCGCCCACCACCTGGGCCCGAAGCCGGAACGACCCGCACTCCTCGCAGTGCCAGGCGCTCTCGGCCCGCCCGCACCAGCCGCAGTGCAGCTCCCGCTCGTCGGGGGCCTCCAGCGGCCCGGCGCACACCGTGCAGCGGGCCGGCGTCCGGCAGCGCTCGCAGGCCAGCCGGGGCACGTACCCCCGCCGGGGCACCTGGACCAGTACGGGTCCGCTCTTCAGGCCCTCCCGCACGGTCTCCCAGGCCAGGCTCGGCAGCCGCGCCGCGCGGGCCGCCCCGTCGCGGGCCAGCAGCTCGTCCCCGACGGTGCGGATGCGGGGCGCGGCGGCCCGTACGGTCTCCCGGTCGGCGACGAGCGGCCGGGCCCAGCCGGACTCCACCAGCTGGGCGGCCTCCACGGTGCAGCTGGTGCTCCCGGCCAGGAAGCCGCAGCCGTCGCTGACCGCGCGCAGCTCCAGCACCTCCCGCACGTGCGGGAAGGGGGCGTGGTCGTCGCCGTGGCTGGAGTCGCCGTCGTCCCACACCGCCACGAGCCCGAGGTCCCGTACGGGGGCGAACATCGCCGCCCGGGTCCCGACCACCGCGCGGACCGAGCCCCGGCTCACCGCGAGCCACTCCCGGTAGCGCTTCTCGGGGCCGGAGTCGGCGGTCAGCAGCGCGTGCCGGCCCTCGCCCAGCAGGGCGGTGAGGGCGGCGTCGACCCGGGCGGCGGTGCGGCCGTCGGGCACCACGGCGAGGGCCCCGCGCCCGGAGGCGAGGGTGGCGGCCATGGCCCGGGCCAGCTCGTCCGCCCAGCCGGGACCGGGCAGCGCCGTCCACACCGCGCGGGGGGTGCCGCCGCCGGCCAGGGCGCGCAGGAACGCCGGCCCGGCCCCGTAGCGCGCCCAGCCGCCGGGCTCGGGCGCGGCGGGCGGCGGCAGCGGCTCGGGCGAGGGCTTGGCCTCGGCGCGGGCGCTGCGCGGGGGCAGGGCCAGCTGGAGCACGTCGGCGAGGCTCCCGGCGTACCGGTCGGCGACGGCCCGGGCGAGGGCCAGCATCCGGGGCCCGAGGACCACCTCGGGCGAGACGACCTGGGCGAGGGCGGCCAGGGCGCCGTTGTAGTCGGACTCGGCGCGCCGCTCCACGATGAAGCCGTCGATGAGCCCGCCGCCCTCCCGGCGGCCCCCGTGCACCCGGTGCCCGCCCGCGCCGAAGCGCACGCGGACCCGTACGCCGGGCTGCGCGGCCTCGGACAGCTCGGCGGGCACCGCGTAGTCGAAGAGCCGGTCGAGGTGGAGCACGCCCTTGTTCACGAGGACGCGGGCGACGGGCAGCTCCTCGGCCACGGCCGCCCCCCGCCAGGTACGCGGCTTGGCCTTGGGCGCCTTGGCCTTCGCCTCGGCGACCATCTCCCGGATCAGGGCGAGCTGTTCCGGCTGGGACTCGTTGGCGCTGCTCACAGAGGCATTCTGGCAAACCCCACTGACAGCGAACGGCCCCGGACCGTGGTGGTCCGGGGCCGTTCGTGTTCGTCCGGTGTTACAGGCCGGCGGCGGCGCGCAGGGCGTCGACGCGGTCCGTGCGCTCCCAGGTGAAGTCCGGCAGCTCGCGGCCGAAGTGGCCGTACGCGGCGGTCTGGGCGTAGATCGGGCGCAGCAGGTCGAGGTCGCGGATGATCGCGGCCGGGCGGAGGTCGAAGACCTCGGCGATGGCGTCCTCGATCTTCTGGACGTCGACCTTGGCGGTGCCGAAGGTCTCGACGAAGAGGCCGACGGGCTCGGCCTTGCCGATGGCGTAGGCGACCTGGACCTCGCAGCGCGCGGCCAGGCCGGCGGCGACCACGTTCTTGGCGACCCAGCGCATCGCGTACGCGGCCGAGCGGTCCACCTTCGACGGGTCCTTGCCGGAGAAGGCACCGCCGCCGTGGCGGGCCATCCCGCCGTACGTGTCGATGATGATCTTGCGGCCGGTCAGGCCGGCGTCGCCCATCGGGCCGCCGATCTCGAAGCGGCCGGTCGGGTTCACCAGCAGCCGGTAGCCCTCGGTGTCCAGCTTGATGCCGTCCTCGACGAGCTGCGCGAGCACGTGCTCGACGACGAACTCGCGGATGTCGGGCGCGAGCAGCGAGTCGAGGTCGATGTCGGCGGCGTGCTGCGAGGAGACGACGACCGTGTCGAGGCGGACCGGCTTGTCGCCGTCGTACTCGATGGTGACCTGGGTCTTGCCGTCGGGGCGCAGGTACGGGATGGTGCCGTTCTTGCGGACCTCGGACAGGCGGCGCGAGAGGCGGTGCGCGATGTGGATCGGCAGCGGCATCAGCTCGGGCGTCTCGTCCGTGGCGTAGCCGAACATCAGGCCCTGGTCGCCCGCACCCTGCTTGTCGAGCTCGTCCTCGTCGCCCTCGACCCGGGACTCGTAGGCCGTGTCCACGCCCTGAGCGATGTCGGGGGACTGGGCACCGATGGACACCGACACGCCGCAGGAGGCGCCGTCGAAGCCCTTCTTGGACGAGTCGTAGCCGATCTCGAGGATCTTGTCGCGGACGAGCTGGGCGATCGGCGCGTAGGCCTTGGTCGTCACCTCGCCCGCGATGTGCACGAGACCGGTCGTGATGAGAGTCTCCACGGCCACACGCGAGGTCGGGTCCTCGGTGAGGAGCGCGTCGAGGATCGTGTCGCTGATCTGGTCAGCGATCTTGTCGGGGTGACCCTCGGTCACGGACTCCGAGGTGAACAGGCGACGGGACACAACGCTCCCTGGGGTTGCAGCGGCTGCTGGCTGATCATTTGGCGGAACCACACCGGGGGCTGCGCCCGATCACGTTCCAAGTGCAGTTTATCGGTCGCCACCGTCCGCGGGACCACCCGTCTCGCCCTATGGGAGCCGTGTGACCTGCGGCACTCCATTCTTGCCTACGGAGGTACCCGCGAGAAGGGAAACGCTCAGTCGCGGCGAAGATCACGTCCGGGGGCGAGTCGCGGGGCGACCTGGTCCCAGATGATGTCCGCCAGAGTTTCCTTCGGACCATAGGGTACGGGAGTCTCGGCCCCGTCCGAAGCGAGGATGACGGCCTCGTTCTCCTCGGAACCGAAGGTCTTGGACTCGCCGACCTCGTTGACCACGAGGAGGTCGCATCCCTTGCGCAGGAGCTTCGCCCGGCCGTTGGCGAGCACGTCGTCCGTCTCGGCGGCGAAGCCGACGACGATCTGGCCCTCCCGGGCCCGCTCGGCGGAGACCTCCGCGAGGACGTCGGGGTTCCGCACGAGGGCCACGGGCTCGGGGTCCCGGCCGTCCTTCTTCTTGATCTTGCCGTCGGCGTACCGGGCGGGCCGGAAGTCCGCCACGGCGGCGGCCATCACCACGGCGTCGGCGTCGGCGGCGGCCTTGAGGACCGCCTCGCGCAGCTGGAGGGCCGTGCCCACGCGCACGACGTCCACCCCGGCCGGGTCGGGCAGCGCGGTGTTGGCGGCGACCAGGGTGACCCGGGCGCCGCGGGCGGCGGCGGTGCGGGCGAGGGCGTAGCCCTGCTTGCCGGAGGAGCGGTTGCCGAGGAAGCGGACCGGGTCCAGCGGCTCTCGGGTGCCGCCGGCGCTGACCACCACGTGCCGTCCGGCGAGGTCGGGCTCCGCGGCGCCCCGGGCCAGGACCCTGCGGCAGACCTCGAAGATCTCCTCCGGGTCGGGCAGCCGGCCCTTGCCGGTGTCCTTGCCGGTGAGGCGTCCGACGGCCGGCTCGATGACGACGGCGCCGCGCCGGCGCAGCGTGGCCACGTTCTCCCGGGTGGCGGGGTGCTCCCACATCTCGGTGTGCATCGCGGGCGCGAAGACCACCGGGCAGCGGGCCGTGAGCAGGGTGTTCGTGAGGAGGTCGTCGGCCAGTCCGTGGGCGGCCTTGGCCAGCATGTCGGCGGTGGCCGGGGCGACGACGACGAGGTCGGCCGCCTGGCCGATGCGCACGTGGGGCACCTCGTGGACGGTCTCCCAGACCTCGGTGGAGGCCGGGTTCCCGGAGAGGGCGGCCCAGGTGGCCTCGCCGACGAAGTTCAGGGAGGCCGCGGTGGGCACCACCCGTACGTCGTGCCCGGACTCGGTCAGCCGGCGCAGCAGCTCACAGGCCTTGTAGGCGGCGATCCCGCCGCTGACCCCCAGCACGACCTTCGGCTTGTCCACTGCTTCTCCCGTGATCGGTTGCATCGGTATCTATGACACACCACAGGCCCGGCAGCGGTGCTGCCGGGCCTGTGGTGACGATGTCGTGCCTTACTGGGCCGGGGCCTCGATGGCCTCGGAGGTCAGCAGACCCGCGTTGATCTCGCGCAGTGCGATCGAGAGCGGCTTCTCGTGGACGTGGGTGTCCACCAGCGGGCCGACGTACTCCAGCAGGCCCTCACCGAGCTGCGAGTAGTACGCGTTGATCTGACGCGCACGCTTGGCCGCGTAGATCACGAGGCTGTACTTCGAGTCAGTGGCCTCGAGCAGCTCGTCGATCGGCGGGTTGATGATGCCCTCGGGCGCGGTGATGGAAGAGGACACGCTCTACCTTCCGAAGATGGATAAAAGATCAGACAACTGCCATCAAGGCTAGCAGCTCACGTGCTACGTCCTCGACGGAGGTGTTGACGAGGGTGGTGTCGAACTCCGACTCGGCAGCGAGTTCGGTCTTGGCGGCTTCGAGCCGCCGCTCGATGACCTCGGCGGACTCGGTGCCCCGGCCGGTGAGCCGGCGGACCAGCTCGTCCCAGCTCGGCGGGGCCAGGAAGACCAGCTGGGCCTCGGGCATCGACTCGCGGACGAGCCGGGCGCCCTGGAGGTCGATCTCCAGCAGCACCGGTTCGCCGTTGTCCAGGCGTTCCAGTACCGCGCCGCGCGGTGTGCCGTAGCGGTTGCCCGCGAACTCGGCCCACTCCAGCAGCTCGCCGTTGGCGATCAGCTTGTCGAACTCGTCGTCGTTGACGAAGAAGTAGTGGACTCCGTGTCGCTCACCGGGCCGCGGCTTGCGGGTGGTGGCCGACACCGAGAGCCATACCTCGGGGTGGACCTTGCGCATATGCGCGACGACCGTGCTCTTGCCGACACCCGAAGGGCCGGAGAGCACGGTCAGCCGCGGACGAACCTCTGCTGCCATAGAGCGATTATCCAGGTTCTCGGGACTGCCTGAGAACGCCGGGAGAACTTCGGGCGACGCCTCAGGCGCCGCTACCGCCGAACTCGCGCTCCAGAGAGGCGATCTGGTTGGAGCCGAGACCTCGGACACGCCGGGACTCGGAGATGCCGAGGCGCTCCATGATCTGCTTGGCGCGGACCTTGCCCACGCCGGGCAGCGACTCGAGAAGGGCGGAGACCTTCATCTTGCCGATGACGTCGTTCTCCTGGCCCGTCTTGATGACGTCGTGGAGGGAGGCGCCGGAGTGCTTGAGTCGATTCTTCACCTCGGCCCGCTCCCGGCGAGCCGCGGCGGCCTTTTCGAGCGCTGCTGCGCGCTGTTCAGGGGTAAGGGGCGGAAGAGCCACGCCTACGTCACCTCGGATGTCGAACTGTCGGATACGGACCGGCGGGGAGCCCGTGGGCACCACGCCGGGCGAGGTCGCGAACAGCGATGGAATTCGCTCGCTGCTCGTTCACTCTGGTCGGAGACTAGCGGCCAAGGCCGCTCCAGTCAGCGAGAACGGACGAAAAGTCCTGGTCAGCCTCCACTGAACCGTACATCACAGACATATCACCCCGGTTTTGTCCGGGGAAAGACGTTCGATTTTCGAGATCGCGTGTGCACGCGCCGGTCCGGCGCCCCGGGATCAGCCCGCGACGGCCTCCCGCACCTCGTCCGCGAAGCGCTTCGCGGAGGAGCGCAGGGCGGCCGCGTCCGGACCGTGCTTCAGGACCCCCCGCGAGACGTTCGGGACCACGTTGGCGACCGCCGCGCCGAAGACCGCCGGGAGGTCGGCCGCGGTCGCGCCCTGGGCACCGATGCCGGGGGCCAGCAGCGGGCCGTTGATGTCCAGGTCGAAGGAGGAGAGGTCGCCCAGCGTGGCGCCCACCACCGCACCGAAGGAGCCCATGGGCTCGGCGCCCGCGTTCTCCGCCGCCAGGTGGGCCAGCATGGTCGCGCCGATGGAGCGGCCGTCCTCGCGGACCGCGCGCTGGACCTCCGCGCCCTCCGGGTTGGAGGTCAGGGCCAGCACGAAGAGGCCGGCGCCCGACTCCCGGGCCAGCTCCACGGCCGGGGCGAGCGAGCCGTAGCCGAGGTACGGGGAGACCGTCAGGGCGTCCGAGAAGAGCGGGGAGGACGGGTCCAGGAAGGCCGAGGCGTAGGCGGCCATCGTGGAGCCGATGTCGCCGCGCTTGGCGTCCATGACCACCAGGCTCCCGGCGGCGCGGGCGTCGGCGACGGTCCGCTCCAGCACGGCGACGCCCTTCGAGCCGAAGCGCTCGAAGAAGGCGGCCTGCGGCTTGAAGACGGCGACGGAGTCGGCCAGGGCCTCGACCACCGTGCGGGAGAACCGCTCCAGACCGGCGATGTCGTCCGACAGGCCCCAGGAGGCCAGCAGGGCGGCGTGCGGGTCGATCCCCACGCACAGGGGGCCCCGGGCGTCCATGGCGGCGCGCAGACGGCTTCCGAAGGGGGTCACAGGGCTCACAGCGCGGCCTTTCGGGTCTCGGCGCCCACGGCCTCGGCCAGGGTCGCGTACGGGCTGGCGGCCAGGCGCGCGGCCAGGCCCTTGTGGATGGCGCGGGCGTAGAACGGGCCCTCGTAGATGAAGGCGCTGTAGCCCTGGATCAGCGTGGCGCCCGCCAGGATGCGCTGCCAGGCGTCCTCGGCGTTCTCGATGCCGCCGACGCCCACCAGGACCAGCCGGTCGCCCACGCGCGCGTACAGGCGGCGCAGGACCTCCAGGGAGCGCTCCTTGACCGGGGCGCCGGACAGTCCGCCGGTCTCCTTGACCAGGGCCGGGTCGGACTTCAGGCCCAGGCCCTCGCGGGCGATGGTGGTGTTGGTGGCGATGATGCCGTCCAGGCCCAGCTCCAGGGCGAGGTCGGCGACCGCGTCGACGTCCTCGTCCGCGAGGTCCGGGGCGATCTTGACCAGCAGCGGGACGCGGCGGTCGGTGACCGAGCGGTCCGCCGCCTCGCGCACGGCGGTCAGCAGCGGCCGCAGGGACTCGGTGGCCTGGAGGTTGCGCAGGCCCGGGGTGTTCGGCGAGGAGACGTTGACGACCAGGTAGTCGGCGTGGCGGGCCAGGCGCTCGGTGGAGACCACGTAGTCGGCGGCGGCCTCGGCCTCCGGCACGACCTTGGTCTTGCCGATGTTGACGCCCACGACGGTCCTGAAGACCGGGTTGCGGGCGGCCAGGCGGGCCGCCACGGCCTCGGAGCCCTCGTTGTTGAAGCCCATGCGGTTGATCAGGGCCCGGTCCGGGACCAGGCGGAAGAGCCGCTTCTTGGGGTTGCCGGGCTGCGCCTGGCCGGTGACCGTGCCGATCTCCACGTGGTCGAAGCCGAGCATCGACATGCCGTCGATGGCGACGGCGTTCTTGTCGAAGCCGGCCGCGAGCCCGAAGGGGCCGTGCATCCGCAGGCCGAGGGCCTCGGTGCGCAGGGACTCGTACCGGGGTGCGAGGGCGGCGGCGGCGAAGGTGCGCAGCACCGGGGTGGCGGAGGCGAGGCGGATCCACCGGAAGGCGGCGTAGTGGGCCTGCTCGGGGTCCATCCGCTTGAAGACGAGGTTGAAGAACAGCTTGTACATCGTCCGAAATATCCCTTACGTCCTCATGAAAGGGGGGACACCGGTCACTGTGGCCGGTGCCCCCCTCTCGTACGGGCTGCTAGTCGCGGGCGGCGTTCAGGTGCTCCGCGTGCTCCTGGAGGGAGCGCACGCCGACGCCACCGTGGTTGAGCGCGTCGATGCCCTGCACGGCGGCGGCGAGCGCCTGGACCGTGGTCAGGCACGGGACGCTGCGCGCCACGGCGGCCGTACGGATCTCGTAGCCGTCGAGGCGGCCGCCGGTGCCGTACGGGGTGTTGACGATCAGGTCGACCTGGCCGTCGTGGATGAGCTGGACGATGGTCTTCTCGCCGTCCGGGCCCTCGCCCTCGCTGAGCTTGCGCACGACGGTGGCGTTGATGCCGTTGCGGCGCAGCACCTCGGCGGTGCCGGAGGTGGCGAGCAGCTCGAAGCCGTGGGCGACGAGCTCGCGGGCCGGGAAGATCATCGTGCGCTTGTCGCGGTTGGCGACGGAGATGAACGCGCGGCCCTTGGTCGGCAGCGGGCCGTAGGCGCCGGCCTGCGACTTGGCGTACGCCGTGCCGAAGACCGAGTCGATGCCCATGACCTCGCCGGTGGAGCGCATCTCCGGGCCGAGGACGGTGTCCACGCCGCGACCGTGGATGTCGCGGAAGCGCGACCACGGCATCACGGCCTCCTTGACGGAGATCGGCGCGTCCAGCGGCAGGGTGCCGCCGTCGCCGGCCTTGGGCAGCATGCCCTCGGCGCGCAGCTCGGCGATGGTGGCGCCGAGCGAGATGCGGGCGGCGGCCTTCGCGAGCGGGACGGCGGTCGCCTTCGAGGTGAAGGGGACGGTCCGGGAGGCGCGCGGGTTGGCCTCCAGGACGTAGAGGATGTCCCCCGCCATCGCGAACTGGATGTTGATCAGGCCGCGCACGCCGACGCCCTTGGCGATGGCCTCGGTGGAGGTGCGCAGGCGCTTGATGTCGTGGCCGCCGAGGGTGATCGGGGGCAGGGCGCAGGCCGAGTCGCCGGAGTGGATGCCGGCTTCCTCGATGTGCTCCATGACGCCGCCGAGGTAGAGCTCGGTGCCGTCGTAGAGGGCGTCGACGTCGATCTCGATCGCGTCGTCGAGGAAGCGGTCGACCAGCACGGGGCGGGTCGGGGAGATCTCCGTGGACTCCGCGATGTACGACTCCAGGCGGGTCTCGTCGTAGACGATCTCCATGCCGCGGCCGCCGAGCACGTAGGACGGGCGGACGAGGACCGGGTAGCCGATCTCGTCGGCGATCGCCTTCGCACCCGCGAAGGTGGTGGCGGTGCCGTGCTTGGGGGCGGGCAGGCCGGCGTCGGCGAGGACCTGGCCGAAGGCGCCGCGGTCCTCGGCGGCGTGGATGGCCTCCGGGGAGGTGCCGACCACGGGCACGCCGTTGTCCTTGAGCGCCTGGGCGAGACCGAGGGGGGTCTGGCCGCCGAGCTGGACGACGACGCCGGCGATCGGGCCGGCGAGGGACTCGGCGTGGACGATCTCCAGCACGTCTTCCAGCGTCAGCGGCTCGAAGTACAGGCGGTCGGAGGTGTCGTAGTCCGTGGAGACGGTCTCGGGGTTGCAGTTGACCATCACGGTCTCGTAGCCGGCGTCGCTGAGGGCGAAGGAGGCGTGGACGCAGGAGTAGTCGAACTCGATGCCCTGGCCGATGCGGTTCGGGCCGGAGCCCAGGATGATCACCGCGGGCTTGGTGCGCAGCGCGACCTCGGACTCCTCGTCGTAGGACGAGTAGAAGTACGGGGTCTTCGCGGCGAACTCGGCGGCGCAGGTGTCGACCGTCTTGTAGACCGGGCGGACGCCGAGGGCGTGGCGGACCTCGCGGACGACGTCCTCGCGCAGGCCGCGGATCTCGGCGATCTGGGCGTCCGAGAAGCCGTGGCGCTTGGCCTCGGCGAGCAGCTCGGGGTGGAGCTTCTCGGCGGCGGCCAGCTCGTCCGCGATCTCCTTGATCAGGAAGAGCTGGTCGACGAACCAGGGGTCGATCTTCGTGGACTCGAAGACCTCTTCCTGGGTGGCGCCGGCGCGGATGGCCTGCATGACCGTGTTGATGCGGCCGTCGGTCGGGCGGACCGCGGTGGCCAGCAGCTCCTCCTTGTCGCCGGGGTCCCCGACGAAGGTGAACTGGGAGCCCTTCTTCTCCAGGGAGCGCAGGGCCTTCTGGAGGGCCTCGGTGAAGTTGCGGCCGATGGCCATGGCCTCGCCCACCGACTTCATGGTGGTGGTGAGGGTGGCGTCGGCGGCCGGGAACTTCTCGAAGGCGAAGCGCGGGGCCTTGACGACGACGTAGTCGAGGGTCGGCTCGAAGGAGGCCGGGGTCTGCTCGGTGATGTCGTTCGGGACCTCGTCCAGCGTGTAGCCGATGGCCAGCTTGGCGGCGATCTTGGCGATCGGGAAGCCGGTGGCCTTCGACGCGAGCGCCGACGAACGGGACACGCGCGGGTTCATCTCGATGACGATGACGCGGCCGTCGTCCGGGTTGATCGCGAACTGGATGTTGCAGCCGCCGGTGTCGACGCCGACCTCGCGGATGATCGCGATGCCGATGTCGCGCAGCCGCTGGTACTCGCGGTCGGTGAGGGTCATCGACGGGGCGACGGTGATCGAGTCACCGGTGTGCACGCCCATCGGGTCGAAGTTCTCGATGGAGCAGACGACGACCACGTTGTCCTTGGTGTCGCGCATCAGCTCCAGCTCGTACTCCTTCCAGCCGAGGATGGACTCCTCCAGGAGCACCTCGGTGGTCGGGGAGAGCGTGAGGCCCTGGCCGGCGATGCGGCGCAGCTCGTCCTCGTCGTGGGCGAAGCCGGAGCCGGCGCCGCCCATGGTGAAGGAGGGGCGGACGACGACGGGGTAGCCGCCGAGGGTGTCGACGCCCTTGATGACGTCGTCCATCGAGTGGCAGATGACCGAGCGGGCGGACTCGCCGTAGCCGATCTTGGCCTTGACGGCCTCGACGACGCCCTTGAAGAGGTCGCGGTCCTCGCCCTTGTTGATGGCCTCGACGTTGGCGCCGATGAGCTCGACGCCGTACTTCTCCAGCACACCCTGCTCGTGCATGGAGATGGCGGTGTTGAGGGCCGTCTGGCCGCCGAGGGTCGGGAGCAGCGCGTCGGGGCGCTCCTTGGCGATGATCTTCTCGACGAACTCGGGGGTGATCGGCTCGACGTACGTGGCGTCGGCGATCTCCGGGTCGGTCATGATCGTCGCGGGGTTGGAGTTCACCAGGATGACCCGCAGGCCCTCGGCCTTGAGGATGCGGCAGGCCTGGGTGCCGGAGTAGTCGAACTCCGCGGCCTGGCCGATGACGATCGGGCCGGAGCCGATGACCAGGACGGACTGGATATCGGTGCGCTTAGGCACGCTCGGCCTCCATCAGGGCGGTGAAGCGGTCGAAGAGGTACGCGGCGTCGTGCGGACCCGCGGCGGCCTCGGGGTGGTACTGGACGGAGAAGGCCGGCTGGTCGAGCAGCTGGAGGCCCTCCACGACGTTGTCGTTGAGGCAGACGTGCGAGACCTCGGCGCGGCCGTAGGGGGTCTCGGACACCTTGTCGAGGGGCGCGTCGACGGCGAAGCCGTGGTTGTGCGCGGTGATCTCGACCTTGCCGGTGGTGCGGTCCTGGACCGGCTGGTTGATGCCGCGGTGGCCGTACTTCAGCTTGTAGGTGCCGAAGCCGAGCGCGCGGCCCAGGATCTGGTTGCCGAAGCAGATACCGAAGAGCGGGGTCTTGCGCTCCAGGACGCCCTGCATGACGGAGACGGCGTGGTCGGCGGTGGCCGGGTCGCCGGGGCCGTTGGAGAAGAACACCCCGTCCGGGGAGACGGCGTAGATGTCCTCGACCGTGGAGGCGGCGGGCAGCACGTGCACCTCGATGCCGCGCTCGGCCATCCGGTGCGGGGTCATGCCCTTGATGCCGAGGTCCACGGCGGCGACGGTGAACTTCTTCTCGCCGATCGCGGGGACGACGTACGCCTCCTGGGTGGCGACCTCGGCGGAGAGGTTCGCGCCCTTCATCAGGGGCTGCGAGCAGACCTTCGCGATCAGGGCCTCCTCGCGGATGCCCGCCCAGGCCTCGCCCGAGAAGATGCCGACGCGCATGGCGCCGCGCTCACGCAGGTGGCGGGTCAGGGCGCGGGTGTCGATGCCGCTGATGCCGACGACGCCCTGCTTGACGAGCTCCTCGTCCAGCGAGCGCTGCGAGCGCCAGTTGGAGGGGACGCGCGCGGGGTCGCGGACGACGTAGCCGGCGACCCAGATGCGGGAGGACTCGGGGTCCTCGTCGTTGACGCCGGTGTTGCCCACGTGGGGGGCGGTCATCACGACGACCTGGCGGTGGTACGACGGGTCGGTGAGGGTCTCCTGGTAGCCGGTCATGCCGGTGGAGAACACGGCCTCGCCGAAGGTCTCCCCCACGGCGCCGTAGGCGCGGCCGCGGAAGATCCGACCGTCCTCCAGGACGAGTACGGCGGGAGCTTTGGCTGCTCCCCTGGTGGAGGTCGTCATCGTTCGGCGCCTTCCGTCGTGGTGGTTGAGTTCATGAGGTTGATCGCTTCCACCCAGGCCGCGTGTTCGGCGGCCCGGTCGGAGCGGAATCCGGAGTCGATCAGCTTGTCGCCGTGCGCCCATGTGACGACGAGCAGACCGCCCTCGGTGAGTACCTTGCCCGCGATTCCCTTGTCGAGGCGGGCGCCGCGCAGCTGCGCGGCCGGTACGAAGAAGTCGGTTGCCCCCGGACGGACCACGTCGAGGCCCGCGTCGGTGAGGGTGAGCTCGACCCGGCTGCGGACTCCGAGCCCGTGGGCGACGATCCGGTCGAGCCACTGCCCGGCGGTGGTGGACCCGTGGTACCGGCCGGTCAGGGCCAGCCGGTGCTCGGGGAGGCCGCCGGGGGCGGCGGGCAGCTCGGGCAGATCGTTCTGCAGAGCGCCGCGCCATTTCCAGCCCTGCCGCATCAGCCAGTACACGAACGCGATGAAGACGAGCAGACCGGCCACCCACGCGATGCGGGCGCCCCAGTCCGTCACCTCCGCCGACTGTCGTTCGGCGGCCTCGGCGGCCAGTTGGATCACTGCAGGTGTCACGCCAGTTTCCCGTCCACGACCGTTGCCCGGCCCCGCAGGAAGGTGTGAGTGACGCGTCCCGGCAGCTCGCGGCCCTCGTAGGGCGTGTTGCGGCTGCGGGAGGCGAAGTGTGCGGGGTCCACGACACCACGGTACGAGGTCTCGACCAAGGTCAGGTTCGCGGGTTCACCTGCCGAGACGGGCCGGCCGTGCCCGGCGAGGCCGCCGATGCGCGCCGGGGCGTGCGACATGCGCTCCGCGACGCCCGCCCAGTCGAGCAGCCCGGTCTCCACCATCGTCTGCTGGACGACGGAGAGCGCGGTCTCCAGGCCCACCATGCCCATGGCGGCGGCGGCCCACTCGCAGTCCTTGTCCTCGTGCGGGTGCGGGGCGTGGTCGGTGGCGACGATGTCGATCGTGCCGTCGGCGAGCGCCTCGCGCAGGGCCATCACGTCGCGCTCGGTGCGCAGCGGCGGGTTGACCTTGTAGACCGGGTTGTACGAGCGCACGAGCTCGTCGGTGAGGAGCAGGTGGTGCGGGGTGACCTCGGCGGTGACGTCGATGCCGCGGGACTTGGCCCAGCGGACGATCTCGACGGAGCCGGCGGTGGAGAGGTGGCAGATGTGCACGCGGGAGCCGACGTGCTCGGCGAGCAGGACGTCGCGGGCGATGATCGACTCCTCGGCGACGGCCGGCCAGCCGCCCAGTCCCAGCTCGGCCGAGACGATGCCCTCGTTCATCTGGGCGCCCTCGGTAAGGCGGGGCTCCTGGGCGTGCTGGGCGACAACGCCGCCGAAGGCCTTCACGTACTCCAGGGCGCGGCGCATGATCACGGCGTCGTCCACGCACTTGCCGTCGTCGGAGAAGACGGTGACGCGGGCGGCGGACTCGTGCATGGCGCCCAGCTCGGAGAGCTTCTTGCCCTCCAGGCCGACGGTGACGGCGCCGATGGGCTGCACGTCGCAGTAGCCGGACTCCTTGCCCAGGCGCCAGACCTGCTCGACGACGCCGGCGGTGTCGGCGACCGGGAAGGTGTTGGCCATGGCGAAGACGGCCGTGTAGCCGCCGGAGGCGGCGGCGCGGGTGCCGGTGAGGACGGTTTCGGAGTCCTCGCGGCCGGGCTCGCGCAGGTGGGTGTGGAGGTCGACGAGGCCCGGGAGGAGGATCTGCCCCTCGGCCTCGATGACGGTCGCGCCCTCGGCCGACAGGCCGGTGCCGACCTCGGCGATGGTCTCGCCGTCGATCAGGACGTCCTGCGCCTCGCCGCCGAGGACCTTCGCGCCGCGGATAAGGATCTTGCTCATGGTTACTTGTTCTCCTCGGTGCGGGCGGCGGGGGCGGCAGGGGTGGTGACGGCGGGCTCGGAGCCGCCGAGCAGCAGGTAGAGGACGGCCATGCGGATCGAGACGCCGTTGGCGACCTGCTCCACGACCGTGCAGCGGTCGGAGTCGGCGACCTCGGCCGTGATCTCCATGCCGCGGACCATGGGGCCGGGGTGCATGACGATGGCGTGCTCGGGCATCTTCGCCATGCGGGCGCCGTCCAGGCCGTAGCGCCGGGAGTACTCGCGCTCGGTCGGGAAGAAGGCGGCGTTCATCCGCTCTCGCTGCACACGCAGCATCATGACCGCGTCGGACTTCGGCAGCACCTCGTCGAGGCTGTACGAGACCTCGCAGGGCCAGGTCCCGACGCCGACCGGCACCAGGGTCGGCGGGGCCACCAGGGTGACCTCGGCGCCGAGGGTGTGCAGCAGGTGGACGTTGGAGCGGGCCACGCGACTGTGCAGGACGTCGCCGACGATGGTGATGCGGCGGCCGTTCAGGTCCTTGCCGAGGCCGGCGTCGCGGCCGACCAGGCGGCGGCGCATGGTGAACGCGTCGAGCAGGGCCTGGGTGGGGTGCTCGTGGGTGCCGTCGCCCGCGTTGATGACGGGGGCGTCGATCCAGCCGGAGGTGGCCAGCCGGTAGGGGGCACCGGAGGCGTGGTGGCGGATGACCACGGCGTCGACGCCCATGGCCTCCAGCGTCTGGGCGGTGTCCTTGAGGGACTCGCCCTTGGAGACGCTGGAGCCCTTGGCCGCGAAGTTGATGACGTCGGCGGAGAGGCGCTTCTCGGCGGCTTCGAAGGAGATCCGGGTACGGGTCGAGTCCTCGAAGAACAGGTTGCAGATGGTGAGGCCGCGCAGGGTGGGCAGCTTCTTGATCGGCCGGTCGGCGACCCGGGCCATCTCCTCGGCGGTGTCGAGGATCAGGACGGCGTCGTCGCGCGTGAGGTCGGCGGCCGAGATGAGGTGGCGCTTCATCTGGGTGCTCCGTAAGTCGGGAGGGCAGGCAGGCGGTGCTGACGGGTGTGCGGGCAGGGCGGAACCCGGTACGGGCCCCGGGCGGGGTCCCGTACGCGTGAGGGGGTTACTGCCCTGCTGCCTGGGCGGTCCGCTGGCCGAGCAGCACGGCGTCGCGGCCGTCCTCCTCCTGGAGCTGGACCTTGACGGTCTCGCGCAGCGAGGTGGGCAGGTTCTTGCCCACGTAGTCGGCGCGGATCGGGAGTTCGCGGTGGCCGCGGTCGACGAGGACCGCGAGCTGGACGGCGCGGGGCCGGCCGATGGCGCCGAGCGCGTCGAGGGCGGCACGGATGGTGCGGCCGGAGAAGAGGACGTCGTCGAGGAGGACCACCAGGCGGCCGTCGATGCCGTCGCCGGGGATCTCGGTGCGGCCGATCGCCCGGGCGGGCTTCAGGCGCAGGTCGTCGCGGTACATGGTGATGTCGAGGGACCCGACCGGGATCTTCGTCCCGGTGATCTCCTCCAGCTTGGCCGCCAGCCGGCGGGCCAGGTACACACCGCGGGTGGGGATGCCGAGGAGCACCACGTCGTCGGCGCCCTTGGCGCGTTCGACGATCTCGTGGGCGATACGGGTGAGGACCCGGGCGATGTCCTGCGCCTCCAGAACGGGGCGCATTTCCTCGTCGGCCGAGACCTGGGAAGTCGTGCTGTCCATGAAGTGGACCTCCTTCTCCGCCTCACGGGACGGACCTTAAAGGACGTCTGATGTACGCCGCCCACGGTACCAGGGGCGGGCGGTGGTCCTCGCACCGGGGGTCGGCGGCGCCCCTCGTAAGAGGGCGTGCAAGAGCATTCGGCTTGACGCATCCAAGTAACGCTGCGTAACCTCACAGTGAGTTACCAGCCGCGCGGCGGAGCCGCATGGTCTCCATGTAGTCACAGCGTCACAGCGTCCGGGAGCGTTATGTCCAGCGAATACGCCAAACAGCTCGGGGCCAAGCTCCGCGCCATCCGCACCCAGCAGGGCCTTTCCCTCCACGGTGTCGAGGAGAAGTCCCAGGGCCGTTGGAAGGCCGTGGTGGTCGGTTCCTACGAGCGCGGGGACCGCGCCGTGACCGTCCAGCGCCTCGCCGAGCTGGCGGACTTCTACGGGGTTCCGGTCCAGGAACTGCTGCCGGGCACGACCCCCGGCGGTGCGGCCGAGCCGCCGCCGAAGCTGCGCCTCGACCTGGAGCGCCTGGCGGGCGTCCCCGCCGAGAAGGCCGGCCCGCTCCAGCGCTACGCGGCCACGATCCAGAGCCAGCGCGGCGACTACAACGGCAAGGTGCTGTCGATCCGCCAGGACGACCTGCGGACCCTGGCGGTCATCTACGACCAGTCCCCCTCGGTCCTGACCGAGCAGCTCATCAGCTGGGGCGTCCTGGATGCCGACGCGCGTCGCGCGGTGGCCCACGAGGACATCTAGTCCCAGGAGAGCCGTCCCGGCTCAGCAGAAACGTTACCGGCGGGTGCCGGTGCCCCAGGGCGCCGGCACCCGCCGGTTTTTCGTCGGCCGGCCGACAGAAACCCCCTCGGGGGCCGCACGGCGGCCGGAGAACGGCGGAGGGCCCGTGGCGCCATCGCGCCGCGGGCCCTCCGCTCAGCCGTCCGGCTCCGGGTCATTCGCCCCGGCGCAGGCTCGGCTTCAGGTCCTTGAAGCGGGCCAGCAGGCCGTTCACGAACGCGGGCGAGTCGTCCGTGGAGAACTCCTTGGCCAGCTGCACGGCCTCGTCGATCGCCACGACGTCAGGGGTCTCGTCCACCCAGATCAGCTCGTAGGCACCCAGCCGCAGGATGTTCCGGTCGGCGACCGGCATGCGGTCGAGCTCCCAGTCCACGGCGTAGGTGACGATCAGGTCGTCGATGCGCTTCACCTTGTCGGCGTAGCCCTCGACGAGGTCCATCGTGAAGGCGTTGACCGGCGGCTGCCGGTCGTCCGACCGCGAGTGGCGGATCCAGTCCGCGAGGACCTCGCGCACGGGCACGCCGCGCTGGTCGGCCTCGAAGAGGATCTGGAAGGCGCGCTTGCGCGCGTTGCTCCGGGCAGCCACGGTTAGCCGTTCACCCGGCCGAGGTAGGCGGAGGTACGGGTGTCGACCTTGATCTTCTCGCCCGTGGTGACGAAGAGCGGGACCTGGATCTCGTGGCCGGTCTCCAGCTTGGCGGGCTTGGTGCCGCCGGTGGAGCGGTCGCCCTGGACGCCCGGGTCGGTGTGCTCGATGGTCAGCTCGACGGCGGCCGGGAGCTCGACGTAGAGCACCTCGCCCTCGTGCTTGGCCACGGAGGCGGTGAAGCCCTCGATGAGGAAGTTGGCGGCGTCGCCGACGGTCTTGCGGTCGACCATCAGCTGGTCGTAGTCCGTCATGTCCATGAAGACGAAGTAGTCGCCGTCCATGTACGAGAACTGCATGTCACGACGGTCGATCGTGGCGGTCTCGACCTTCGTGCCGGCGTTGAAGGTCTTGTCGACGACCTTGCCGGAGAGCACGTGCTTGAGCTTGGTGCGCACGAAGGCCGGGCCCTTGCCGGGCTTGACGTGCTGGAACTCGACGACGGACCAGAGCTGGTCACCGTCGAGCTTGAGCACCATGCCGTTCTTGAGGTCGTTCGTGGAAGCCACGGTTGCGGAATCTCCTGCACTGGAAGACCACGGATGCGCGCACGGTCCGGCGGTACGGACTAGAGCGCGAGCAGCTCCTTGGTCGTAATGGTGAGTAGCTCGGGACCGCCGTCCGCCTCGGGGCGCACGACGAGCGTGTCATCGATCCGGACACCTCCCCGGCCGGGGAGGTGAACCCCCGGTTCGACGGTGACCGGCACGCAAGCGTCCAGTTTACCCATTGCCGTAGGTGCAAGCTGCGGGTCCTCGTCGATTTCGAGACCGACCCCGTGTCCCATCCATCCCGCCAGGGCCTCACCGTGCCCCGCCGAGTCCAGTACGGAACGCGCCGCGTGGTCCACCTCCCGGTACGCGGCACCGGGCAGCAGGGCCTGCCGGCCCGCCCTCTGGGCGGCGAAGACCAGGTCGTACAGCTCGATCTGCCAGTCGGCCGGAGTGGTGCCGATCACGAAGGTCCGGCCGATCTCGCAGCGGTAGCCCCGGTAGTTGGCGCCCAGGCAGACGGAGAGGAAGTCGCCCTCCTCCACCCGCCGGTCGGAGGGCCGGTGCCGGGAGCGGCCCGAGTGCGGGCCGGTACCCACGGAGGTCGGGAACGCCGGGCCGTCCGCGCCGTGGTCGACGAGCCGGCGCTCCAGCTCCAGGGCCAGGTGGCGTTCGGTGCGGCCGACGAGGATCGACTCCAGCAGCTCGCCGAGGGCCTGGTCGGCGATCTCGGCGGCGATCCGCAGACAGGCGATCTCCTCCTCGTCCTTCACCAGCCGCTGCTGCTCCACGGCCGTCCCCAGGTCGGCCAGCCGCAGCCGGGGCGCGACCGAGTGCACGGCCCGGTGCCGGCCGACGGTGAGGTGGTGCTCCTCGACGGCGAGGGAATCGGCCCGGCCCGCCGCGGCCAGGTCGGCGGCGGCCACGGCCGGATCGGCGCCGGGGGCCGGGAGCACGGACACCCGCAGCCCCTCGTCGAGCCGCCCCTCCTCGGCCTCGCCGGTGGGCGCCCCGGGGCAGAACAGCACGTCCTCGGCGGGCCCGACCAGCAGGACTGCGCCCAGCGGGGACGCCCCGGCGAGGTAGCGGACGTTCGCCGGACGCGTGACCAGTGCGGCGGAGTTGCCCGCGGCGGCGCAGCGCTCGCGGAGCAGGCCCCTGCGGGCCCCGTACACGTCTGACATGTCTTCGAGCCTACGAGCGCCCCGCGCATCCGGCCCGGCGAGCGCGTCCGGACGGGGCCGGACGCCCCTTCGGGTTCCTACCAGCGGGGCGGGCTGGTCAGCGCCCGCGCGAGCGCCTCGTCCAGGGCCCGTGCGGTGCCCTCGACGTCGAGGTGGGAGTTGTCGATGATCGGCAGCCCGGAGCCGTACCAGCCCGCCATCCGGCCGTGGATGCGGGCGACCTCCTCGTCGGAGAGCCGGCGGTTGCCGGAGCGGGCCGCGTTGCGGTCGAGGACCACGTCCAGGCCGGGCAGCAGCACCACCGGCAGCAGGGCGGGCCCCACGTGGCGCTTCCAGCCGCCGAGGCCCACCACGGGCCGGTCGGGGAAGACGGCGTCGTCGAGGATGCAGGAGATGCCGTTCGCCAGGAAGTTGCGGGCGGCGAAGCCGCAGGTGCGGCGGGCGAGGCGGTACTGGGCCTCGGAGTGCTCGTTCCAGCCGGCCTGCGGGTCCGCGAAGCCCGAACAGACCCATTCGCGGACGTCGTCCAGGCTGATGTGCGCGGTCGGCACCGGGCGGGTGCCCGCCCAGTGCCGGGCCACGGTCGTCTTGCCGGCGCCGGCCGGGCCGATGAGCAGGACCGCGAGGACGGCCCCGCCGGTGCCGGGCGCGGGCGCCGCCGCGGGGGCCGCGGCGGGAGGCAGCGGGATGTGCCCCGTCGCGTCGGGGACCGGCACCACCGGCCAGCCCTGCGCAGGGGGTATCGGCGGCTGCGGGGGAACCGCCGGGTGCTGTCCCGGCGGACCCCAGGCCCCCACTCCGTGCTGCATCCGCGCCACTCCGTCTCGTTCAGGCGACTGATGCGAGAACGTTATCTCAGGCCGTGACTTCTTCCGCCAGCGCACGCAGCGCCAGCCGGTAGGAGCCCAGCCCGAAGCCCGCGACGGTACCGGTGGCCACGGCCGCGATGACCGAGGTGTGCCGGAACTCCTCCCGGGCGTACGGGTTGGAGATGTGCACCTCGATCAGCGGGGCGGTGCGCTGCGCTGCCGCGTCCCGCATGGCGTACGAGTAGTGCGTGAAGGCACCCGGGTTGATGACGACCGGGATCTTGCCGTCCGCCGCCTCGTGCAGCCAGCGCACCAGCTCGCCCTCGTCGTTGGTCTCGCGGACCTCCACGTCGAAGCCGAGCTCCGCGCCCAGGGCGGTGCAGCTCTCCACGAGGCCCGCGTACGAGGTGGCCCCGTACACGTCGGGCTCGCGGGACCCGAGCCGGCCCAGGTTCGGGCCGTTCAGGACCAGCACCCGGCGGCTCACGCGGAGACCTCGCCGTAGGCGGCGACCAGGTGCGCCGGGTCCGGGCCCTCCAGCACGGTGGGCTTGGCCAGGCCGTCCAGGACGATGAAGCGCAGCAGGTTGCCGCGGGACTTCTTGTCGACCTGCATGGTCTGGAGCAGCTTGGTCCACTGGTCGCCGCGGTAGGTCAGCGGCAGGCCCACCGAGGCCAGCACCGCCTTGTGCCGGTCGGCCGTGGCGTCGTCGAGCCGCCCGGCCAGCCGGCCGAGTTCGGCCGCGAAGACCATGCCGACAGAGACCGCCGCGCCGTGCCGCCACTTGTAGCGCTCGTTCTTCTCGATGGCGTGCGCGAGGGTGTGGCCGTAGTTGAGGATCTCCCGCAGCCCCGACTCCTTGAGGTCGCTGGAGACCACGTCGGCCTTGACCTGGATGGAGCGGACGATCAGCTCGGCCGTGTGGGGGCCGGCGGGCGTACGGGCCGCCGCCGGGTCCTCCTCGATCAGGTCGAGGATCACCGGGTCGGAGATGAACCCGGCCTTGATGATCTCGGCGAGGCCGCTGACGTAGTCGTTGACCGGCAGCGACTCCAGCGCGGCGAGGTCGCAGAGCACCCCGGCCGGCGGGTGGAAGGCCCCGACGAGGTTCTTGCCCTCGGCGGTGTTGATGCCGGTCTTGCCGCCGACGGCCGCGTCGACCATCGCGAGGACGGTGGTCGGGACGGCGATCCAGCGCACCCCGCGCAGCCAGCTGGCCGCGACGAAGCCCGCCAGGTCGGTGGTGGCGCCGCCGCCCACGCCGACGATCACGTCGGTGCGGGTGAAGTTGGACTGGCCGAGCGCCTTCCAGCAGTACGCGGCCACCTCGACGGTCTTGGCCTCCTCGGCGTTCGGCACCTGGATGGCGATCGCCTCGTAGCCCTGGTCCGCGAGGTCCGCGCGGAGCGCCTCACCGGTCTCGGCGAGCGCCTCGGGGTGGATCACGGCGACCCGCTGGGCCTTCGTACCGATCAGGGTGCCGAGCTCGCCGAGCAGCTGCCGGCCGACCAGCACGTCGTACGCGTCGTGTCCGGCGCTGGCGCCGACGTTGATCCGCGTCACCTGGTCTGTCATACGTCCTTCAACTCCAGAGCGTCGAGGACCGCCTGGGCGACCTCTTCGGGGGTGCGGTCGTCGGTGGCCACGACGACGCGCGCGACTTCGGTGTACAGGTGGCGCCTGGCCTCCATCAGCTCGCGCCACTGGCGGCGCGGGTTGACGGCGAGCAGCGGTCGGGCGGCGCCGAGCCCGACGCGGCGCACGGCCTCCTCGACGTCCATCGACAGATAGGCGACGGGCAGCCCGGCCAGCAGGGCGCGGGTGCCCTCGTCGAGGACGGCGCCGCCGCCGAGGGCGAGGACTCCGGTGTGCTCGGCGACGGCGGCCGCGACGGCCGCCCGCTCCAGCTCGCGGAAGTACGGCTCGCCCTCGTCGACGAAGAGGTCGGAGATCTCCCGGCCCTGGGCCGCGACGATGTCCGCGTCGGTGTCCCGGTAGGGGACGCCGAGCCGGCGGGCGAGCAGGCCGCCCACCGTGGACTTGCCGGAACCCATGGGTCCGACGAGGACGACCAGGGGGCCGCCCGTCACCGGATCTGCAGGTTGTCGAGGTAGGACTGCACGTTGCGGCGGGTCTCGGCGACCGAGTCGCCGCCGAACTTCTCGACGACGGCGTCCGCCAGCACCAGCGCGACCATGGCCTCGGCGACGATGCCCGCGGCGGGCACGGCGCAGACGTCGGAGCGCTGGTGGTGGGCCACCGTGGCCTCGCCGGTGGCGACGTCGACGGTGGCCAGGGCGCGCGGCACGGTCGCGATGGGCTTCATCGCGGCGCGTACGCGCAGCAGCTCGCCGGTGGTCAGGCCGCCCTCGGTGCCGCCGGAGCGGCCGGAGGTGCGCTTGATTCCCTCGGGGGTGGAGACGATCTCGTCGTGCGCCTGGGAGCCGGGCACGCGGGCCAGCTCGAAGCCGTCGCCGACCTCGACGCCCTTGATGGCCTGGATGCCCATGAGCGCGGCGGCGAGACGGGCGTCGAGACGCCGGTCCCAGTGGACGTGGGAGCCGAGGCCGACGGGCACGCCGTACGCGAGGACCTCGACGACGCCGCCGAGGGTGTCGCCGTCCTTGTGGGCCTGGTCGATCTCCGCGACCATCGCCTTCGACGCGTCGGCGTCGAGGCAGCGCACCGGGTCGGCGTCGAGCTTCTCGACGTCGGCGGGGGTCGGGTAGACGCCGTAGGGGGCCTTGGCCGCGGCCAGCTCCACCACGTGCGAGACGATCTCGATGCCCGCGACCTCCTTGATGAAGGAGCGGGCGACGGCGCCGAGGGCGACGCGGGCGGCGGTCTCACGGGCGCTGGCGCGCTCCAGGATCGGCCGGGCCTCGTCGAAGCCGTACTTCTGCATGCCCGCGAGGTCGGCGTGGCCGGGGCGGGGCCGGGTCAGCGGCGCGTTGCGGCCGGTCTCCTTGAGCAGCGAGGGGTCGACCGGGTCGGCCGACATGACCGTCTCCCACTTGGGCCACTCGGTGTTGCCGACCATGATCGCGACCGGGGAGCCCTGGGACAGCCCGTGGCGGACGCCGCCGAGGAAGGTGATCTCGTCCTGCTCGAACTTCATGCGGGCGCCGCGTCCATAGCCGAGCCGTCGCCTCGCCAGGTGGTCGGCCACCAGCTCGGTGGTGACCGGGACGCCGGCGGGAAGACCCTCCAGCGTCGCGACCAGTGCCGGTCCGTGCGACTCTCCTGCGGTCAGCCAACGCAACCTGCTCAACGATGCTCCTCATGCTCGCGCCTGGCACTGCGACGGCCTGTCCGGGTGCGCGGACCGGAGGGCCGTACCCGAATCCTCCCACGTCCGGGGCGTCCCGCGGATCTCGGTCCAGCTGACGGACGGCCCGGAGGGCCCGGACGCGGCGATGGTGCCGCGTCCGGCTATCGGTTCCCTATGCGCGGGGGCGTCAGTGGCGGGCGTGCAGGGCCGCCTCGCCGGCGGCACGCATGGCGGCGAGCGGGCCGGGGGTGCGGCCGGTCATCTGCTCGACCTGGAGCACGGCCTGGTGGACGAGCAGGTCGAGGCCGCCCAGGAGGGTGCCGCCGCGCCCGGACCAGGCGGCGGCCAGGGCGGTGGGCCAGGGGTCGTAGAGCACGTCGAAGAGGGTGCCGGGCACCTCCGGGACGGCGCCGGCCAGCTCGTCCGTGGCTCCGGCCGGGGTGGTGGCGATGACCAGGGGGGCCGTCAGGGCCTCGGCCGCCCGGGACCAGTCGGCCGTGCGGACGGACACGCCGAGCCGCTCGCCCCACTGGCGCATCTCGTCGGCGCGGGCGCGCGAGCGGACGTACGCGGTGACCTCGCCGGTGCAGATCCGGGCGAGGGCGGCGAGCGCCGAGGAGGCGGTGGCGCCCGCCCCGAGGATGGCGGCGGCGGGCACCTTCTCGACGCCGCGCTCGTGCAGGGCGGCGATCAGCCCGGGGATGTCGGTGTTGTCGCCGACGCGGCGGCCGTCGTCGGTGAACACCACCGTGTTGACGGCCTCCACGGAGGCGGCGGTGTCGCTGATCCCGTCGAGCAGCGGGATGATCGCCCGCTTGAGCGGCATGGTCAGCGACAGCCCGGCCCACTCGGGGCCGAGGCCGGCCACGAAGGCGGGCAGCGCGGCCTCGTCGATCTCGAACCGGCCGTAGGACCAGTCGTCGAGGCCGAGCTCCCGGTACGCGGCGCGGTGCAGCACCGGTGAGAGGGAGTGCTCGATGGGCGAACCCAGCACCGCGGCCCGTATCCGTGACATGTCCTGCCTACCCGCCGTTCTTCTGCTTCTGCCGTGCCTGGAACTCGTCGGCGAGCTTCATGTGCTCGTCGTACGTCTTGGTGAAGGTCGTCTTGTTGCCGTCGACCGACACGAAGAACATCCAGCCGCCGTGGTCGGGGTTGAGCGTAGCCGCCACCGCGTCGGAGCCGGGGTTCCCGATCGGGCCGGGCGGCAGTCCCTTGACGAAGTGCGTGTTGTACGGGTTGTCGAAGGCCTGGGCTTCCTTCAGGTTGAAGTTGATCTCGCTTTGGTTCTTGACGTAGTTGTACGTCGAGTCGAACTGGAGCCGCTGGTTCGTGACGTCGTTGGTCTTCTTGAGGCGGTTGTAGACCACTTCGGCCATCTTGCGGAAGTCGTCGTGGTTCTTGCCCTCGGCGTTCACGAGGCTGGCCACGGTGATCACCTGGAGCGGGTTCTCCAGGTTCAGCTCCTTGGACTTGGCCTCGACGCCCATCTCCGTGTACTTGTCGGCCGCGTTCTTGACCATCTGGCGGAGCAGCGACTCGGGGGTGCTGTCCTTCTTCAGGTCGTAGCGGGCCGGCAGGAGGAAGCCCTCCAGCGGGTCGATGAGCTTCGGGTTGTTGCCGGCCCAGGCCGGCAGGCCGAGGTTCTTGGCCTCGCGCTGGGCGACGTCCTTGGTGGTGCCGTCGGGCTTGCCGAGCTTCTTGTCGATCGCCTCGTACACCTTGGTGTTGCGCATGCCCTCGGTGATGGTGAGGACGTTCAGCTTGGTGGGGTCGATCATCACCGCGACGGCGGCCGCGGCCGACATCCGCTTCTTCAGCGGGTAGACGCCGGGCTGGATCGACTTGCCCTTGGGGTTGGCGTTGGCCGCGTCGACGAAGGCCTGGGCGCTGGCGACCACGCCGGCCTGCTTGAGGATCCGGCCCATCTGGCCGAGGCCGGCGTCCTTGGGGATCTCGACGTCGACGACTTCCTCGCCGCCCTCGCCGGCGAAGTCCTCGGCCGGGGCGAAGCGGTCGTGGAGGTAGTTGTAGCCGTAGTAGCCGCCACCGCCGACCACACCGATGATCACCACGGCGGCGATCAGGCAGGCCGTGCCGCTCCGTTTCTTCTGTTTGCCGCCCTTGCCGCCCTTGGTGCGGCCCCCGGCGCGGCGCCCGCGGCCGGCCGGCTCGTCGGCGTCGCCGGAGCCCGTGCCGCCCGCCGCGACGAGCGCCTCGTCGGGCTCCTCCTCCGCGAGCGGCTCCTCGACCGGTTCCGGTTCCAGGTGGCGCAGACCGGGCGGCTGCGGCGGCGGGTAGGCCTCGGCCGTGGCGTACAGGTCCGGCGCCTCGCCGGGGTAGGCCCCGGCGGTCTGCTGGGCGTACGGGTCCGCTCCGGCGTACGGGTCGACCTGTACGGCCGCGGCCGCGTACTGGCCCTGGCCGGTGTCCCAGCCCTGGCCGTTGCCGCCGCCCTCGTACACCGGCTGCGGGGCCATGGCCTGAGGGGCCATCTGCTGCTGGGCCATCTGCTGGTACTGGAGCTGCTGCGCGTACGCCTGCTCGTCGTACTGCTGCGGATACTGGCCCGCGTACTGCTGCTGGTACTGCGGCTCCTGCGGGTACTGCTGCTGGAGGTCCCCGCCGTAGGGCACCTGCGCCTGCTGCGTCTGGTGCGCGGTCCACCCCTGGTCCCCGTAGAGGGGGTCCTGGGGGTTCCACGGTTCGGAGCCGTGGCCCCGGCCATAGTCAGTCATCGGTCCCCTAGAGCCGCGAGACGAAGGCCGCGGCTTCTTTCGGCCGCGACACCCGGTTCCGCCTCTTTGGTGGTGAGCGACGGCTGTTCGAATGCCGTCTCATCGCGCGGAACGTTACCGTATCGCGATCAGACAACCACTTCGACGCACTCGCCGGGCGGATTACCTGATACCCGTTCGGTCTCAAGAGCGTTCTGAAGGATGATCACGGCGGCCGCCTGGTCGATGACCGCACGCCCCTTCTTCGCGTTCTTGCCGGAGGCCCGCAGTCCCTGGGCGGCGGTGACCGTGGTCATCCGCTCGTCCACCAGACGGACCGTCACCGGCTTGATCCCCTTGGCCAGTTCGTTCGCGAATGCGCGCACCTTGGCCGCGGCCGGCCCCTCCCGCCCGCTGAGCGAGCGGGGGAGGCCGACCACGACTTCGAGGGGCTCGTACTCCTCGACGAGCTGCCGCAGCCGCCGGTGGGCGAAGGGGATGTCCCGGCCCGGGACGGTCTCCACCGGCGTGGCGAGCACCCCGTCGGGGTCGCAGGACGCGACCCCGATCCGGGCGTCTCCGACATCGATGGCCAGTCGGCGGCCGCGGCGCAGGGTCATCGTCAGGCCGTCTCTGCCACGAGGCGCTCGACGGCGGCGATGGCCTCGGGCACGGCGCCCGGGTTCTGGCCGCCGCCCTGGGCCACGTCCGGCTTGCCGCCACCGCCGCCACCGAGGGTCTTGGCGGCCGTGCGGACCAGGTCACCGGCCTTGAGGCCGCGCTCGCGGGCCGCCTCGTTGGTGGCGATGACGGTCAGCGGGCGGTCGTTCGCCACGGTGAACAGGGCGACGACGGCCGGGCGGTCGCCCTGGATGCGGCCGCGGACGTCGAGGACCAGCTTGCGCAGGTCGTCGGCGCCCGTGCCGTCCGGCACCTGGCCGACGACGAGGGCGACGCCGCGGATGTCCTGGGCGTTCGAGGCAAGACCGGCGGCGGCCTGGAGGACCTTCTCCGCGCGGAACTTCTCGATCTCCTTCTCGGCGTCCTTCAGCTTGCCGAGCATGGAGGCGATCTTCTCCGGCAGCTCCTCCGGACGGCCCTTGACGAGCTCCTGGAGCTGGGCGACGACCGTGTGCTCCTTGGCGAGGAAGTTGTACGCGTCGACGCCGACCAGGGCCTCGACACGGCGCACCCCGGAGCCGATGGAGGACTCGCCGAGCAGCTTCACCAGACCCAGCTGGGCGGTGTTGCCGACGTGCGTGCCGCCGCACAGCTCCTTGGAGAAGTCGCCGATGGTGACGACGCGGACCCGCTCGCCGTACTTCTCGCCGAACTCGGCGATGGCGCCCTGCTTCTTCGCCTCGTCGATGCTCATGACCTCGGCGGTCACTTCGAGCTCGCGCGAGAGCACGTCGTTGATCTTCTGCTCGACGTCGGTGAGGACCGAGCCGGGGACGGCGTTCGGCGAGCCGAAGTCGAAGCGGAAGCGGCCGGGGCTGTTCTCGGAGCCGGCCTGGGCGGCCGTCGGGCCGAGGGCGTCGCGCAGCGCCTGGTGGGTCAGGTGCGTGGCCGAGTGGGCGCGGGCGATGGCCCGGCGGCGCTTGACGTCGATGGCGGCGTACGCGGAGGCGCCCACCGTGACCTCGCCGACCTGGACGGAGCCCTTGTG
This sequence comes from Streptomyces sp. NPDC090077, assembly GCF_044747545.1. Lineage (NCBI taxonomy): Bacteria > Bacillati > Actinomycetota > Actinomycetes > Kitasatosporales > Streptomycetaceae > Streptomyces > Streptomyces sp. NPDC090077. The sequence continues at coordinate 68,780 of NZ_JBIVEG010000016.1, forward strand.
CACGGAGACACCGGGAACCGGCTGCTGGACGTCGCGGACCTCGATGACGGCACCGGTGTCGAGCTTGATCCGGCCCTGGTCGGCGAGCTGGCCGCCGCCCTCGGCGTAGAAGGGGGTGCGGTCGAGGACGACCTCGACCTCGTCGCCCTCGGAGGCGGCGGGCGCGGAGACGCCGTTGACCAGGAGGCCGACGATGGTGGACTCGCCCTGGGTGGTGGCGTAGCCGGTGAACTCGGTGGCGCCGGAGCCGTCGGCGATCTCCCGGTAGGCCGACATGTCGGCGTGGCCGGTCTTCTTGGCCTTGGCGTCGGCCTTGGCCCGGTCGCGCTGCTCCTGCATCAGGCGGCGGAAGCCGGGCTCGTCCACGGAGAGGCCCTGCTCGGCGGCCATCTCCAGGGTCAGGTCGATCGGGAAGCCCCAGGTGTCGTGGAGCAGGAACGCCTTGTCGCCGGAGAGGACCGTGCCGCCGGCGGCCTTGGTCTCGGTCACGGCGGTGTCGAGGATGTTCGTGCCGCCCTTGACGGCCTTCAGGAAGGCGGCCTCTTCGGCGAGGGCGACGGTCTCGATGCGCTTGCGGTCGGTGACCAGCTCGGGGTACTGCTGCCCCATCGTGTCGATCACGACGTCGATCAGGTCCTGCACGACCGGACCGGTGGCGCCCATGAGGCGCATGTTGCGGATGGCGCGGCGCATGATGCGGCGCAGCACGTAGCCGCGGCCCTCGTTGCCGGGGGTGACGCCGTCGCCGATGAGCATGACGGAGGTGCGCATGTGGTCGGCGACCACGCGCATCGAGACGTCGGTGCCCTGGGCGGCGCCGTACTGCACGCCGGTCAGCTGGGTGGCCTTGTCCATGACCACGCGCAGGGTGTCGGTCTCGTACATGTTCTGCACGCCCTGCAGGATCATCGCGAGGCGTTCGAGGCCGAGACCGGTGTCGATGTTCTTCGACGGCAGGTCGCCGAGGATCGGGAAGTCTTCCTTCCCGTCGCCGGCGCCGCGCTCGTACTGCATAAAGACGAGGTTCCAGATCTCCACGTAGCGCTCGTCGTTGACGGCCGGGCCGCCCTCGACGCCGAACTCGGGGCCGCGGTCGTAGTTGATCTCGGAGCAGGGGCCGCAGGGGCCGGGGACGCCCATGGACCAGAAGTTGTCCTTCTTGCCCAGGCGCTGGATGCGCTCGGCGGGGACGCCGATCACGTCGCGCCAGATCGTCTCGGCCTCGTCGTCGTCGAGGTAGACCGTGATCCAGAGCTTCTCGGGCTCCAGGCCGTAGCCGCCGTCCGCCACGGAGCTGGTGAGCAGCTCCCAGGCGTACTTGATGGCGCCTTCCTTGAAGTAGTCCCCGAAGGAGAAGTTGCCGCACATCTGGAAGAACGTGCCGTGGCGGGTGGTCTTGCCGACCTCTTCGATGTCCGGCGTACGGACGCACTTCTGCACGCTGGTGGCGCGGGGGGCCGGGGGCTTGGTCTCGCCGAGGAAGTACGGCTTGAACGGGACCATGCCCGCGTTGACCAGCAGCAGAGTCGGGTCGTCCGCGATGAGCGACGCCGAAGGGACAACGGTGTGACCGCGCTCCTCGAAGAAGCTCAGCCAGCGGCGGCGGATTTCAGCCGACTCCATCAGTGGTCCTCATTCCGGTTGTACGAAAAACTCGAACGGTGGGTGGTCTGGTGGTGCTCGATGGCCCGCAGCCGCCGCGGCCCGGGGAGGGCGGTGACGTTGTCGGGCCGGTCGGGGTCCTGGTGCAACCCCAGTGCGTCGTTCAGCTCGTCCTCGCGCTGGGTCATTCCCGCCTTGACGTCGAGGGCGAAGTCCTTGAGGCGGTGCCCGGCCTCGACGGCCTTGTCGGCGGCCTGCGCGGCGAGGCTCTCCGGGGTCAGCTTCTTCAGCTGGCGGTTGACCTTGGTGGTGGCCCACACGCCGGCGGCGGCGCCGGCGGTGAACCAGAAGGCTCGGCGGAACATCGGCGGTCTCAGCCCTTCTGCTTCCGGCGCCGGGCCGGCGGCACCGTACGGCCGACGATCACGTTGCGCCGGGTGGTCTTCTGCGGGGCGTCCTCGGTGCGGCCCAGCGCCTTGCGGACGCCGTAGCCGAAGGCCGCGACCTTGACCAGGGGTCCGCCGAAGGTGGTGGCCACGGTGGAGGACAGTGCGGAGGCGTTGGAGGTGACCTCCTGGACGTCGCTCGCGATGGCGTCGACCCGGTCGAGCTGGGTGCGCGCGGAGCGGACGGTGGTCGAGGCGTCCGCCAGCAGCGGGACGGCCTGCTCCGTCACGTCGGCCACGAGCTTGGTGGTCGCGCGGAGCACCTGCGCGAGCCGCACCAGCACCACGGCGAGGAAGGACACCAGGATGGCCCAGAAGACGGCCACGAGGATGCCGGCCACCTCTCCACCGGACACGTTGCACCGCTCCCTGATCTGCTTGTCTACGGGTTTCACTACGGATCGACTACGGAGAAAAGTCTCCCTCCGACCCTATCGCGCCGGAGATCCGCCGCAGTACCGGAATTCCGGGTCCGGTGCCCGCCCCCGCGGACCCTCCTCGTACGCGGTGCATCCGAAACAGTACTCCCCGTGTCCCGGGCGGCGGCGACCCGCCCGGCAACGCAAAGGCCCGCCGCCCCCCGGAGGGGACGGCGGGCCTGGACCAGCCTGTGAGGGCTACGGCCGCTGGATCAGCGGGCGTAGTACTCGACGACGAGCTGCTCGTCGCAGATGACCGGGATTTCCTTGCGGTTCGGGTCGCGGTCGAGGCGGAAGGCCAGGGCCTTCAGGTTGACCTGCAGGTAGCGCGGGGTCTCGCCCTCACCGGCGTAGCCACCCTCGCGGGCAACCTGGAAGGGGTGCTTGTCGCGGCTGCGCTCGCGGACCGTGATGACGTCGTCGGGACGCACACGGAACGACGGCTTGTCGACCTTGCCACCGTTGACCTCGATGTGGCCGTGGACGACCATCTGGCGGGCCTGGTAGATGGTGCGGGCGACGCCGGCACGCAGGACCAGGGCGTCCAGACGACGCTCGAGCTCGACGACCAGCGCCTCGCCCGTCTTGCCCTCGGCCTTCTTCGCGCGGTCGTACGCGCGGGCCATCTGGCGCTCGGAGATGTCGTACTGGGCGCGCAGACGCTGCTTCTCGAGCAGACGGACCTTGTAGTCCGAGTTCTGCTTGCGGCCACGGCCGTGCTCGCCCGGCGGGTAGGGGCGGGCCTCGAAGTACTTGACGGCCTTCGGCGTCAGGGCGATGCCGAGAGCGCGAGACTTCTTGACCTTGGGTCGCTTCTGGTTCACGGGGAACCTACCTCCATGTAAGTTAGGTGAGGCTTACCTTAGCGAGGAGGACGTAATGTCTCGACCACATGGGATCCCCCTGCCCAGTGCGCGCCGCAGTTCGGATTTCAACGAAACGAAATCCGCTTTCGACGACGATAAGCAGGGTCAGCCGCGTCCCAGGGAAGGCGTTCGGCAGCTCACCGGAGCCGAACGCGTACGAACCCTCGTAGAGTCCAACGCCTCAGTATCCCTCACGCTGCCGGATGCTCCTGACCAGGCCGAGTGGTGGACAGGGGTGCCGGCCGCGCGGACCGTCACCCCGGACGGGGACGTGATCCTCCTGGTATCAGGGGAATCCGCGGCTGCCAGGGCTGCCGCTCACGCCCAGGACGACGACCTCACCGCCGTGATCGAGATCACGGACGTGGCGCCGGTGTCCGTGCCCCATCGTATCCGAGCCCGCGCCCGCCTGGCCGGGTGGCTGACCCCCGTCCGCGGGGACGACCGCGCGGTCTGCGCGGCGCTGCTCGCGGAGCGGCACCCGGTGGGCGAGCTGCTGGGCCTGGCCGAGTCCCAGGACCCGCCGTACACCGGCCGCCCCGCCTGGATGATGCTGCGCCTGGAGGTCGGCGAGATCGCGCTGGAGGACCTGTGGGGCGCCGCGCAGGTGGACCCGGACGAGCTGGCGGACGCCGAGCCCGACCCGCTGACCGGCCACGAGACGGAGCTGCTCCAGCACCTCGCCGCCGCCCACGCCGAGCGCGTCGCCGACCTGTGCGGGCTGCTGGGCTCCCGGGAGACGGCCGGAATGACCGCCGTCCCGCTGGCCCTCGACCGCCTCGGGCTGCGCGTGCGCTTCACCGGCGGCCCCGGCCGGCCCTCCTTCGACGCCCGGTTCGACTTCCCGGAGCCGGTGGCGGACGTCTGCGGCCTGCGGCGGGCCATGCGCGCCCTGTTCGCCGCCGCCGCGCACTGATGCCTCACGTTCCTCACGGCGGGCAGGACCCGAGCAGCTCCTGGAGGGCGAGCTTCTCGGGAGGCGTGACGGACAGCCGGTACTTGGCCTTGATGCCGGTGTAGCGGCGCCCGTACTCGCACCAGTAGGCCTGCCGCGGCGGCCGCCACTTGTCGGCCGTCCGGCTCCCCTTGTCCTGGTTGGTCTGCTTGTCCACGGCGAGCAGCACGTCGAGGTCGTTGGCGTACTCCAGCCTGCGCCCGGGCGTCCAGGCGTACGCCCCCGCCCGCCAGGCCGCGCCCAGCGCGACGACGTGGTCGGTCTGGATCTGCGAGGCCCGCCGGTAGGAGTACGGGAGCTCCTTGCCGGTGTACGGGTCGTGCAGCACGCCGGAGACCACCACGCAGGGGTTGCGGTCCCCCTCGCGCAGCTCGGAGAGGTCCCTGCGCAGCACGTCGTCCCGGGTGTCGCAGCCGTTGCGCCCGCCGACGCCGTCGGTCTCGTCCGACCAGTACCGGCCGAACTCCTCCCGCTCGTACGTCTGCCAGTTCCGGCCCCACTCGACGGTCAGCCCGGCGAGCTGCGCCCGTGCCGTCGCGGCGTCCGGGGGGAAGCCCGCCCCTACGAGGGGCACGGGGCGGTACGCGGCCCCCGCGTTCTGGCACCCGGCGGCGAGCAGCGCGGCGACGACGACGAGCGCACGGCATCCCATGCCCGGACCCTAGGCCGTCCACCCCGCTCGGGCCACCGCTGGCCGAATCAGCCTCGCCAGCGTGTGAGGCGCGGGGTCTCGGGCGGAGCCCGGGAACGGAGGAAGGGCGGGTAGGGGAGCAGCGCCGCAGGCACCGGCACCCGCCCGGCCGGGCTCAGGTCACGCCCCGTGACCCCGCAGCCGCTCGCGGACCTTGTCGACCACGTCCGCGTAGCGGGCCTCGGCCCCGTACCGCGTCGGCTCGTAGTAGCGCTTGCCGTGCACCTCGTCCGGCGCGTACTGCTGCGCGGCGATGGCGCCCGGCACGTCGTGCGGGTACACGTACCCGACCGCGTGCCCCAGCTTCGCCGCGCCCTTGTAGTGCCCGTCCCGCAGGTGCGCCGGCACGGCCCCGGCCAGCCCGGCCCGTACGTCGGCCAGCGCCGCGCCGATCGCGGTCGTGGCGGTGTTCGACTTCGGGGCCAGCGCCAGCGCGATCGTCGCGTGCGAGAGGGTCAGCGCGGCCTCCGGGAAGCCGATCATCGCCACCGCCTGGGCGGCCGCCACCGCCAGCGGCAGGGCCGTCGGGTCCGCCAGGCCGATGTCCTCGCTCGCGGAGATCATCAGGCGCCGCGCGATGAACCGGGGGTCCTCGCCCGCCTCGATCATCCGGGCCAGGTAGTGCAGGGCGGCGTCCACGTCCGAGCCCCGGATCGACTTGATCAGGGCGCTCGCCACGTCGTAGTGCTGGTCGCCGTCCTTGTCGTAGCGGACGGCCGCCCGGTCGACGGACTCCTCCAGGGTCTGGAGGGTGATCTCCTCCTCGCCCTTGGCGATGGCCGAGCCGGCCCCCGCCTCCAGGGCGGTCAGCGCCCGGCGGGCGTCGCCGCCGGCGATGCGCAGCAGGTGCGCCTCGGCGTCGGCGGGCAGGGTCACCGCCCCGCCCAGACCCCGCTCCTCCGTCAGGGCGCGCCGCAGCAGGGCGCTCAGGTCCTCGTCGGTGAGGGGTTCCAGGGTGAGCAGCAGCGAGCGGGACAGCAGCGGGGAGATGATCGAGAAGTACGGGTTCTCCGTGGTGGCCGCGATCAGGGTGACCCAGCGGTTCTCCACGGCGGGCAGCAGCGAGTCCTGCTGCGCCTTGCTGAAGCGGTGGATCTCGTCGAGGAAGAGGACGGTCTCCTTGCCGTAGCCGCCGGCGGCGCGCTTGGCGCCCTCGATGACGGCCCGGACCTCCTTGACGCCCGCCGTGATCGCGGACAGCTCGACGAACCGCTTCTGCGTGGCCTGGCTGACCACGTACGCGAGGGTGGTCTTGCCGATGCCGGGCGGTCCCCAGAGGATCACGGACGAGGCTCCGGCCGGTCCCCCGGCGCCCTCCCCCACCAGCCGGCGCAGCGGCGAGCCCGGCTTCAGCAGGTGCTGCTGGCCGACGACCTCGTCCAGGTTGCGCGGGCGCATGCGGACGGCGAGCGGGGAGCTCGCGGGGTCCTTCTCCCGACGGTCCTCGGCTGCTGCGGTGAAGAGGTCTGGTTCCACACCGGAAGCCTAAGCGAGCCCACCGACAGCGAGGGCCGCTCGGACGGTCCGGCTCAGGAGGTCCAGAAGTCCCACCAGCGGGTCAGGATCAGCATGCCGATGATCCCGATGTGCAGCGCGGGCAGCACCCAGGTGAACTCGTCGAGGAAGCCGCGCAGCCAGGCGGGGGCGGGCAGCAGGCCCTGGCGCACGTTGTGCGAGGTGACGTACCAGAACATCAGGATGGTGGCGACCCAGGCCAGGCAGCACCACAGGCAGAGCGAGTTGATGTTGTACAGCGACTGGTACGTCAGCCAGGCGCAGAACACGACGCCGAAGAGGGTGCCGGCGTTCAGGGTCAGCCAGTACCAGGGGCGGAACCGGGCCCCGGCCAGCAGGCTCATGCCGACGCAGATCACGATGCCGTAGGCGACCAGGCCGAGCATCGGGTTGGGGAAGCCGAAGACGGCCGCCTGCTCGCTCTTCATGATGTTGCCGCAGGACACGACCGGGTTCAGGGAGCAGCCCGGGACGAAGTTCGGGTCTTCGAGGAGCTTGAACTTGTCGATGGTGATCACCCAGGCGGCCAGCAGCCCCGCCGCTCCGGTGATGACCAGCAGCAGGGCCAGCGCCCGGCTCCCGCCGAAGGTCCGCGGAGCGGTGTCCGCGCCTGCGCCTGTTGTCGTCATCCCGATCCCGCCCGCTCCGCTTCCGCAAGGTCATCAAGCACGGGCCATTGTGCCGTACGGGGGCGGACGCCATCCGTTCGCGGGAGATAAGGACGGCCCGAAAACGCCGGGGGCGGGGCGGGGAGGACTCCCCCGCCCCGCCCCCGGCGGACGGCGCGTGCGTCAGGCCAGCCGGGCCCGGACCTCGGCCACCACGTCGGCCAACGCCACGGCGGCCTGCTCGCCGGACTCCATGTCCTTGAGCTGGACGACGCCCTCGGCGAGGTCGCGGTCGCCCGCGACGACGGCGAAGCGCGCACCGCTGCGGTTGGCGTCCTTCATGGCGCCCTTGAGGCCCTTTCCACCGTAGGACAGGTCGGCCGCGACCCCGGCCCGGCGCAGCTCGGTCACCAGTGCGAACACGGCCGGCTTGGCCTCGCCCAGCGCGACCGCGAACACCGACGTGGCGGCCGGGATGTCCAGCTCCACGCCCTCCGCCTCCAGGGCGAGGACGGTCCGGTCCACGCCGAGCGCCCAGCCGACCGACGGCAGCGCCGGTCCGCCGATCATCTCGGACAGGCCGTCGTAGCGGCCGCCGCCGCCGACCGCGGACTGCGAGCCGAGGCCGTCGTGGACGAACTCGAAGGTGGTGCGGGTGTAGTAGTCGAGGCCGCGCACGAGCTTCTCGTCGTCCTCGAAGGCGACCCCGGCGGCCGTGATCAGCGCCCGGACCTCCTCGTGGTACGCCTTGCACGCGTCGCACAGGTAGTCGCGCAGCACCGGCGCGCCCACCAGCTGCTTCTGCACGTCGGCCCGCTTGTCGTCGAGGACGCGCAGCGGGTTGATCTCGGCCCGGCGGACGGTCTCCTCGTCGAGGTCGAGGCCGCGCAGGAAGCCCTGGAGCGCCTCCCGGTACACCGGGCGGCACTCCTTGTCGCCGAGCGAGTTCAGCAGGATGCGGAAGTTGCGCAGGCCCAGCGAGCGGTACGCCTGGTCCGCGAGGATGATCAGCTCGGCGTCCAGCGCCGGGTCCTCGGCGCCGATGGCCTCGGCACCGACCTGCGAGAAGTGGCGGTAGCGGCCCTTCTGCGGGCGCTCGTAGCGGTAGTACGAGCCGGAGTACCAGAGCTTGACCGGCAGGTTGCCCTGCTTGTGCAGGCTGGCCTCCAGGGCCGCGCGCAGCACGGAGGCCGTGCCCTCGGGGCGCAGGGCCAGCTGGTCGCCGCCCTTGGTCTCGAAGGCGTACATCTCCTTGGTGACGATGTCGGTGGACTCGCCGACGCCGCGGGCGAAGAGACCGACGTCCTCGAAGCCGGGGGTCTCGATGTAGCCGTAGCCGGAGTTCCGCAGGGGCGCGGAGATGGCCTCGCGGACCGCCAGGTACTTCACCGAGACCGGCGGGATCAGGTCGTACGTGCCCTTGGGGGCCTTGAAGGTGCTCACGAAACTCGTCACATTCCTCGTCGTGGGGCGGCGGTGCCGTCCCCCAGGCCGGCGGCGACTTCCCGCAGGTACGGGTTGGTCGCGCGCTCGCGGCCGATGGTGGTCTGGGGACCGTGGCCGGACAGCACCACGGTCGAGTCGTCCAGCGGCAGGCACACGCGGGCCAGCGACTGGAGGATGTCGGCGTGGGAGCCGCCGGGCAGGTCGGTGCGTCCGATGGAGCCGGCGAACAGCAGGTCGCCCGAGAAGAAGACCGGCGGGACGTCGGCCAGCTCGGGCATCCGGAAGGTCACCGACCCCTTGGTATGCCCGGGCGCGTGCGCCACCGAGAACTCCATTCCGGCCAGCTTCAGGGCGGCGCCGTCGGTCAGCTCCCGCACGTCGTCCGGCTCGCCCACGGTCAGCTCGCCCATGAGCGGCATGCCGATGGAGCGGCCGAGCGCCTTCTCCGGGTCGCTCATCATGTAGCGGTCCTCGGGGTGGATCCAGGCGGGTACGTCGTGGGCTCCGCACACCGGGACCACCGAGGCCACATGATCGATGTGGCCGTGGGTGAGGACGACGGCGACGGGCTTGAGACGGTGCTTCTTCAACGTCTCCTCGACGCCCCGGGCGGCCTGGTGGCCCGGGTCGATGATGACGCACTCCTCACCGGCGGCGGGGGCGACCAGGTAGCAGTTGGTGCCCCAGGCCCCGGCGGGGAATCCGGCAATCAGCACGTTCGTCCTCAATCGTCGTCCGGAGGGAGGCAGCGGATCGGAATCTGCTGCTCAGAGCCTACCGGCGCCCCTCATTACACAGCGAACCCATATACGGTACGGCCTAACCCAGCCCGGACAGCGGTACCAGAGACGTACAAGGAGACGACCCGGTGGTCACGAGCGATCAGCGTCGGCGACAGCTCGCCAGGGAGAAGTACGAGCGCCAGCAGAAGCGCCGCGCGGAGGCCCGGCGCAAATCGCGGCAGCGCCTGGCGGTCATCGGCGCGGCCTCGGCCGTGGTGATCGCCACGCTGGTGGGCCTCGTCGTGGGCGGTGTCTTCGACTCCGACGACACGAAGGACTCGGCGGCCGACCCCTCGGCCTCCCCCTCGGCGCCGACGCCGAAGAAGTCGCCCTCCCCCGCCATGGCGATCGACGACAAGGCGAAGTACACCTTCGACCTGAAGACGAGCGCGGGCGACGTGAAGTTCGAGATGGACGCCGCGAAGACCCCGCAGACGGTCAACTCCTTCAAGTCGCTCGCCGACAAGGGCTTCTTCGACAAGACCAAGTGCCACCGCCTGGTCACCTCCGGGATCTTCGTCCTCCAGTGCGGCGACCCCGAGGGCACCGGTATGGGCGGCCCCGGCTACACCATCCCGGACGAGAACCTGGACTCCCTGGGCAAGCCGAACGAGCAGGGGCAGGTGGTCTACCCGGCCGGCACCGTGGCGATGGCCAACACCGGCCGCCCCGGCACCGGCGGCAGCCAGTTCTTCCTGGTCTACAAGGACAGCCCGCTCGCCCCGTCCTACACCCCCTTCGGGAAGATCGACGCGGCCGGCCTGAAGGTGCTGGAGGAAGTGGCCAAGAACGGGACCGCCGACGGCGCCCAGGACGGGGCCCCCAAGACCCCGGTGACCATCGAGAAGGGCACCGTCACCAAGAACTGACGGGGCGGTGCGGCCGCGGGCCCGGCCGGCCCGCCGCCCGTACGTCGATATTCCGTCGTGCGGGATGCGGACAGCCGGCCCGGCGGTCGCCTATGTTGGCGTTGTGCAGGGCGGGCGCTGCCCGCCCCAGGAAACTGTGGACGATGCCCGGGGGTCCACCCCCGGCGGGCATCAGGTGGAGGAGGCGCTGTGAGCAGCGACCCGTGGGGCCGAGTCGACGAGACCGGCACCGTGTACGTGCGTACTTCCGAGGGCGAGCAGGTCGTCGGCTCGTGGCAGGCGGGCACCCCCGAGGAGGCCCTGGCCTACTTCGAGCGCAAGTACGAGGGCTTGGTGGTCGAGATCGGCCTCCTCGAACGGCGGGTGCGGACCACCGATCTGTCCGCCAAGGACGCCCAGACGGCGATCGAGCACCTGCGTACCCAGGTGGACGAGCACCACGCCGTGGGCGACCTGGAGGCGCTGCGCGTCCGGCTCGACAAGCTGGTGGCGACGGTCGACTCGCGGCGCGAGGAGCGCAAGGTCCAGAAGGCCAAGCAGGCGGACGAGGCCCGTGCGGCCAAGGACGCCCTGGTCACCGAGGCCGAGCAGCTGGCGCAGAGCGACCAGTGGCGCAGCGCCGGTGAGCGGCTGCGCGCGCTGGTGGACATCTGGAAGGGCCTGCCCCGGCTCGACCGCAAGTCGGACGACGAGCTGTGGCACCGCTTCTCGCACGCCCGCTCCGCCTTCTCCAAGCGCCGCAAGGCCCACTTCGCCGCGCTGGACTCGCAGCGCGAGGACGCCCGCAAGGCCAAGGAGAAGCTGGTCGCGGAGGCCGAGTCGCTGTCGAAGTCGACGGACTGGGGTCCGACGGCCGCCCGCTACCGCGAGCTGATGGACAGCTGGAAGGCGGCGGGCCGGGCGCAGCGCGAGTCCGAGGACGACCTGTGGAACCGTTTCCGCGGTGCCCAGGACGTGTTCTTCGCGGCGCGCGGCGAGGTCTTCGCGGAGCGCGACGCCGAGCAGGTCGAGAACCTGAAGCTGAAGGAGGAGCTGGTCGTCGAGGCGGAGAAGCTCGTCCCGGTGACGGACCTGAAGGCGGCCCGGGCCGCGTTCCGCTCCGTCAACGAGCGCTGGGAGGGCATCGGCCACGTGCCGCGCGACGCCCGTCCCAAGGTCGAGGGCCGGATGCACGCCGTGGAGCGGGCGATCCAGGAGGCCGAGGAGGGCGAGTGGCGCCGTACGAACCCGGAGGCGCGGGCCCGTGCGGCCGGTCTGACGGGGCAGCTGCAGGCGGCCGTCGACAAGCTGCGTGAGCAGATCGACGCGGCGCGCGCGGCCGGCAACAACGCGAAGGCCGACAAGCTGGCCCGCGAGCTGGAGGGCCGGCAGGCCCTGCTCGACCAGGCGCTGAAGGGCCTGGAGGAGTTCGGCGGCTGAGGCCGCCGCGGCCTTCCTCTCGGAGGGCCGCAGCCGATGGGCACCGCCGGTCTCTTCCGGTGGTGCCCATCGGCCGTTCCGGGGGCGGGCGCCCCGCGGGTGGCGTTCGTACGAGGTTCACACTCGTCCTGTTTGTACGTTCCATTCGTTACGCGGTTCGGACACAGGGTGCGCGCTGGCAGCACCTGTCTCCTGTGTACCGTTGTACGGTGCCGCCCCGGCGGCCTTCTGCCGGGCCACGACCAGGATCGAATGTGACGCATACCCAGATACGCGCTGATGTCCCAGACTCGCTTCTCGTCGCCCGGCCGGTCACCAGCAAGAAGGAATCGGGACTCCGCGGCGCCGGACGGCGGGTGCTCGCCAGCCTGAAGCGTGCCCGGAAGGCGCTGCTGGTCCACATCGCGCTGCGCGCCACCGGACTCGCCGTGATGGCGGTCTGGGCCGAGCGCAAGGGCGTCAAGCCGCTGGAGATCCTGGGCGGCCGCTGGGACGCCGTCTACTACCTGCACATCGCCGAGAACGGGCTGACGACCCCGCTGGCGACCCCTTCGCCCTGTGCCTTCGCGGGGCCGAGCTGCCAGATGGCGTTCTTCCCGGTCTACCCGACACTGATCCGGTGGACCTCGTACGTCACGCACCTGCCCGTGAGCTGGGTGGCGATGGGGCTGGCGCTGTTGGCCTCGGTGATCGCCGCGTGGGGCATCTTCGCCGTCACCGACAAGATCTACGGACGCCGGGTCGCGCTGTTCACCTGTGCCCTGTTCGCGATCGTGCCGGCGGCCCTGGTCCAGTCGATGGCGTACACCGAGCCGCTGTTCCTCGCCCTTTCGGTGTGGGCGATGTACGCGGTGATGACGAAGTCCTGGCTGACGGCCGGCGTGCTGGCCTTCTTCGCCGGGGCGACCCGCCCCTCCGGTTCGGCGATCGTCGCGGCCGTGGTGCTGGCGGGCGTCTGGGAGTACGTGCAGTGGCGCCGGAAGCGGCGTTCGCAGCGTCCGGCCGTTGGCCGGATCGTGGCGGCCTCGCTGATCGCCCCGCTGGGCTGGTTCGGGTACGTGGGCTACGTCGGCTGGCACTTCGGCCGCTGGGACGGCTACTTCGAGCTCCAGCGCCGGTGGGGTTCGGTCTACGACGGCGGCTTCGACACCCTCACCGAGCTGAAGAAGACCTTCACCGAGGTGCACACCACCCTCAACCACGTGGTGGTCTCGCTGACGGTGGTCACGGCCGTGGTGCTGTTCGTCCTGATGACGCGCAGGCGCCGGCCCCCCATGGTCGTCTGGATCTTCGCCGCCATGATCATGCTGATGGCGCTGGGCGGTGCGGGCTTCTACTTCTCGAAGATGCGCTTCATCATGCCGGCGTTCCCGCTGCTGTTCCCGTTCGCGCTGGCCCTCGCCCGGGCCCGCAGGAGCACCGTGGTGTGGATCCTCGGGTCGGCCACGGCCGTCTCCGCGCTCTTCGGCGGCAACCTCAACTTCGTCTGGTGGGGCTGCCCCTGATCCGGCCGTCCGCCCGTACGGCAGTGGGCGCCGCCCCCTCGGGGGTGGCGCCCACTGCCGTGTGCGGTGCCCCGCCCTACGGGCGGCGGGCCGAGGTGACGCGGTAGACGTCGTAGACGCCCTCGACGCCCCGTACGGCCTTCAGGACGTGGCCCAGGTGCTTGGGGTCGCCCATCTCGAACGTGAACCGGGAGGTGGCCACCCGGTCGCGGGAGGTCTGCACGGCCGCGGAGAGGATGTTCACGTGCTGGTCCGACAGGACCCGGGTGACGTCCGACAGCAGCCGGGACCGGTCCAGCGCCTCGACCTGGATGGCGACCAGGAAGACGGAGGACTGGGTCGGCGCCCACTCCACCTCCAGCATCCGCTCGGGCTGCTGGGAGAGGGAGTCGACGTTGACGCAGTCGGCGCGGTGAACCGATACGCCACTGCCGCGCGTGACGAAGCCGATGATCGGGTCGCCCGGCACCGGGGTGCAGCAGCGGGCCAGCTTCACCCACACGTCCTCGACGCCCTTGACGACCACGCCCGGGTCGGCGTTGCCGCGCCGCTTGGTGCGGGCGCGCGACGGCGGGACGCTCTCCTCGATGTCCTCGTTGGCGGCCTCCTCGCCGCCGAGGGCCTGCACCAGCTTCTGTACGACGCCCTGCGCGGCCACGTGGCCCTCGCCGATCGCCGCGTACAGGGAGGAGATGTCGGGGTAGCGCATCTCGTGCGCGAGGGTGACGAGGGAGTCGCCCGTCAGGATGCGCTGGATCGGCAGGTTCTGCTTGCGCATGGCCCGCGCGATGGCGTCCTTGCCGTGCTCGATGGCCTCGTCGCGGCGCTCCTTGGAGAACCAGGCGCGGATCTTGTTGCGGGCCCGCGGGGACTTGACGAAGCCGAGCCAGTCGCGGGACGGCCCCGCACCCTCGGCCTTGGAGGTGAACACCTCCACCAGGTCGCCGTTGTCCAGGGTCGATTCGAGCGGGACGAGCCGCCCGTTGACCCGCGCCCCTATGGTGCGGTGGCCGACCTCGGTGTGGACCGCGTACGCGAAGTCCACGGAGGTCGCGCCGGCGGGCAGCGCGATGACGTCACCCTTGGGGGTGAAGACGAAGACCTCGTTGCGGGAGAGGTCGAAGCGCAGCGAGTCGAGGAACTCGCCCGGGTCCTCGGTCTCCTTCTGCCAGTCGAGCAGCTGGCGCAGCCAGGCCATGTCGTTGACGGTGTCCTGGCCGGCGCTGCCCTTGGCGGCCTGCGGGACGTCGGTGCGCACCTTGGAGGCGCCGGCGACGGTCTGCTGCTTGTACTTCCAGTGCGCGGCGATGCCGTACTCGGCGCGGCGGTGCATGTCGAAGGTGCGGATCTGGAGTTCGACCGGCTTGCCGCTGGGCCCGATGACCGTCGTGTGGAGCGACTGGTACATGTTGAACTTGGGCATCGCGATGTAGTCCTTGAACCGGCCGGGGACCGGGTTCCAGCGCGCGTGCACCGTGCCGAGGGCCGCGTAGCAGTCCCGGACGGTGTCCACGAGGACGCGGATGCCCACCAGGTCGTAGATCTCCGCGAAGTCACGGCCGCGGACGATCATCTTCTGGTAGACGCTGTAGTAGTGCTTGGGTCTGCCGGTGACGGTGGCCTTGATCCGGGCCGCGCGCAGGTCGACCATCACCTCGTCCGTGACGACGGCGAGGTACTCGTCGCGCTTGGGCGCCCGCTCGGCGACGAGCCGCACGATCTCGTCGTACATCTTGGGGTAGAGGATCGCGAAGGCGAGGTCCTCCAGCTCCCACTTGATCGTGTTCATGCCGAGGCGGTGGGCCAGCGGCGCGTAGATCTCGAGGGTCTCGCGGGCCTTCTTCTCCTGCTTCTCCCGCTTGAGGTACCGCATGGTGCGCATGTTGTGCAGGCGGTCGGCGAGCTTGATGACCAGGACCCGGGGGTCCTTGGCCATGGCGACGACCATCTTGCGCACGGTCTCGGCCTGGGCGGCCTCGCCGAACTTGACCCGGTCGAGCTTGGTGACGCCGTCGACGAGGAGCGCGACCGCGTCGCCGAAGTCGCGCCGGAGCTGCTCCAGGCCGTACTCGGTGTCCTCCACGGTGTCGTGGAGGAGACCCGCCATCAGGGTGGCGGGGTCCATGCCCAGCTCGGCGAGGATGGTGGTCACCGCGAGCGGGTGGGTGATGTACGGGTCGCCGCTCTTGCGCTTCTGACCGCGGTGCCAGCGTTCCGCGACCTGGTACGCCTGCTCGATCTGGCGCAGCGTCGCCGTCTCGATCTTCGGGTCGTTGCTGCGGACTATGCGGAGCAGCGGTTCCAGGACCGGGTTGTACGGGTTGGAACGCTGCACGCCGAGGCGCGCCAGCCGGGCGCGCACCCGGTTGGAGGACCCGCCCGGCCTGGCCGGAACGGGCTTGACCGGCGGGGCCGGCGGGGGCGTGGCGGCGGCCGCCGCGGCCGGGTCGGCCTTCGGGTCGGGCTGTGCGGCGGAGAGTGGCGGCTGGACCTCGTCTGGCAAGAGCGCTCCTCTGGGGGTCCCCCCGGACGGAGTCTGGGGGAGTGTCCGGGGCCCCGGTCAGGTCCGGATAAACCATGGTAGCGAGGGTTCCGCCGCCCCGTTCTCCCCGGTCGCTCCCCGGGACACGACCCGAGGCCCGCTCAGGCCCGCCTGTATCCGGCCCGCACGCGGTCCGGCCCCGCCGGCGTGTGCGCCACCCCGGCCCCGCCGGCGTTCGAGGCGCTGGGGGTCCCCCCGGCGGTAGCCGGGGGAGCCCCCGGCAGCGGCGCCGCACACGAAAACGGCGGGCACCCGGGAAATCCCGGGCACCCGCCGCATCGGCAGAGCAGGGGTCAGACCACGATCAGCGCGTCCAGCGGGGCGCCCGCGAGGGCGGGGGCCAGCTTCTCCCGACCGGGGAGGAAGGACAGCTCCATCAGCACCGCCACCCCGGCGACCTCGGCACCGGCCCGCCGGATCAGCTCCAGCGAGGCCTCGGCGGTGCCGCCGGTGGCGAGGACGTCGTCGATGACCATGACCTTGTCCCCGGCCGACAGGTCCTCCGCGTGAACCTCGATCTCGGCGGTGCCGTACTCCAGCTCGTACGACTGCGCGAGCGTGGCGCCCGGCAGCTTGCCGGCCTTGCGGACGGGGATGAAGCCGATGCCCGCCTGGACGGCGACCGGGGCGGCGAGGATGAACCCGCGCGCCTCCAGGCCGACGATCTTGGTGGCGCCGTACCGGACGGCCAGCTCCACCAGCGCGTCCGTCAGCGCCGCGAAGGCCTTCGGGTCGGCGAGCAGCGGGGTGATGTCCTTGAACATCACGCCGGGCTTCGGGTAGTCCGGGACGTCCTTGATCCGGCCGAGCAGCAGCTCGCGGAGTTCGGGCGTGGAGGAGGTGCCGGTCACCGGCGCCGCCTCCCCTGGCCGCCCTGGGCCACGACCTGCGGGGCCTCGTCCGCGTCGTCCGGGTCCTCGCCCTTGGCGGCCGCGGCGGCGCGCTTGGCGAGCACCCGCTTGGTGAGCGCCTTCATCGCCGGCTCGCGCTCCTTCAGGTCCACGACCAGCGGGGTCGCGATGAAGATCGAGGAGTACGCACCGGCCGCGAGGCCGACGAACAGCGACAGCGAGATGTCGTTGAGCATGCCCGCGCCCAGGAAGCCGCCGCCGATGAACAGCAGGCCGGCGACCGGGAGCAGGGCGACGACGGTGGTGTTGATCGAGCGGACCAGCGTGCCGTTGATGCTGCGGTTGGCGATCTCGCTGTAGGTGTAGCGGGTCTGCTTGGTGATGTCCTTCGAGCCCTCCTTCAGACCGTCGAAGACGACGACGGTGTCGTAGAGGGAGTAACCGAGGATGGTGAGCAGACCGATCACGGTGCCCGGGGTGACCTCGAAGCCGACCAGCGCGTACACGCCGACGGTGATGGTGAGGTCGTGGATCAGCGCGATCAGCGCGGCGACGGCCATCCGCCACTCGAAGGCGATGGCGAGGTAGATCACCACGAGGATCATGAAGACGCCGAGGCCGGTCCAGGCCTTGTTCGCGATCTGCTCGCCCCAGCTCGGGCCGACCAGGTCGGCGTTGATCTGGTTGGCGTCGACCTTGAGCTCGGTGCCGAGCTGCTTCTTCACGGAGGCGGCGGAGTCGGTGTCCAGACCGGAGATCTGGATGCGCAGGCCGCCGGTGCCGAGCTCCTGGACGATCGCGTCGTGCCCCGAGGCCTTCTCCGCGCTCTCGGTCGCGTGGGCGACGGAGACGGTCGTCTTCGGGGTGGTGAAGACGGCGCCGCCCTTGAACTCGATGCCCATGTTGAGGCCCTGGACGGCCAGGGCCACGATCGCCGTGATGGTGATCAGGATGGAAACGCCGTACCAGAGAAAGCGCTTGCCGACGAAGTCGTAGCCGACCTCACCGCGGTACAGCTTGGCGCCGAGATCTCCCAGCTTCGACATCTCTCACGCCTCCTTTGCGTCGACGGGGGCGGGGACAGGCGCGCTGCGGCGCGACCGGCGCAGCGGCGGCTTGGCGCCGAGCCGCTTCGGGTCGAGCCCGGACCACGGGTGCCCGCTGGAGAAGAACTTCGTACGGGCCAGCAGGGTCATGACCGGCTTGGTGAAGAGGAACACCACGACCACGTCGAGCAGGGTGGTGAGACCCAGCGTGAAGGCGAAGCCCTGGACCTTGCCGACGGTGACGACGAAGAGCACCGCTGCGGCGAGGAACGACACGAAGTCGGAGACCAGGATGGTGCGGCGGGCGCGCGGCCAGGCGCGCTCGACGGCCGGACGCAGGGTGCGGCCCTCGCGGATCTCGTCGCGGATGCGCTCGAAGTACACGATGAACGAGTCGGCCGTGATGCCGATCGCGACGATCGCGCCGCAGACGGCGGGCAGGTTCAGGGCGAAGCCGATGCCCTTGCCCAGCAGCGCCATGATCGTGTAGGTGAGGATCGCGGACACCAGGAGGCTGATGATGGCGATGAAAGCCAGGCCCCGGTAGTACACCAGCAGGTAGATCACCACGAGCGCGAGGCCGATGGCACCGGCGATGAGGCCGGCCTTCAGCTGCTCGCCGCCGAGCGCGGCGGTGACGGTGGTGACGCTGTCCTCCTGGAAGGACAGCGGCAGGGCGCCGTACGACAGCATGTTGCCCAGGTCCTGCGCGGACTGCTGGGTGAAGCCGCCGGAGATCTCGGCGTTGCCGCCGGTCAGCGCCTGGCTCACGGACGGGTCGGAGATGACCTCGCCGTCGAGCACGATCGCGAACTGGTTCTGCGGGGACTGCTTGGCGGCCAGCTCACCGGTGATCTTGGCGAACTTGTCGGCGCCCTTGTCGGTGAACTGCATCTGCACGATCCACTGACCGCGCTGCTGGTCGATGACGCCCTTGGCGTCCTTCACGTCCTGGCCGTCGACCTGGGCCGGACCGAGGACCCACTTGCCCCAGGCGTTGCCGCGCTGGCCACAGGCGATCATCGGGTCGGTGGGCTTCACGCCCTTGCCGGCCGTGGCGCGCTGGTCCTCCTTGGTGCAGTCCAGCGCGGCGAACTTCGCCTGCAGGTCCGCGACGGCCGGATCGGCCGACGGGGTCGGGGCGGGGGCCGGGGCGGAGGCGGCGGGCGTGGCCTTGCTGTCGTCTGCCTTCTTCGACTCGCTCGCCGAGGGCGAGGGAGTGGGGGTGCCCGGGGCCTTGAGGGCCTCGCTGAGCACACGGCCCTGGGAAGTGGCGCTGGACGACGGGGTGGCCGACGCGGAGGGCTTGGAGCTGCCCTCGGCCTTCGGAGCGCCGGAGCCGCTCGCGGAGGGGCTCGGGGACGCGCTCGGCTTGGTCTCGGGGGCGGCGGGGGCGCCGTCCGCGAAGGCGAGCACGGGGCGGAAGTACAGCTGGGCGGTGGTACCGACCTGCTGGCGGGCCTGCTGCTCGTTCACCCCCTTGGGGATGTTCACGATGATGTGGTCGCGGCCCTGCGTCTGGACCTCGGCCTCCGAGACGCCGAGACCGTTGACGCGGCGCTCGATGATGCCGACCGCCGTGTTCATGTTGGTCTCGTTGACGGCGTCCGGCTTGCCGGGCTCGCTCTTCGCCTTGAGCGTGATGCTCGTACCGCCGGCGAGGTCGATGCCCAGGCGGGGCGTCGTCTGCTTCGTGAGGAACATCCCCGCGGTGAGCGCCACCATCGCGATCAGGATGAACGCCAGGGCGCGCCCCGGCCTCCCCTGAGCCCCCGTGGGCCGCCGGCCCTTCTTCGGTGCTGCCACCTTGTCGTTTCTCCCTGTCCAACCGTCCCGCGCCGGGTCAGCGCGCGGACGGCCACGAAATGTGTGGTGGGGACCCCTGCCCCCCGCAGAAGTTCACTGCGGGAACCGCGGCGGATGCCGGTCGGACACCGCCGCGGCCCCTGCCGGCCGCTACTTGGCGCCGGGCTCGCCGTCGGTCTTGCCGTCCTTCGGCTCGTCGTCGCCCTTGGGCTCGTCCTTCTTGCCCAGGTCGAGCTTGGGGGCGTCGCCCTCGGTCAGCGAGGAGGCGTCGTCGGGGACGACCGGCGCGTCGTCCTCGGGCGTCTCGGAGAAGCCGTGGACGATGCGGTTGTACTCGGCGTCCTCCAGGACGGCGCCGATGGCGTTCTTCGCGTAGACCGCGTGGACGCCCGGGGCCACCTCGAGGGTGACGGTGTCCTCACCGATCTCCTTGACGGTGGCGTACATGCCGCCGATGGTGCGCACGCCGGTGCCGGTCGTCATCTGGTCACGCATCGACGCGGCCTGGGCCTGCTTCTTCTTGGCGGACCGGGTCATCAGGAACATCGCCCCGATGAGCACGATGAACGGGAGCAAGAAGCTGATGTTGTTCACGGGACGAGGATCCTTCGCACGGCCGCGCCAGGGAGCGGCCATTTCTACGGGGGTGGGCACGCCGACCCGAAGGGTCGGCATCGGCGGAGTCTAGGCGAGTCCGCACCGATGGAACAACGCCCAGCATGGCACCGCAGTTCCTGACCGGTCGAACCTCCGCGCCGTCAGGCCCCGAACAGGCCCTGTTGTCCGCTTGATCCACTGCCGCCCTGCTGGGGCGGGACGAGCCCCAGGTGGGCCCATGCGGCGGGGGTCGCGATCCGGCCGCGCGGGGTGCGGGCGAGCAGTCCCTCCCGGACGAGGAAGGGCTCGGCGACCTCCTCGACCGTCTCGCGCTCCTCCCCCACGGCCACGGCGAGGGTGGACAGCCCGACGGGCCCGCCGCCGAACAGCTTGAGCAGCGCCTCCAGCACGGCCCGGTCCAGCCGGTCGAGGCCGCGCGCGTCCACCTCGTACACCTGGAGGGCGGTGGCGGCCACCTCACGGGTGATCACCCCGTCGGCCTTCACCTGCGCGTAGTCGCGCACGCGGCGCAGCAGCCGGTTGGCGATGCGGGGGGTGCCGCGGGAGCGGCCGGCGATCTCGGCGGCCCCGGCGGTGTCGATCTCGACGTCGAGGAGGCCCGCGGAGCGGCGGACGACGCGTTCCAGCTCGGCGGGGGCGTAGAACTCCATGTGCCCGGTGAAGCCGAAGCGGTCCCGCAGGGGCGGGGGCAGCAGGCCGGCCCGGGTGGTGGCGCCCACGAGGGTGAAGGGCGGCAGTTCGAGCGGGATCGCGGTGGCGCCGGGCCCCTTCCCGACGATCACGTCGACGCGGAAGTCCTCCATCGCCATGTACAGCATCTCCTCGGCGGGCCGGGACATGCGGTGGATCTCGTCGAGGAAGAGCACCTCGCCCTCCTGGAGGGAGGACAGGATCGCCGCGAGGTCCCCGGCGTGCTGGATGGCGGGGCCGGAGGTGATCCGGATCGGCGCGCCCATCTCGGCGGCGATGATCATCGACAGCGTGGTCTTGCCGAGTCCGGGCGCGCCGGACAGCAGCACGTGGTCGGCGGTGGCACCGCGCTGGCGGGCGGCCTTCAGCACCAGGTCCAGCTGCTGGCGGACCTTCTCCTGGCCGACGAACTCGCCGAGGTCCTTGGGGCGCAGCGCCGCCTCGACGGCGGTGTCCTCCCCGTCGGCGGCGGCCGCCACGATCCGGTCGTCGCTCTCGTCGTCCCAGTTCACGGTGTTCAGTCTGCCTTCTGCGTCGTTGCGGTGGTGGCCCGGAGGGGCGGGGAGCCGGTCAGCGGGCCCGGTTCAGGGACTGGAGGGCGGCCCGCAGCAGCTGCGGGACGGGAGCCGAACCGCCGGCGGCGATGGCCTCCTCGGCCTGCGGGGTCACGGCCGAAACCGCCTCCTCCGCGTCCCGGGAGGCGTACCCCAGCCCGATCAGCGCGGCCGTCAGCTGCTCGGTCCACGGCGCCGGGCCGGCCGCGGCGGCCCGCTGCGCACCGACCACCGGGCCGGCGGCCGAGGCGGGGGCGCCCAGCTTGCCCTTCAGCTCCAGCAGCAGCTTCTGCGCGCCCTTGGGGCCGATCCCGGGCACGGCCGTCAGGGCCTTCGCGTCCCCGGCGGCGAAGGCCACCCGCAGCGCGTCGGGGCTGTGCACCCCGAGCATCGCCTGGGCCACCCGGGGGCCGACCCCGCTCGCGGTCTGGAGCAGCTCGAAGACCTGGCGTTCGTCGTCGTCCGCGAAGCCGTACAGGGTCAGCGAGTCCTCCCGGACGACCAGCGAGGTGGCCAGCCGCGCCTGCTCGCCCACGCGCAGGCCGGCGATGGTGTTCGGCGTGCACTGCACGGCCATGCCCACTCCCCCGACCTCGATCACGGCGAGGGTGGGGGCGAGCGCGGCGACCTGGCCGCTGACGAAGGCGATCATCGGGTACGGCCTTTCAGGGCGGTGGCGTGCTGGGCGACCGCCTGCTGGAGGCGGTTCTGGGCGGGGGCCCGCCAGATGTGGCAGATGGCGAGGGCGAGGGCGTCGGCGGCGTCGGCCGGCTTCGGCGGTTCGGCGAGCCGCAGCAGCCGGGTGACCATGGCCCCGACCTGTGCCTTGTCGGCGCGGCCGCTGCCGGTGACGGCGGCCTTCACCTCGCTCGGGGTGTGCAGGGCGACCGGTATCCCGCGACGCGCGGCGCACAGCATGGCGACGGCGCTGGCCTGGGCGGTGCCCATCACGGTGCGGACGTTGTGCTGGCTGAAAACCCGCTCCACGGCGACGAACTCGGGGCGGTGCGCATCGAGCCATTCCTCGATGCCCGCCTCGATCGCGACGAGCCGCTGCCCCAGCTCGGCGTCGGCGGGCGTCCGGACCACCCCGACGCCGATCATGGTCAGGGGCCGCCCGGCGACTCCCTCGACCACGCCGACCCCGCACCTGGTCAGCCCCGGGTCCACACCCAGTACGCGCACTCCGCCCCCTCCTCCGAGACCTTTCCGTGCAGGCTATCCGCCCCCACCGACAATGCGACGGCGGGCCGACAGGGTGTGTCCTGTCGGCCCGCCGAAGGGAAAGCGGAGGTGCGGCGCCGGTCAGGCGTCGACCTTCTCCATGACCTCGTCCGAGACGTCGAAGTTGGCGAAGACGTTCTGCACGTCGTCGCTGTCCTCCAGCGCGTCGATCAGCTTGAAGATCTTGCGCGCGCCCTCTTCGTCCAGCTCGACCTGCATGGTCGGGACGAAGCTGGAGTCGGCGGAGTCGTAGTCGATGCCGGCCTCCTGGAGCGCGGTGCGGACCGCGACCAGGTCGGTGGCCTCGCTGATGATCTCCCAGGTGTCGCCGTTGTCGTTGACCTCTTCGGCACCGGCGTCCAGGACCGCGCCCAGGACGTCGTCCTCGGAGAGCTCGGCCTTGGGCAGCAGGATGACGCCCTTGCGGTTGAACAGGTACGAGACCGAGCCCGGGTCGGCCATGGAGCCGCCGTTGCGGGTCATGGCGACGCGGACGTCGGAGGCGGCACGGTTGCGGTTGTCGGTGAGGCACTCGATGAGCACCGCGACACCGTTGGGGCCGTAGCCCTCGTACATGATCGTCTCGTAGTCGGCGCCGCCGGCCTCGAGGCCGCCGCCGCGCTTGACCGCGGAGTCGATGTTCTTGTTCGGGACCGACTGCTTCTTGGCCTTCTGGACGGCGTCGAAGAGCGTCGGGTTGCCCTCGATGTCGGCACCGCCCATACGGGCCGCGACCTCGATGTTCTTGATCAGCTTCGCGAAGAGCTTGCCGCGCTTGGCATCGATCACGGCCTTCTTGTGCTTCGTCGTAGCCCATTTAGAGTGGCCGGACATCCGCCTGTCTCCTTCGCGTAACCAACAGTGTTCGTCTCCGATCCTACCGGGACCGGGTCACAGCCCCGCGCGCACCATGTCGACGAAGTACGCGTGGACGCGATCGTCGCCGGTCAGCTCGGGGTGGAACGAGGTCGCGAGCACGTTGCCCTGGCGCACGGCGACGGTGTGGCCGTCGTACCGGGCGAGCACCTCGACGCTGCCGCCGACCGACTCGACCCACGGGGCGCGGATGAAGACGCCCTCGACGGGGCCGCCGTCTATGCCGGCGAAGTCGATCTGCGCCTCGAAGGACTCGTTCTGCCGGCCGAAGGCGTTGCGGCGCACGATCATGTCGATGCCGCCGAGCGTCTCCTGGTCCTCACGGCCGTCGAGCAGCTTGTCGGCGAGCATGATCATGCCGGCGCAGGTGCCGTAGACGGGCATGCCGGCGCGCACGCGCTCGCGCAGCGGCTCCAGCATGCCGAACAGCACGGCGAGCTTCGACATGGTCGTGGACTCGCCGCCGGGGATCACCAGGGCGTCGACCTCGGCGAGCTCCTCGGGGCGCCGGACCGGCCTGGCCACGGCGTCAGCCGCGGCCAGGGCGATCAGGTGCTCCCGTACGTCGCCCTGGAGGGCCAGGACACCAATGACGGGGTTGCTCATGACAGTGACTACCAGCCGCGGTTGGCGTAGCGCTCGGCCTCGGGGAGGGTGTCGCAGTTGATGCCGACCATGGCCTCGCCCAGGTTGCGGGACGCGTCCGCGATGACCTTCGGGTCGTCGAAGAAGGTGGTGGCCTTCACGATGGCGGCGGCGCGCTTGGCCGGGTCGCCCGACTTGAAGATGCCGGAGCCGACGAAGACGCCCTCGGCACCGAGCTGGCGCATCAGGGCGGCGTCGGCCGGGGTGGCGACGCCGCCGGCGGAGAACAGCACGACGGGGAGCTTGCCGAGCTCGGCGACCTCCTTGACGAGCTCGTACGGGGCGCGCAGCTCCTTGGCGGCGGCGTACAGCTCGTTGTTGTCGTAGCCGCGCAGCTGGGCGATCTCGTTCTTGATCTGGCGCAGGTGGCGGACGGCCTCGACGACGTTGCCGGTGCCGGCCTCGCCCTTCGAGCGGATCATGGCCGCGCCCTCGGCGATGCGGCGCAGGGCCTCGCCCAGGTTGGTGGCGCCACAGACGAAGGGGGTGGTGAAGGCCCACTTGTCGGAGTGGTTGATCTCGTCGGCCGGGGTCAGGACCTCGGACTCGTCGATGTAGTCGACGCCGAGGGACTGGAGGACCTGGGCCTCGACGAAGTGGCCGATGCGGGACTTGGCCATGACCGGGATGGAGACGGCCTCGATGATCTCTTCGATCATGTTCGGGTCCGACATGCGGGCCACGCCGCCGTCCTTGCGGATGTCGGCGGGAACCCGCTCCAGGGCCATGACGGCCACGGCGCCGGCGTCCTCGGCGATCTTCGCCTGCTCGGCGTTGACCACGTCCATGATCACGCCGCCCTTGAGCTGCTCGGCCATGCCGCGCTTGACGCGGGAGGTGCCGATCGCCGACTCAGCGGACTGGGAAGAGGTGGGAAGCGTGCTCACGGGTTGACCTCACTCGAAACGAACGCGAAGGAAAGACGGGCGGTACTCGGCTGAGAAAACCCCACCGACCAGTCCACTACAAGGGCCAATGTGGAGCCGGTGGCTCTTTCACTTGTCCCCCGCGGCCCTATGAACCTCAGGCGGGGCGGTCCGCTAGGTCCACCGGAGGCTCATCGTCCATTTCGAAGGCCAGCGGGAACGGCGCGTGTCCCGCCAGTCTGAACCATCGGACCTTGCGGTGGCGGCGCAGCGCGCGGGCGGCCCGTACGGCGTCGTTCAGGAACCGGCGCGCCATGGGCACCCGGCGCACCGCCGCGGCCAGCTCCTCGGCGGCCGCCACCCCGCCCGGGGCCGCCTTCAGCACCTCCACCTGGTCCGCGTCGGCGAACACCGCCCGCAGCGCCTGGCTGAGCTCGCTCTCGGCGACCTCCCGCTGCTCCTCCTCGGCCTGCCGCGCCGCGTGCGCGGCCTCGTACAGCACGAGCGAGGAGGCGGGGTCGAGCGCCCCGGAGGTGGCCACCTCCAGCACCACGGAGGCCCGCCGCACGAGCTGCGCGTCGAGTGCGGCCCGGGCGGCGTCCATCCGCGTGTGCAACCGGTCCAGCCGCCCGGCGGTCCAGCTGAGGTAGACCCCGACGACGGCGAGCGCCACCGCGATCCAGACAAGGTTTTCGATCACGGGCGGCGACACTACCCGCTACGGGCCCCTACGTGTCCCGCGTGAAGCCCAGGCGGGTGCGGAGGGGGACGCGTTCGTCGGTGGCGACGGCCGCCGCGCCGGTGGTGACCGTTTCGTAGACCGCCAGGATGTCCGCGCCCACCGTCGACCAGTCGAAGCGGCGTACGTGCGCCGAGCCGCGGGCGCTCAGTTCCGCGCGGCGGTCCGGATCGTGCAGGAGGGCGGTCGCCGCCGCGGCCAGGGAGGCGGCGTCCTCGTTGGCGAAGAGTTGCCCCGCCGCGCCCTGGTCCAGGACCTGGGCGAAGGCGTCGAGGTCCGAGGCGAGGACGGCCGCGCCCGCCGAGAGGGCCTCGACCAGGATGATGCCGAAGCTCTCCCCGCCCGTGTTCGGCGCGACGTAGACGTCCACGCTGCGCAGCAGGCGGGCCTTGTCCTCGTCGGAGACCATGCCGAGGAACTCCACCCGGGAGCGCAGGTGCTCCGGGAGGGAGGCCACGGCCTCCTCCTCGTCGCCGCGGCCGGCCACGAGCAGGCGTACGTCCGGGCAGGCCTCGACGATGGCGGGGAAGGCCGCCATGAGGACGGGGAGGCCCTTGCGGGGTTCGTCGATGCGGCCGATGAAGCCCAGGGTCTGCCCGGACCATTCGGGGTTCGGGTCGGCCTTGGCGAAGAAGTCGACGTCGACGCCGTTGGGGATGACGACCGCGTCCCCGCCGAGGTGCTCGACCAGGGTGCGCCGGGCGTACTCGCTGACCGCGATCCGGGCGCTGATCTTCTCCAGTGCCGGCTGCAGGATCGGGTACGCGGCGATCATCGCGCGCGAGCGGGGGTTGGAGGTGTGGAACGTGGCCACGATCGGGCCCTGGGCCGCCCAGCAGGACAGCAGGCCGAGGGAGGGCGAGGCCGGCTCGTGGATGTGGATCACGTCGAAGACGCCCTCGTGCAGCCAGCGGCGTACCCGGGCGGCGGAGAGGAAGCCGAAGTTCAGCCGGGCGACCGACCCGTTGTAGGGCACCGGCACCGCCCGTCCCGCCGAGACCACGTAGGGGGGCAGCGGGGTCTCGTCGTCCGCCGGGGCCAGGACCGACACCTCGTGGCCCTGGCGGATCAGGTGCTCGGCCAGGTCGCGGATGTGGAACTGGACGCCGCCCGGCACGTCCCACGAGTACGGGCACACGATGCCGATCTTCACTACGGGCGTTCCTCCAGGTCGTCGAGCCACAGCCGCTGCAGCATGTGCCAGTCCTCCGGGTGCTCCGCGATGCCCGTGGCGAAGGCGTCCGCCACCGCCTGGGTCATGGCGGCGGTCTTCTCGGTGCGCGTGCCCTGCTCGGGCACCTCCACCTCGGGGTGGAAGCGGCCGTACATCTTCGGGCTGTCGCCGTAGTACAGGGTGACCGGCAGCAGCACCGCCCCGGTCTGCTGCGCCAGCAGCGCGGGACCGGCGGGCATCCGGGCGCGGGAGCCGAAGAAGTCCACCTCGACCCCGGAGGCCGACAGGTCCCGGTCGGCGACCAGGCAGATCAGGCCGCCGGAGCGCAGCCGGCGCGCCAGGGTGCCGAAGGAGGCGCCGCCGTTGTGCGGCAGGACCTCCATGCCGAGGCTCTCCCGGTAGGCCACGAAGCGGTCGTAGAGGGACTCGGGCTTGAGCCGCTCGGCGACGGTGGTGAAGGGAACGCCGAGGTGGCCGGTGACCCACGCGCCGGCGAGGTCCCAGTTGGCCAGGTGCGGCAGGGCGGCGATGACCCCGCGGCCGGAGGCGATGGCCTCGCGCAGGATGTGGTCGTCCTTCAGCTGGACGTCCTCGCCGAACCGCTTCGGGTCCATGGCGGGCAGCCGGAAGGACTCCATCCAGTAGCGCATGTACGAACGCATGCCCGCGTGCGACAGCTCGCGCAGCCGTTCGGGGGTCGCGTCGGGCACCACCCGGGCCAGGTTGGACTCCAGCCGCAGCACGCTCTTGCCGCGCCGCTTCCACGCCACGTCCGCGATCTTCCGGCCGAGGGCCACCGCCGCCGGCTCGGGGAGCTTCTTCACGCCGGCCCAGCCGAGCCCGTACAGCCCGTCGACCAGCTTGTCCCGTGCCGTCCCCATCAGAGCGCGCCACCCTCGGCGGCGGCGGCCGCCGCGTCGGCCTCGGCCGCCTCGCGGCGTACGGTGACCACCCGCTGGATCAGGGTGACCAGCGAGCCCGCCGCCACGATCCACAGCGCCACCGGGAGCAGCACCCCGATCCACGACGGGACCCCGAAGGTCTGCAGCCCGGACAGGCCGGCCGCGACCAGGGAGATCACCAGGCGTTCGGCGCGTTCGACGAGCCCGTTGACGGCGACCGGCAGCCCGATCGCCTCGCCGCGGGCCTTCGTGTACGAGACCACCTGCCCGCTGGCCAGGCAGAAGATCGCCACCGCGCACAGCGCGTTGTCGTCGCCCAGGCCCGCGTACCAGAGCGCGAGGCCGCCGAAGATCGCCGCGTCGGCCACCCGGTCGAGCGTGGAGTCGAGGAACGCCCCCCACCGGCTGGACGTCCCGGCCTGGCGGGCCATGTTGCCGTCCACCAGGTCGGAGAAGACGAAGAGGGTGATGGTGATCGTTCCCCAGAACAGCTCGCCGCGGGGGAAGAAGACCAGCGCTCCGGCCACCACTCCGGCGGTGCCGATGAGGGTGACGGCGTCCGGGCTCACCCCCCGGCGCAGGAGAAATGCGGCGAACGGCGTGAGAACACGCGTGAAGAACGCACGCGCGTACTTGTTCAGCATGGCCTTCCCAGAGGGTCGCTGGGCCGAGGGGCCACCACGGCCACCGGCTGGCCCATCGTAGCCAGCACCCCGCGCCCGCAGCGCCGCGCACCCACCGGTTCGCTCCGGCTCCCCGCCCACCACGGGCCCGCGTCACCCTCCCGCCGCGCGGCCGACCGTGGCCGGTACCACGTATGGACGCAGTGTGACGGCAGTGCAAAGCTCGAAGGACCCCGATCACCCTCCTCACCGCGACACCAGGAGGCACGAGAAGCATGGGAGCCACATCACACCAAGCCGGAGCCGCCGGCAGGGCACTGACGGCCGACCGGCCCGACTCCGTACGGAACGTCGTGCTGGTCGGCCACAGCGGCGCCGGGAAGACCACTCTGGTCGAGGCCCTGGCCCTGACCGCGGGGGCCGTGAACCGGGCCGGACGGGTCGAGGACGGGGGCACGGTCTCGGACTACGACGAGATCGAGCACCGCCGCCAGCGCTCCGTCCAGCTGTCCCTGGTCCCCGTCGAATGGGCCGGAATCAAGATCAACGTCCTGGACACCCCCGGATACGCCGACTTCGTCGGGGAACTCAGGGCCGGTCTGCGCGCCGCGGACGCCGCCCTCTTCGTCGTCTCCGCCGCCGACGGGATCGACGGGGCCACCCGGATGGTCTGGGACGAGTGCGAGGCCGTCGGCATGCCGCGCGCCATCGTCGTCACCCATTTGGAGGCAGCCCGCGCCGACTACTCCCAGATGACCGCCGTGTGCGGGGAGACCTTCGGCGCCGACGACCCGGACGCCGTCATCCCGCTCTACCTCCCGCTGCACGGACCGGCCGGACCCGACGGCCACGCCCCCGTCCACGGCCTGCTGGGCCTGCTCTCCCGGCGCGTGTACGACTACACCTCCGGCGAACGCGCCGAACGCGACCCGGACCCCGCCGAACTCGCCCTCATCGACGAAGCCCGCTCGCGCCTCATCGAGGGGATCATCGCCGAGAGCGAGGACGAGACCCTCATGGACCGCTACCTCGGCGGCGAGGACATCGACGTCAAGACGCTGATCGACGACCTGGAGCGGGCCGTCGCCCGGGGCACCTTCCACCCCGTCCTGATGGCCGCCCCCGCCCCCGACGGCGCCCGCCAGGGCCTGGGCACGGTGGAACTCCTCGAACTGATCACCGGCGGCTTCCCCACCCCCGCCGAACGCGCCCCCGTGACCGTCACCGCCCCCGACGGCTCCCCCCGCCCCGACGTCACCTGCGACCCGGCCGGACCGCTGCTCGCCGAGGTCGTCAAGACCTCCTCCGACCCCTACGTCGGCCGCGTCTCCCTGGTCCGCGTCTTCTCCGGCACCCTGCGCCCCGAGGAGACCGTCCACGTCTCCGGCCACGGCCTGGAGGACCGCGGGCACGAGGACCACGACGTCGACGAGCGCATCGGCACCCTCACCTCCCCCTTCGGCAAGCAGCAGCGCGCCCTCGGCACCTGCATCGCCGGCGACCTCGCCTGCGTGGCCAAACTCACCCGCGCCGAGACCGGCGACACCCTCTCCGCCAAGGACGCCCCGCTCCTGATGGAGCCCTGGCCCATGCCCGAGCCGCTGCTCCCCCTCGCCGTCGAGGCCCACAGCAAGGCCGACGAGGACAAGCTCTCCCAGGGCCTGGCCCGCCTGGTCGCCGAGGACCCCACCCTGCGGCTGGAGCAGAACCCGCACACCCACCAGCTCGTCCTGTGGTGCCTGGGCGAGGCCCACCAGGACCTCGTCCTCGAACGGCTCAAGACCCGCTACGGGGTCCAGGTCGACCCCGTCCCCCACAAGGTCAGCCTGCGCGAGACCTTCGGCGCCAAGGCCGCCGGACGCGGGCGGCACGTCAAACAGTCCGGCGGCCACGGCCAGTACGCCATCTGCGAGATCGAGGTCGAACCCCTGCCGCCGGGCAGCGGCATCGAGTTCGTCGACAAGGTCGTCGGCGGCGCCGTTCCCCGCCAGTTCATCCCGTCCGTCGAGAAGGGCGTGCGCGCCCAGGCCGCCCGCGGCATCGCGGCCGGCTATCCGCTGGTCGACGTGCGCATCACCCTGCGCGACGGCAAGGCGCACTCGGTCGACTCCTCCGACGCCGCCTTCCAGACCGCCGGCGCCCTCGCCCTGCGCGAAGCCGCCGCCGACATCCCGATCCACCTGCTGGAGCCCGTCGCCGAACTCGACGTCGAGGTGCCCGACGAGTACGTCGGCCCGGTCATGAGCGACCTCGCCGGCCGCCGCGGCCGCGTCGTCGGCACCGAGCAGGCCGGCCCCGGCCGGTCCCGGGTGCGCGCCGAGATCCCGGAGATCGAGATCGGCCGCTACGCCGTGGACCTGCGCTCCGTGTCCCACGGCACGGGCCGCTTCAGCCGCGCGTACGCCCGGCACGAGCCCATGCCGGCCCACCTCGCGGACAAGATGCGCGAACAGGCAGAGAAGGGAAGCCAGTTGACATAGCGCACCGGGTACCGCCCACCCAACCGGCTTGCGGTGGGCGGTATTTCCCTGTCCCATGACCATGGGGACGGGTCCGCATATAGGCTCTTCGCCGCGACGGAGAGCACAACGGACGACGACAGAGCGCGACACGGCAGGGCGCGACACGCCGCGAACGGCGGCGGTACGACCAGCACGACGGCACGACGGCACCACGGGCAAAGAGCACAGTGGCACGGCGATGGGGGCAGCGGTGGCGGACGACGGTTTCGACTTCAGGCCCGGAGCACAGATTCCTCTCCAGGGGGGCGGCGGCCAGACCGCGGCGACCAATGCCCTCGCCTCCGCCGCGTACCGCGACGGGGGCAAGGACACCGCGCTGTCCTCCATACTCGGGGCGAACAGCGAGAACCACCCCGCCTCGGTCAAGGCCCCGAAGATCTCCCTCCTCGAACCCAACCTCGGCGAGGCCTTCTGCCGCGCCGTCGAGGCCCGCACCCTCGGCGCCGGCCGCAAACCGCTGATCCAGTCCTTCGGCGCCGACCCGCAGACCGTCGTCGAGCACTGCCTGGCGGCCTCCCGCATCCGCAAGGAACGCGACCGCAAGCTGCGTCTGATCATGCTGGTCGCCGGGGTGGTGTTCCTCCCCGGGCTGCTGCTCTGGCTGGGCCTGTTCCAGCTGCGCAAGACGCTGGCCAAGGGCGACGGCAAGAAGAGCACCTGGGTGGGCACCGCCCTGGTGGTCGGCGTGGTCCTCGTCGGCATCGTGCTGCTCTACCGGGTGGTGTACCGCCAGCCCGGCAGCGGCCTGTTGGAGCTCTACCTGCTCGGCGCGATCATCGCCCCCGTCCTCGGCTGGTTCCTGGCCCGCCGGATCTGCGAGAGGACCGCCGCCGACCTGCGCTCCCGCTGGGACGGCCTGCTTGGGGGCGGCGCCCCCGTCGCCGCCAAGATCCCGGAGGCGGTGCCCGGCAACCCCGACGAGAAGGCCCGCGAGGACCTGCGCCACCAGCTGGCGAAGCTGACCGCCGAGGACCGCAGCAACTCCGTCTTCTACGCCGGCCCCAAGGGCATCCTCGGCATGGGCATCCGCTGGGGCAGCTGGCAGATGGCCGAGGAGCTCAACCCCAAGAAGGACGGGCACGAGATCCACCCCTTCCGCAGCTGGGACGTCATACGCGGGATCGACGCGCAGCTGCGCAAGCTGGAGCGCGGGCCCCTGCACACCGGCGGCTTCCCGGCCGCCTCGATCCAGCACTGGATCGTCACCCCCGTCGGCGAGGGCGCCGGCGAGGTGGCGCGTCCGAGCGGCGACACCGTCGACACCTTCCTGGTCAAGCCGCACGAGATCACCCGCATCTGCAACGAGCAGCAGTTCAGCGCCGGCAACCGGCACTACCTCGGCATCCAGTACCCGCTCTGGGACGGCCAGCTCGTCATCACGATGCTGGTCACCGTCACCGTCCTCTACAAGACCCTGCGCGTGGACGTCACCGCCCACGCCCTCGGCCCGGTACACGGGCTGTTCACCACCAAGTCCAAGCCCCCGGTGGTCGAGGTCCCCAAGTCCATCCGCTTCTGGGAGACTGTGGAACGGCCGCTGCCGCTCGTGGACACCATGGAGGTGGTCCGCCTCGCCGCGCGCGCCCCGCTGACCTGGTACCCGCCGCTGCTGGAGTACTTCGGCGGCAAGCTGGTCCTGCCCGAGCCCTTCGGCCTGCGGCACGTCTGGGCGGGCTCCATGTGGCGCCACCGCTTCATGGCGGACGACGCGCTGCGCACCGTGGCCCCGGTGCTGCGGTCCGTCCACGCGGCGACGTTCAAGGTGCTGGAGGAGAACGGCGTGGACACCGCGGCCTTCACCAACCGGTCCTCGATCATGAACGGCCTCATCCAGGAGCCGTCCCCGCGCAAGGCGGACGTCTACGACGGCTAGGGACGGATGGGTAGGCTGGAGGAGTACCTGCCGCCACGGGGAGGAGCCGTCATGACCGAACGCAAGCCGCCCGGAGTCAGCTTCGAGTCCTTCGTGGACCGGCAGATCAGGGAGGCCGCCGACCGGGGCGAGTTCGCGGACCTGCCGGGCTGGGGCAAGCCGATGGCCTCGCTGGACGCCCCGTACGACGAGATGTGGTGGATCAGGGGCAAGCTGCACGGCGAGGGCTTCGCCGTGCTGCCGCCGGCGCTGGCCCTGCGCAAGGAGGCCGAGGACGCCCGGGAGGCGGCCCTGGCGGCCGGGAGCGAGCGCCGGGCCCGGGAGATCCTGGCCGAGGTCAACGAGAAGATCCGCGCGGCCCTGCGGCGGCCCCCGCCGGGACCGCCGCTGGGCATCGGCGAGTTCGACGTGGATGCGGTCCTGGCGGAGCGGCGCCGGGACCGGGACGGTACGGGCTGACCGGTCCGGCCGGTCTGCCGGCCGGTCTGCCGCTCAGTCGTTGGGCCAGGCGTCCGCGAGCATCTGGCGGGTGTCCGCGAGCAGTTGCGGGAGCACCTTGGTGTGCCCGACGACCGGCATGAAGTTCGTGTCCCCGCCCCAGCGGGGCACGATGTGCTGGTGCAGGTGCGCGGCGATGCCGGCGCCGGCGGCGCTGCCCTGGTTGAGCCCGATGTTGAAACCGTGCGCCCCGGAGGCCTTACGCAGCGCGACCATGGCCCGCTTGGT
This sequence comes from Streptomyces sp. NPDC090077, assembly GCF_044747545.1. Taxonomy (NCBI): domain Bacteria; kingdom Bacillati; phylum Actinomycetota; class Actinomycetes; order Kitasatosporales; family Streptomycetaceae; genus Streptomyces; species Streptomyces sp. NPDC090077. The sequence goes on from NZ_JBIVEG010000016.1 coordinate 102,180, forward strand.
CAGGTCCGCCAGCTCGGCCGTCTCCGGACCGTCGAGCTCCGTGTAGTCGGCGATGTGCCGGTACGGGACGACCATCAGGTGGCCGCCGTTGTAGGGGTAGAGGTTCAGCACCGCGAACACGTGCTTGCCCCGCGCCACGACCAGGCCGTCCTGGTCGGACATCTCCGGAATCGCGCAGAAGGGACAGCCGTCCCCGGCTTCCGGGCCGGTCGGCTTGTTCTCGCCCTGGATGTAGGCCATCCGATGGGGGGTCCACAGGCGCTGGAACCCGTCGTGCGTGCCCACACCGTTCTGCCGCTCCGGCTCAATCGTCATGCCATGCAGCATATGACCTCGCCCGGACGAACGAGCGGGGCCCCCGGAAAGTGATCACTTTCCGGGGGCCCCGCCCCTGCTCCGGCCGGTCCCGGGATCAGACCTGGACGCGGTCGGCGACGACCTTGGCCAGCTTGGCCAGCGCCTCGTCCTTCGGGATGCCGTTCTCCTGCGAACCGTCGCGGTAGCGGAAGGAGACGGTGCCCGCGGCCATGTCCTCGTCACCGACGATGATCATGAACGGGACCTTGAGCTTCTGGTGGTTGCGGATCTTCTTCTGCATCCGGTCGGAGGAGGCGTCCACCTCGACCCGCAGACCCTGCTTCTTCGCCGCGGCCGCGAACTCCTGGAGGTACTCCACGTGGCCGTCGCCGATCGGGATGCCGACCGCCTGGACCGGGGCCAGCCACGGCGGCATGGCGCCCGCGTAGTGCTCCAGCAGCACGGCGAAGAACCGCTCGATGGAGCCGAACAGCGCGCGGTGGATCATGACCGGGCGCTGGCGGGAGCCGTCGGGGCCGGTGTACTCCAGGTCGAAGCGCTCCGGCAGGTTGAAGTCCAGCTGGACGGTCGACATCTGCCAGGTGCGGCCGATGGCGTCGCGCGCCTGCACGGAGATCTTCGGGCCGTAGAAGGCCGCGCCGCCCGGGTCGGGGGTCAGCGGGAGGCCCTGCTTCTCGGCGACCTGCTGGAGGACCGCGGTGGCCTCCTCCCAGACCTCGTCCGAGCCGACGAACTTCTCCGGGTCCTTGGTGGACAGCTCCAGGTAGAAGTCGGTCAGACCGTAGTCGCGCAGCAGGTTGAGCACGAAGGTGAGCGTGCGGTCGAGTTCCTCGGCCATCTGCTCGCGGGTGCAGTAGATGTGCGCGTCGTCCTGGGTGAAGCCCCGGGCGCGGGTCAGGCCGTGGACCACGCCGGACTTCTCGTACCGGTACACGGTGCCGAACTCGAACAGGCGCAGCGGGAGCTCACGGTAGGAGCGGCCGCGCGCGTCGAAGATCAGGTTGTGCATCGGGCAGTTCATGGGCTTGAGGTAGTAGTCGGTACCACCGTCGAGCTGCATGGGGGGGTACATGCCCTCCGCGTACCAGTCCAGGTGGCCGCTCTTCTCGAAGAGGGCGCCCTTGGTGGCGTGCGGGGAGTAGACGAACTCGTAGCCCTCCTCCTCGTGCCGGCGGCGCGAGTAGTCCTCCATGACCCGGCGGATGATGCCGCCGCGGGGGTGGAAGACGGCGAGGCCGGAGCCGATCTCGTCCGGGATGGAGAAGAGGTCGAGCTCGTTGCCGAGCTTGCGGTGGTCGCGCTTCTCGGCCTCGGCGAGGAAGTCGAGGTGCGCCTTCAGCTCCTCCTTCGAGGGCCAGGCGGTGCCGTAGATGCGCTGGAGCATCGGGTTCTTCTCGCTGCCGCGCCAGTAGGCGGCCGCGTTGCGCATCAGCTTGAACGCCGGGATGTTGCGGGTGGTGGGCAGGTGGGGACCGCGGCAGAGGTCCTTCCAGCACAGCTCGCCGGTCTTGGCGTCCAGGTTGTCGTAGATGGTCAGCTCGCCGCCGCCCACCTCGACGTTCGCGCCGTCGTCGGTCGACGCGGAGCCCTTGATGCCGATGAGCTCCAGCTTGTACGGCTCGTCCGCGAGCTCCTCGCGGGCCGCCTCGTCGGAGACCACGCGGCGGGCGAACTTCTGCCCGCGCTTCTGGATCTCCTGCATCTTCTTCTCGATGGTCTTCAGGTCATCGGGAGTGAAGGGCTTGGCGACGTCGAAGTCGTAGTAGAAGCCGTCGCGGACCGGCGGGCCGATGCCCAGTTTGGCCTCGGGGAACAGCTCCTGCACGGCCTGCGCCATGACGTGCGCGGTCGAGTGGCGCAGGATGTTGAGGCCGTCCTCGGAGGAGATCTCCACGGGCTCGACGGTCTCGCCGTCCTTCACCTCGTACGAGAGGTCCTTCAGCTCACCGGCGATGCGCGCGGCGACGATGGTGCGCTCGCCGGCGAAGAGCTCCGCCGCCGTAGTGCCCGTGGCCACCACGCGCTCGTCCCGCTCGGAATCGCGTTGGATGATCACACGGACGTCTGACACCGGTCTCTCCTGACTCAAGGGACGCGCGAGCGAACGCCGCGCGCCTGAATCGTACCGAGCCGAGTGGCTGCGCCGCGAAACGGTTAACGGGGGCGCCCCCCGAGCCCCGCCGCGGGGCGGCTGACGGGCCCCCCTTCCGGCCCCGCTGTCCCGCCCCGGCCGCGCGCCGCCGGGGGCACCGGCTGGCGTGCGCGGCAGCCGGGCCGTGGGCGGTCGGCCGCGCCACGGCGTACCCGGCTCGTGCGCCGTGCCGGTCCGGCCCGGAAAACCACCGGTCCAGCCCCGGCGTGCCGGGTAGCGTGGCCGGGCCCGCCCCTGCTCCGTTCCCGCCCGTCCGTACCCGGAAGGACCCGCCCCCGTGCCGCACCCCCGTCTGCTGGACCTCTCCGACGACGCGACGGCCACCGCCGTGCACCGGATCGGCCTGGCCGCCTACGCCGTCGAGGCGGAGCTGATCGGCTTCGACGGCATCCCGGCGCTCGGCGAGGGCCTGGAGGAGATGCGGGCGAGGCCGCTGCGCTGGCTGGGCGCGGTGACGGAGGCGGGCGCCGTCGCCGGGTTCCTGGCCTGGGAGGAGACGCGCGACGGCGTGTCCGTCGACCGGCTGTGCGTGGACCCGGCCTGGTTCCGCCGGGGCGTGGCCTCGCTGCTGGTGCGCCACGCCCTGGCCGAGCTCTTCCCGGACCGCCGGGTCGAGGTCACGACGGGCGCGGACAACGCCCCGGCGGTGGCCCTGTACGAGCGCCTCGGCTTCACCCGCGGCGCGGACTTCTCCCCCGTCCCCGGCCTGCGGATGGCCTCCTTCACATCGGCCGGAACGGCCTAGGGGAACCGGTCGGCGGGCGGGTGCGTCCGAGGGGCGCCCGAAGCACAGGGAACCCAGGGGGAACGAGGAACCATGCGCCGTACCGCCGTCACGCTCACCTGCATCGCCGCCGCGCTGCTCACCGGCTGCGGGGCCGCCGCCGGTTCCGGTCCGGTGGCCAAGCCGCCGGCGCCGCCCGCGCCGTTGTCCGCAGCGCCGTCCGGGTCGCCGTCCGCGGGCGGGGCGCGGCCCTGCCCGGGTGCCGACCGCTCCGGGCCCGGCGCCCCGCCCACCACCATCGACGGGACCCCGGCGAACACCCCCGAGGCCGCGCGCCTGTCGCAAGCCGTCGGCGCCCAGGGGTACGGGGCCTTCGCGGACGTCTACGGCACCCACACCACCGACCGGCCCGCGGGCCGGGTCATGGTGTGCGTGACCGACCTGGCCCGGGGCCGGCTGCTGCTGGAGGCCGCCCGGAAGGCCGACCCGTCCGTGGATCCGGGCCGCGCCGACCTCTACCTCAGCCGCTACACGCACCGCGCGCTCATGGCCGCCGTGGAGCGGCTCACCGCCGACCAGGGTCGGCCGGCCTTCCCGCTGTACAGCTTCGCGGCGGCCCGGGACGCGTCCGGGGTCGTGGTGACGAGCACCGAGGCGGGGGCCGCGTCGCAGGACCTGAAGGCCCGCCTGGAGAAGATCACCGGCGGTGTCCCGGTCACCGTCGAGCGGGGCGACCCCGCGGAGGCCCTCGTGGGGAGCAAGCCCCCCGAGAGCCCCGACACCGCCGCCCCGGTCGCGCCGTAGCCGGCGGCGTCAGTCGTCGGACGGGAGGACGTCCTCCTCCGGGTCGTAGGACGCGTCCAGGGTCTTCATCAGCCGGTCCCGCTCCATCGCGTCGAGCGGGACCGGCTGCACGTCCGAGGCCCGGGCCAGGCGGCGGAAGCCGCCCCGGCGGGAGAGCCGGCCGCTGACCCTGACCGGGAGTCCGGCCAGATGGGCGTGGACGGCGGTCCGGTAGCCCTCCTCGTCCAGCGCGGCCCGTACGTACGGGACGTCCGCGCCGGACAGCACCCGCAGCCGGACCGTCCCCCCGCCGCCGGACGCCGAGCGCCGCATCCGCACCACGGCCCCCGCGAGCCGGACGGCGACGGCCGGCTCGGCGCGGGTGTAGCGGGCGGCGGCCTCCCGCAGCACCGGCAGGTCGCCCGGGGAGAACTCCACCGGCTCGGGCCGTGCCGCGCACCCGGCCGGGACCCCCGCCGCCGGTGCCCAGGCCAGTGCGATCCGGGCCCCTTCGGAGCCCCGGACCAGGGAGATCAGCGCCTCGGCGAGCTCCCGGCTGACCCCCGCGGCCACGGCGGCGTCGAAGGCCTCCATGCCGCCGGTCGCCCGCTGGTAGTCCACCGCCTCCCGCGCCGCGTGCAGCGCGTGGTGCAGCCGGGTCACCGCCCCGCGCCCCACCGCCACGGGTACGTACGCGGCGAGCCTGCGCCCGCCCGGGGCGGGCCCCACCAGCACCCCGTCCAGGAAGCGCTCGGCCTGTGCGCGGTGGCGGGCGCCGTAGTACCCGGCGCGGGCCCGGTCGGCGAGGGCCCCGGCCAGCAGCAGCCGGCGGGCGGCCGAGCGCAGCCGCTCCTGCGCGGGCCAGGCGGCCTCGCCCTGGAAGCCGTAGGGCCCCTGCGGGACCTCCCGCTCCCAGCGGACCTCGTCACTGGGGACGCTCAGTCCGAGGAGCACCTCCCGGGCGGCGGGGGTCCCGCTGCGGGACAGCGCGGTGAGCGCCTCCTCCAGCAGGTCGGCGCAGTCGGGGAAGCCCCGGTTCTCGGGGACGAGCAGGCTGGTCCCGGCCCGGTCCGGCGGGGTCCACCGCCCGTAGCGGCCCGCCGCGCCGCCGCGCCGCAGCCAGCCGTGCCGGTGCAGCAGCGCGCCGAGGACCTGGGGGTCGACCTGCCCCGGATCGGGGGTGCCCGGTGCGGGTCCGGGGCGGGGCAGCGGTTCGAGGTGCGCGGGGTACCGGTCCATCAGGGTGTCCCTCCCGACCCGACCCGGGTCATGATCTCGCACAGCGCCCGGTCGTCGAAGATCCGGTCCGTCGGGATCCGTACGGTGGTGCGGCGGCGGCCGGTCACGGGGTGGCCGGCGAGGTTGGTCCAGTAGCAGCAGTGCCGCAGGTCGAGCCGGTCGTGCCCGGCGCTCAACCACTGGTCCCGCTGCCGCGGTACGAGCATCACCACGAGGATCTTGTGGACGGCGACGGGTGTCCGCGCCAGCTTCACCAGGTGTTCGTTGTCCAGGGTGAAGCCGAAGCTGGCCCCGGCGGGGCGGGGCGGTATCTGGTAGGTCGCCTTCAGCTGCACCTTGATGGTCACCTCGTCGTCGACCACGTGCTCGGGCGCGCCGTGGCTGACGTGCCAGTCGACGCCGTTGTCGGGGAAGGGCTGGGAGAGCGAGCAGCCGGCCGCGGCCGCTACGGCGTGCAGGTAGCCCACCTGGAGGGTCTCCATGCAGGCGGTGGTGGCGAGTGTGCCGCGCAGCGGTCCGGTCAGCGGATCGCCCTGTCCGTGCAGCACCCCGCCCGGTTCGGGCTGTGTGAGCGCCATGGCCGGCTCCCCATGCCTTCCGGGCCCTGCCGTGAACGGTGAACGGGAGTGGCGGGGTGACGACCGGTCATGCGTGCGACCCCCCGAGGGAGTTGTCTCCGCACCCGGCTGCCCGCAAACGGCGTACGGGGCAAACAGCCCGGGTATCACGGAATCGGCGGGGGTCGGCGCGTCATGGGGCGGAGGTGCCCGGTGCGGCCCGTCCGCCGACCGGGGACGAGGAGTTCGCCATGACACGCTGGTACGAGGGGCCGCTGGCCGCTTTCGACACGGAGACCACCGGGGTGGACGTCGAGCAGGACCGGATCGTGTCCGCCGCGCTCGTCGTGCAGGAGTGTGCGGGCGGCCGGGTCCGCTCCACTCGGTGGCTGGTCAATCCGGGCGTTCCGGTGCCGCCGGGCGCCACGGAAGTGCACGGCCTGACCGACGAGCACCTCCAGCGCAACGGCCGTTGGCCGGCGCCGGTGGTGGAGGAGATAGCCCGCGCACTGGGCGAGCAGCAGGTGGCGGGGCGGCCGGTGGTGGTGATGAACGCGCCGTTCGATCTGACGCTGCTGGACCGGGAGTTGCGCCGGCACCGGGCGTCGACGCTGGCGCGGTACCTGGACAACAGGCCGCTGACGGTGCTGGATCCGCGGGTCCTGGACAAGCACCTGGACCGCTACCGCAAGGGCCGGCGCACGCTCGGGGACCTGTGCGCGCACTACGGGATAGACCTGGAGGGGGCGCACGACGCGTCGGTGGACGCGCAGGCGGCGCTGGAGGTCGTACGGGCGGTCGGGCGGCGGTTCGCGGCCCGGCTGGAGCGGCTGACCCCGGCGGAGCTGCACACGCTCCAGGCGGTGTGGCACGCGGCACAGGCGCGGGGGCTGCAGGCGTGGTTCGCCCGGCAGGGCACTCCGGAGGCGGTGGATCCGCACTGGCCGCTGCGCCCGGAGCTGCCGCAGGCCGCCTGATCCGGGGGGACCTGCGGGAACGGGGCCGGACATGCGGAAGGCCGGTCCGTCATCAGACGGACCGGCCTGTCCCGGTGGGCGATACTGGGATCGAACCAGTGACCCCTTCGGTGTGAACGAAGTGCTCTCCCGCTGAGCTAATCGCCCGGGAACGGACTGAACAATACAAGAGCCTCGGGGCCGGATCAAACCGCTTCCGGCGGAGCGGCCAGCAGGGCCCGCAGGCCGCGCCGTCCGGCCCGCATCATCAGCGCGTGGTTGAGCCGGAACAGCGGCCGGCCGGCGAGCGCGAACCTGCGCAGCAGGGCGGCCCGCACCTCGACCTCCTGCTCGTAGACCGCCCGCGTACGGCCGGTGCCGGCTCCGCCCCGGGGGCGGACGGTCCAGCGCGCCCAGCCCTCGATGTCACCGCTCAGGGCGGCTTCGAGGACTCCGTGCGCGGGGTCGTGGAGCAGCTCGGTGACGGTGACGCGGATCCCGTACGGGAGGACCGAGCGGATCAGCGCGGTCCCGGTGCGCGCGTCGATCCGCTCGGCCCCGCGGACCTGGGGCCACCAGTCCGGGTAGCGGGCGGCGTCGGCGAGCACGGAGTAGACGAGCGCGGGCGGGGCGTCGAGGTCCCACACGCTGCGGAAGCGGTAGTGCGTCCAGCGCGGCATGGCTCCAGTCTGGCCCGCCGGAGGGCTGCCGTGCGGCCGGTGTCCCGAGTAGGTACTCACCGTTCATCTGAGTACGCACGCCCATGTCCTGATGGCGTGACGGGCGCCACACTCCGAGCATGGACTCCCCCCTGCCGCCGGCCCACGAGCTGGCGCTCATCGACGGCGAGCTGGCCCGACTGGACGCCCGGCGCGCGTACTTGCTGGCCCGCCGGGACTGGCTGCTGCGCTTCCTGGCGGCGCAGCCGCTGCCGTCGGCGCCGTTCCCGCCGCCCGTGCCCGTGCCCGCGCCCGTCGCCCCGGTGTCGAAGCGGGGCGCCCAGAACGTGCTGCTGACCCTGGGCGCGGTGCTGCTGGCGGTGGCCGCGCTGGCGTTCACCCTGGTCAGCTGGGGCTCCCTGGGGATCGGGGGGCGCTCGGCGGTGCTGGCGCTGCTCACGGCGGCGGCGCTGGCCGCGCCCGCCGCGCTGCTGCGGCGCGGGCTGCGGTCGACGGCGGAGGCGGTCGCGGGGGTCGGGCTGCTGCTGACGGTGCTGGACGCGTACGCGGTGCACGCGGTCGGGCTGCCCGGTGCGGACGGGGTCGCGTACACGGCGTGGGCCTCGGCGGTGCTGGCGGGGGTCTGGGCCGGGTACGGGGCGGCCCTGGGCCGGCTGCGGCTGCCGCTGCTCGCCGCGGTGGGGGTCGCGCAGCTGCCGCTGCCGCTGGCGGCGGCCGCCGCGGGGGCGGGCCCGCTGGGGGCCGGCGCGGCGCTGCTGGCGACGGCGGCGCTGGACGCGGCCCTGGCGGCGGCGGTGGCGCGCCAGGCGGTACGGGTGCCCGCCTGGGTGTGCTCGGGGGTGCTGGGCGGGTCGGCGCTGGCGGTGGGGCTGGCCCGGTCCCTCGCGGAGCCGGGCGCGGCCGGGCCGGCGCTACTGCTGGCGGCGGGGGGCCTGCTGGGCGTGGCGGTGGCATGGCGCGAGCCGCGGGCTTCGGCGGCCGCCCTGGTGGGGGGCCTGGCGGCGGTGTCGGCGGTCGGGGCACTGGTCCCGGCCGGGGCGGGCTCCGCGTGGTGGGCGGTCGCGGCGCGGGTGGCGGCGGCGCTCGCGCTGTCGGCGGCGGCGGTGCGGGCGGGCTCGGGCGCCGTCCCGGGGGCGGTGCGGCGCGGGCTGCTGCGGGCCGGGGCGGCGGTGGCCGCCCTCGGGGCGCTCGCGGGGCTGTCGGCGGTGGCGGTGGCGCTCGCGGCCCGGGGGGCGGTGCTGCGCGAGGTGTGGGCGGCGACGGCCCCGCAGCAGGGCGGGCCGGGTGCGGGGCTCGCGGTGGCGCTACTGCTCGCGGCGGGCGCGCTGTGGCTGCCGGGCGGGGTGCTGCCGCGGCCGGTGGCGGGGGCGTCGGCGGTGGTGTGCGCCGCTGCGGCGCTCTTCGCGGCGCCGATGCGGCCGGGCCTGCCGGCCTGGGCGGTGTTCGCCGCGCAGCTCGGGGTGGTGGCGGCGGCCGGGGTGGCGGCGTTGCGGGCTCCGGCGCGGGCGGTGGCGTTCGCAGCCGGGGGGTGCGCGGCCGTGGGGGCCCTCGGCGTGTCCCTGGCCGCCCTGGACGGCCGGGCGGCGACCTTCGCGGTGTTCGGGGTGCTGGCCGCCTGCTGCGCCCTGGGGGCCGCCCACGGGGCCGCGACGGTGCCGGTGCGGGCGGGCTGCGCGGTGGGTGCCGTCGGGTACGCGGCGGCGCTGGCGGTGGCGCTGGGCGCGGTGGCGGGGCTGCCCTGGTCCTGGCGGGCGGTGGCGCTGCTGGCGGTCCCGGCGCTGGTGGCGGCCCTGGCTCCCCGGCTGGGCCCGGTGCGGGTCGCGGCGGAGGCCGCGGCGGCCGGGGCGGGGCTCCTGGCGGTGGCGGTGGCGCTCGCGGCGGGTGACGCGCCGGTGCTGGCGCTGGTGCTCGGGCTGTCCGGGGCGGTCTGCGCGGGGGCGGCGCTGCGGGTGGAGCGGCGCGCTCTGGGCTGGGCGGCGGGGGCGCTGTGCGTGGCGGGCGCCTGGGTGCGGCTCGCGGCGTGGGGGGTGGCGGTGCCCGAGGCGTACGCGCTGCCGGTGGCGGTGCCGGCGCTGGCGGTGGGGCTGCTGCGCCGCCGCCGGGATCCGGGGGCCTCGTCCTGGTCCGCGTACGGGCCTGGGCTGGGGGCGGCGCTGCTGCCGAGCATGGTCGCCGTCTGGGGCGACGCGCACTGGCAGCGGCCGCTGCTGCTGGGGACGGCCGCGCTGGCCGTCACCCTGGCAGGTGCGCAGCGCCGGCTCGGGGCGCCGCTGCTGCTGGGCGGTGCGGTGCTGGCGGCGGTGGCGCTGCACGAGCTGGCCCCGTACGTGGTGCAGGTGGCGGGGGTGCTGCCGCGCTGGCTGCCGCCGGCGCTGGCGGGCCTGTTGTTGCTGGCGGTGGGGGCGACGTACGAGAAGCGGCTGCGCGACGCCCGCCGGCTGCGGGAGGCGATCGGGCGGCTGCGCTGAGGGTGCGGGGGCCGGGCGTACGACAGCGGCCCGGAGACTCTTCCGAGTCTCCGGGCCGCTGCTCCGGGTGGGCGATACTGGGTTCGAACCAGTGACCCCTTCGGTGTGAACGAAGTGCTCTCCCACTGAGCTAATCGCCCGGACGCACCGCAAACATTACCGCATGTCAGCGGTGCTCCGTGACACCCCCCGGACCGGCACCGGGCGGGCGCCGGACGTGCCGGTCACTGGTCCTTGATGTTCCACGGCAGGGTGAGGCCGTACTTCCACAGGTAGAAGCCGATCAGCGCAGCCGCGATGGCGAGGCCGACGCTGGTGAGGATGATGTTGCGCCGCCTCACCTTCGGGTCGAGCGCCTTCTGCGCGGCCTCGGTCACCTTGCGCTTCGTCCAGCGCAGGACGAGGGAGGCCCAGGCGAACTCGGTGGCCCAGATCGCCAGGCCCGCGAAGATCGCGACCCAGCCGGGGCCGGGCAGGACGAGCATGGCGACGCCCGCGCCGATGACGGCGAGGCCGACGATGAAGACGCCGACCTGCCAGCTCAGGTGCAGGCTGCGGTTGGCCTTGATGAAGGCGGGCGCCTTCGACTCGTGCGGAGCCTCTTCGGCGTCCGGCTCGGTGCTGACGGATTCGCTGGTTCCGCGGTCACTCCCCGTATTCATGGCGACGAATCTACCGGAGCCGGAAGCACACGTGAATGCTGCTTTGGATCCGCCGTCCGAGGGACCCAGAGCTCCGCAAAACGGTCAGAGGGGTTTACAACGGCACCGTAGGTGGCATGTCGATTTCGCCGACGTGCGAATCCCCGAGCGCACACTGAGCGAAAGGCCCTGGCGCTTATGAACACCACGGTCAGCTGCGAGCTGCACCTGCGCCTCGTTGTGTCGAGCGAGTCCTCACTGCCTGTTCCGGCGGGCCTGCGGTATGACACGGCCGACCCCTACGCCGTGCACGCCACCTTCCACACCGGCGCCGAGGAGACGGTCGAATGGGTATTCGCCCGCGACCTCCTCGCGGAGGGCCTCCACCGGCCCACCGGCACCGGCGACGTCCGCGTCTGGCCGTCCCGCAGCCACGGCCAGGGCGTCGTCTGCATCGCCCTGAGCTCACCGGAGGGAGAAGCGCTGCTCGAAGCACCCGCCCGAGCCCTCGAGTCGTTCCTCAAGCGGACGGACGCCGCGGTCCCACCCGGGACCGAGCACCGGCACTTCGACCTCGACAAGGAGCTGTCCCACATCCTGGCCGAAAGCTGAGCCAGGCCCCCAGCCCGCCACCGTCCGACTCGGGGCGACGGTGCGGGACGGACAACCACATACGGCAGTGCCTGCGCTGTCCCCGCGGAAGCCACCCGCGGGGGCGGCGCCGGTGTGCTCGGGTACCTTTCCCGCGGTAAGCGCTATTGTCGGCCCCCAGCGGGCGGCAGCGGCCCGCCGCCGCAAGGCCCGGCACCCAGGGAGCGACCCCGTGCAGATCCCCCACGACACCCGTCGCGCGCTCGACGTCGTCGTCGCGCTGGTGAACACCGCGGCCGAACCGGCGCAGCCCGACGGCCTGCCCGACCTCGGGGCGCTGCGCGGCTTCGTCGAGGAGCACGCGATCAGCGACGTCGGCGACCTGGGCGCCCGCGACCTCGCGGGGGTGCGGACGGTCCGGGGCAAGTTCGCCCAGGTCTTCGCGGCACCGAACTCCCGTGCGGCGGCCGCACTCATCAACGAGCTGGTGGCCACGGCCGGCACCACCCCGCAGCTGACCGACCACGACGGCTACGACTGGCACGTGCACTACTTCGCGCCGGGCGCCTCGGTGGGCGACCACCTGGCGGCGGACGGCGGCATGGCGCTGGCCTTCATCGTGGTCTCCGGCGAGCAGGAGCGGCTGCGCCGCTGCGAGGCCCCGGACTGCCGGCGGGCCTTCGTGGACCTGTCCCGCAACCGCTCGCGGCGCTACTGCGACAGCCGGACCTGCGGGAACCGGCTGCACGTGGCCGCGTACCGGGCCCGCCGCAAGGAGGCGGACGGCCGGCCCGAGGGCTCAGAGCAGATAGAGGTCGTGCAGGGCGGCGAGCAGCAGCAGGGTCCCGACCACCGCTAGGAAGATCATCAGCGGCGGCTGGGAGAGCGCGAAGAGACAGCCCCGGCCCTCCGACGCCGCCGCCGTGGCGACGGCCGCGGCCTGCGGGGTCTCGGGAGCCAGAACGGCGGCGGCCCGGGCGATGGGGGCCTCGGGGGCGGGAGCCGGCGGCTCACCCTGCGATGTGTCGAGCATGTCGGGGCGATGATCGCGCAGCCCGCCCCGGTCCCGCCCCCAACACGCCATGATCGGCGCGGCAGTTCGCCGTCTCTCGTCAGATCAGGTGGTTCCCCCCGGCTTCTCCCCCGCACCGGCCCCCGCATCCGCTACGAGATGTCCGCCGCAGGACCCGGTCGGCCGTGTGTCGGTCGCGGGCCCGGCCGCCGGGGTGCGGGACGGTGGGCGCGGTGGGCGGCCGTCCGCACGTGACGGCCCCGGGCGCACGCGCGAGAGGCTCCGCATGACCGACGAGGACACCTTCCCGACCAGCCGGCGGGCCCTCCTGCTGACCGCGGGAACCGCCGGGATCGCCGCACTGACGGCGGCTTGCGCCCGCCCGGCCACGCCCGGCAGGGCCGCCCCGGCGCCGTCGGGCGGGGCCACCCCCGGCTGCGTGCTGGCGGTGACCTCGGGCGCGGGCCCGAACTACGTCGGCCGCGGCCGGACCCGCTCGGACGTCACCGAGGGCCGCGAGGGCGTACCGCTGCGGCTGGAGCTGACCGTGGTGAGCGTGAAGGACGGCTGCCGGCCGCTCGCGGGCGCCGCCGTCGACATCTGGCAGGCCGACGCGTCGGGCGTGTACTCGGAGGGCAAGGAAACCTGGCTGCGCGGGGTCCAGGTCACCGACGCCGCCGGCCGCGCCTCCTTCGGGACGATCGTGCCGGGCTGGTACGCGGGACTGGCGCCGCACATCCACTTCAAGGTCCGGCCCGACGCGCGCTCCGAGACCACCTCGCAGTTCTTCCTCCCGGACGCCTTCCTGAAGGAGGTCTACGGGCGGCAGCCGTACGCGCGCCGCAAGGCCCCCCGCGACCCGAACGGCAACGACGACCGCTACCGGGCGGCCGACGGCCGGATGACCCTGACCCCCGCCCAGGACGGCACCGGCTACCGCGCGGCGTTCACCGTGGGCCTCTCGTGAAGCTCCGGAACCCCTAGATCCCGTGCTTCTTCAGGATCGCCTCGATGTCGGAGAAGTCGTCCGCGGGGGCCGGGGCCGGCCGGGCGGTCTGACGGCCTCCGGTGCCCGGCGAGGGGACCGAGGCGCCCGGGGCGACGGCCTCCCGGCCGGGGGCGCCCTCGGCCGGCTTCGGGGCCTTGGGGGCCCGGCCCAGGCCGCGGCGCTCCACGGCCCGGGTGGCCATGAACAGCACCCAGGCCAGCCCCAGCAGGCCGAAGCCGATCCAGACGGTCGGCTTGAAGACCATCCCGGACACCCACGCCACCACGCCGGTCAGCACCAGGCCCACCGGCACCAGCGAGTACGCCGCGATCCGCGTCGCGGCGAGGAACCGCCTGCGGTACGCGGTCAGCGCGGCGATGCCCAGGCCCGCCGCGGACACCGCGGAACAAATGGTCTCGGCGAGCATGCGGTCCTCCGGCGGTGGGCGGCGGGTGAGCTGTCCCTTCCATCCTGCACCGGCCCCCGCGCCGGGGGCCACGCCCGGGGGCCCGTCCCCGCGGATCTCCGGGACATCTCGGGGTCGGATCTCCTCCTCAGGGGGTCTGGGAGACTGTCCGCATGACCGATTCCGTGATCCTCGAAGTCTGGTGCGAACTCCAGTGCCCGGACTGCCACAGCGCCCTGGACGACGTGCGCGCCCTGCGGGCCCGCTACGGCGACCGGCTGGACATCCGGCTGCGGCACTTCCCGCTGGAGAAGCACAAGCACGCCTTCGCCGCCGCGCAGGCCGCCGAGGAGGCCGCGGAACAGGGCCAGGGCTGGCCGTACGCGGAGGCCGTACTCGCCCGCACCGCCGAACTGGGCGAGCGCGGCGAGGCCGTACTGCTGGACGTTGCACGTGAACTCGGCCTGGACGTCGAGGAGTTCGACACCGCTCTGATCGACGGCCGGCACATCCTGATCGTCGACGCCGACCAGGCCGAGGGCAAGGCCATCGGCGTGACCGGCACCCCGACGTACGTGATCGGCGGCGAGCGCCTGGACGGCGGCAAGAGCCAGGAGGGCCTGCGCGCCCGCATCGAGGGGATCGCGGACCGGCTGCTCGCGGGCGAGAGCGCCTAGGCGACGCCCGGGGGCACGGCGGACGCGGAGGCGCCCGCCGCCGCGGGCCCGCGGGCCGCGAGCCAGGCGGCGATCCGCCGCCTGAGCTCGGGATTGCCCACGGGGTAGTCCCAGCCCGCGAACCACTCCAGGTGCCGCAGGACGTTCTCCGAACGGTGCGGGTGGGGCACCGCGGCCACGTCGACGCCCCGCTCGCCCGTCGAGCAGATGAGGTACACGCTGCCGTCGAGCGCCATCATCCCGAAGCCCGGGTGGCCTGCGCGCACGCCGAGGAACGCCGAACCCGCGCCCCGGCCCATCACGTCCCAGCGTTCCAGCAGCCGCACCCGCGTCCACAGCGCCGGCGATGCTTCGCGGCCCTCGCGCATGTTCCGCAGGACCGTGGCGTGCGTCCGGGTGCCCTGCGGGAGCATGACGAGGAACTCGCGCCGGTGGTCGAAGAGGCCCGTGGAGACGGCGAGCGCGTACCAGTCCTCGTTGAGCCGCTCCACGAGCCGCGGGGTGTCGTACGGGTGGGAGAAGCCCCCCGAGCAGTCCTCGCCCCCGTACCCGCCGACGAACGGCACGATGCCGTCCGGCACCGCGTCCGGGATCACCTCCAGCCCGGCCCGCCGCAGCGGCCGGTACACCTTGCGCTCACGCTCCCTGACACCCATGGCCGCCTAGATCAGCTCCTTGCCGCAGTTGAGGTGGGTGGGACGGTAGCCGAGGGACTCGTACAGGCGCAGGGCCGGGGTGTTCGTGGTGAACACGTGGAGCGCCAGCAGGCGGTGGCCGGCGGCGAGGGCCGTGCGCTCCGCGAGCAGCATCAGGTCGCGGCCGTACCCGTGGCCGCGGTGCTCCTCGGCGACGGCGACGTCGTAGACGTACGAGCCCTCCCCTGCGGGGGCCACCCACACGTGGCCGACAGGCGTGCCGGCCGCCTCCAGGACGCTGAAGACGACCCCGGGGGTGGCCTGCCCCTGCGGGAGCTGCGCGTCGTGGTCGGCCAGCGATTTGGCCCGGGCGGCCTCCTGCGGCATGCCGCGCGCGATCCAGGTCGCCTCGTAGTCGGCGCGGGCCCGTGCGTCCCAGGCCGCGTACTCGTCCGGCGTCATGAGCCGGCCCCGGACCCCCGCGGAGAGGGCGGGCGGGGCGGCGGGCAGCTCCTTGGCCATGTTCCGGCTGGACTCGGTGTACCCGAGGGCCGCGGCGAGCCTGAGCCCGCCCGGGGAGCCGGCCGGGACGGAGATCCGCACCCGGCGGCAGCCCCAGCCGCGCAGCACCTCCTCGGCGGCGAGGGCCGCGACGGTGGCACGGCCGCGGCGGCGGTCCGGCTCTTCGATCACCAGGTCGCGGATCTCCCCCACCGTCGGCCCGAAGGGCGTGTCGGCGGCGATCAGCAGCGCCCCGACGCGCCTGCTGTTGACGCGGACCTCGTACGGGCGCGAGCGCGCGCCGGAGTCGCTCTGCTGAAGCGGCCCGCTCGGCCGCAGGGTGGTGGTCATCGTCGAGTTCTACCCGCCCCGCGCCGCCGTGACCACGGTGCGCGGGGCGCCCCGGGGGCCCTCAGGGGTCGATGTCGGACGCGGCGCGCTCGTCGAAGACCCGCATGGCCTTGGCCGTGACGGGTCCGGGAGCGCCGGTCAGGACGCGCCCGTCGACGCGGTGGACGGCCTGGACGTCGCGCAGCGTGGAGGTCAGGAAGACCTCCTCGGCGTGTTCCAGGACGTCGAAGGGGAGGTCGGTCTCCTGGGCGCCGGTCCATTCGACGGCCAGCGCGCGGGTGATCCCGGCGAGGCAGCCCGAGGCGACGGGCGGGGTGTGGAGTTCGCCGTCGAGGACGACGAAGACGTTGGAGCCGGTGCCCTCGCAGAGCCGGCCGACGGTGTTGGCGAAGAGGGCCTCGGAGGCTCCCGCCCGGTCGGCGCGGGCGAGGGCGACCACGTTCTCGGCGTAGGAGGTGGTCTTGAGGCCGGTCAGCGCGGAGCGTTCGTTGCGCACCCAGGGGACGGTGATCACGGCGGTGGTGTCGGGGCGGCGGGTGGTCGCGCCGACGGCGACGACCAGGGTGGGTCCGCTGTCACCGCGGTCGGAGCCGAGCGGGGACAGACCGCCGGTGTAGGTGATCCGGAGCCGGCCGAGGGGGACGGGGTTGGCCTCCAGGACTGCGGCGCAGGCACGGCGCACCTCGTCGAGGTCGGGGTCGGGCAGGCCCAGGCCGCGCGCGGAGCGGGTCAGCCGCTCCAGGTGGCGGGTGAGGGCGAAGAGGGTGCCCTGCCGGGCCTTGACCGTCTCGAAGACGCCGTCGCCCACGGTCAGCCCGTGGTCCAGTACCGACACCTTCGCCTCATCGGCGTCGCGCAGCGTGCCGTCGAGCCAGATCCTCACCGTACGGTTCCTCCACTCAGGTCGTGCTTCGTGCCGTCCGCGCCGGGCAGGGGGCCGCCGGAGGCCAGTGCGACCAGCCGGGCGGCCTTCAGCTCGGTCTCGGCCCATTCGCGTTCGGGGTCGGAGCCCCAGGTGATCCCGGCGCCGGTGCCGAAGCTCAGGCGGGGGCCGCCGGGGGCCTCGCGGTCGATCCAGAAGGTGCGGATGCCCACGGCGAGCGCGGCGGTGCCGCGGTCGGCGTCGACCCAGCCGATGCCCCCACAGTAGGGGCCGCGGGGGGCCGTCTCCAGCTCTTCGATGATCCGCAGGGCGGAGGATTTGGGGGCGCCGGTGACCGAGCCGGGCGGGAAGGTGGCAGCGAGCAGCTCGGGCCAGCCGGCGTCCTCGGCGAGTTCGCCGCTGACGGTGGAGACCAGGTGGACCAGGCCGGGGTGCTCCTCCAGGGCGCACAGCTCGGGGACGGCGACGGAGCCGGTGGAGCAGACGCGGCCGAGGTCGTTGCGCACGAGGTCCACGATCATCACGTTCTCGGCGTGGTCCTTGGGCAGCAGGTCGGCGGCGGTGCGGCCGGTCCCCTTGATGGGGCCGGACTCGATGCGGCGGCCGTCGCGGCGCAGGTAGAGCTCGGGGGATGCGGTGGCGACCTCGACCCCGTGGGCCCTGAGCCGAATCGTTCCTGCGTAGGGGGCGGGGTTGCCGCGCGCGAGGAGCGAGGTCAGGGCGTCCACGTCGGCGGTGGCCGGGTCCGGCAGCGGGGCGGACATCACGCGGCAGAGATTGGCCTGGTAGACCTCCCCCGCCGCGATGTACTCGCGGATCCGCCGGACGCCCGCGACGTACGCGGAGCGGTCGAGCGAGGAGGACCACCGGTCGGCGGCGGGCCCGCGCCAGGCCCCGGGGACGGGTGCGGGGACGGGGTCGGGGCGTATGTCCCCGAAGCGCGCGCAGACCAGCCGGCCTTCGAAGTCTGCGGTCACCGCCCAGAACCCGGAGGAGTCGAGGGCCGAGGGGTCGCCGGTGACGTCTCGGAGGTCGGTCGCGAGAAGGCCGCCGAAGCGGGCCAGGGGAGGCAGGTCGTGCACGGCTGCGAGTCTATGACCGGTGGCGCGATGGCGCCGGTGAGGTGACCGACGGGTGACCTCCGGTGATCGGGTGGCAGCACGCTGCGGAAACGCGTTTTTGAGCTGGCCCGGGAATCCGCTAGAGTTCAACACGTCGCCAGGGAGCGCCGGGAAAAACCCCGGAGCGAACACGGTGACACTGCGGACGTAGCTCAGTTGGTAGAGCACCACCTTGCCAAGGTGGATGTCGCGAGTTCGAGTCTCGTCGTCCGCTCTGAGTGGGGGATCTTCCCGAGAACCCCTGCACACTCCGAGGTGGAGTGGCCGAGAGGCGAGGCAACGGCCTGCAAAGCCGTCTACACGGGTTCAAATCCCGTCTCCACCTCCAAGGACGATTAGCTCAGCGGGAGAGCGCTTCCCTGACACGGAAGAGGTCACTGGTTCAATCCCAGTATCGTCCACTGGTCCGCAAGGACCTGATCCGCAAGGATCCCCGCGCGATTAGCTCAGCGGGAGAGCGCTTCCCTGACACGGAAGAGGTCACTGGTTCAATCCCAGTATCGCGCACGCAGTACCTGCACCACCTTGTTCGACCTGCGGTTCTTTGCCGCAGCCCGCGCGATTAGCTCAGCGGGAGAGCGCTTCCCTGACACGGAAGAGGTCACTGGTTCAATCCCAGTATCGCGCACCGCACCGGAAGCCCCGGCCGTCTCGACGGCCGGGGCTTCCGCGTTGTGCCGGCGCGTGGGGACGCGAGAAAGGGTGCTGCCCGTCCGACTCCCCAGTCGTACGGGCAGCACCCTTCACCTGCCGTCCGTCGCTCCCCCGTCCCCACGGGGTACGACAGGCCGATGGCCCGGTCCGGACCGCTCTTCCGGACCCGGGGCGCCGCTCAGCGCCCCAGCATCACGCCCACGGACGACGCCTGCGCCGCCACCTGCTCGAAGCCTCCGAAGAGGAAGAGCAGGAGGGCGGCCAGGGGGAGGACCATGGCCGCGGCCACCAGCGGGTGGCGCGTACCGGACTCATGGCCGTTGAACGCGAATGCCTTGCGCCCCTGCCGTGCGATGTCCGCCATGGTCCTCTCCCTGTCGTCTGGCAGCGGCGGGCCGTGACCTCGGGGGACGAGTGCGCCACCCGCCGCTTGTCTTCAACACTAGGCGCCGGAAAGGCTCCTGGCCTCATGCCCTCGTACCCCTTGCCGGGCCTCCAGGAGGATGAGGGTCCCGCCCCCCGCCTACTCCCCTGGGTGTAGATCCCTCCCCCGTAGTGGGGGTTTTCCCGGAGGGGGCAAGGGAGACGGGGGATGACCGGAGGGTAGTGACTTCGCTCACTTCCGTCACTCCCCGCACACGCGTGTCGTCTGGCGGGGTGTTGACGCCCCCCTCCGCCGGGCCGGTACGGGGCCGCTCGGGCAGGGGGTGCCGTGGGGGCGGCAGTGGCGCCAACCCCCTTGGGGCGAGGGCCGTTTGGTGCAGGGCGCGGGGCGCGGGCAGCGGAGGGGGGCGGGGGACTCCACACCCTCAAGTGGCCTGCCCCGCACTGACAATCGAATCTCCCCGGGAGGGCGCGGCCTCTGAGCGCTCGTGCCGGATGGTCCGTAAGCTGTGCCAGGTCAGCAGGACGACCGTCAGCGGGGTGGACATGGCGATGATGCGGCTCCGGCGCGAGGACCCGCGTGTCGTCGGCTCGTTCAGACTGCACCGGCGGCTCGGTGCCGGCGGCATGGGCGTGGTCTACCTGGGCTCGGACCGGCGCGGGCAGCGCGTGGCCCTCAAGGTGATCCGGCCCGACCTGGCCGAGGACCAGGAGTTCCGCTCCCGGTTCGCGCGCGAGGTGTCCGCCGCCCGGCGGATCCGCGGCGGCTGCACGGCCCGGCTGGTGGCCGCCGATCTGGAGGCGGAGCGCCCCTGGTTCGCCACCCAGTACGTGCCTGGCCCCTCGCTGCACGACAAGGTCGCCGAGGAAGGGCCCCTGACGGCCGCGCAGATCGCCGCGATCGGTGCCGCGCTCTCCGAGGGCCTGGTCGCCGTGCACGAGGCGGGAGTGGTCCACCGGGACCTGAAGCCCTCGAACATCCTGCTCTCCCCCAAGGGCCCCCGGATCATCGACTTCGGCATCGCCTGGGCCACCGGGGCCAGCACCCTCACCCACGTGGGCACCGCGGTCGGCTCCCCCGGGTTCCTCGCGCCCGAGCAGGTGCGCGGCGCCGCCGTCACCCCGGCCACGGACGTGTTCGCCCTCGGCGCCACCCTCGCCTACGCGGCCACCGCCGACTCGCCCTTCGGGCACGGCAGTTCCGAGGTGATGCTGTACCGCGTGGTGCACGAGGAGCCGCACCTGGTCGGCGTCCCCGACGCGCTCGCACCGCTCGTGCGGGCCTGCCTGGCCAAGGACCCCGAGGAACGGCCGACCACGCTCCAGCTGTCGATGCGGCTCAAGGAGATCGCCGCCCGCGAGGCGCAGGGGCTGGGCGACGGGCGCCCGCCCGCGCAGCGGGCCCGCGTCGAGCGGCCCGTGGCGCGGCCGGAGGTGCGGGGCCCGGGCCAGGCGGACCGCAGCACGGAACGGCGTACCGGCGGTGCGACCCCCGTCGCCAGGCCGCAGGGCCCCCACGGCGGGCCCCCGTCGCGGCCCTCGTCGTCCCGGAACCCCGGATCCACCGCAGGGCGCACGGGGGGCCGCCCCGGCCCGCGTACGACCGGCACCGGGCGCCGCCCGTCCCGGCCGGACCCGAAGCTGCTGCGGCAGCGGCTGATCGTGTTCGTCGTGGTCACCCTGATCGTGGCCCTGGGCATCGCCCTCGCGCAGAAGCTCTGAGCGGGAAAGGCCGGAGGGGGTGCCCCGCCTCGTGGGCGGGGCACCCCCTCCGGTACGTTCCGGCGGCTACGCGCGGCCGCTGCCGGCCACCGCGTAGAAGGCGACGGCCGCGGCCGCGCCCACGTTCAGCGAGTCCACGCCGTGCGCCATCGGGATGCGCACCCACTCGTCGGCGGCGACCAGCGCCTGCGTGGACAGCCCGTCGCCCTCCGCGCCGAGCATCAGCGCGACGCGGTCCAGGGTCTGCGGGGCGGCCACGTCGATCGGCGAGGCCTTCTCGTGCGGGGTGAGGGCGAGGAGCTTGAAGCCCGCCTCCCGGACCGTGTCCAGGCTCTTGGGCCAGGCCTCCAGGCGCGCGTAGGGGACGGAGAACACCGCGCCCATCGACACCTTCACCGAGCGCCGGTACAGCGGGTCCGCGCAGTCGGGCGACAGCAGCACCGCGTCCATGCCGAGGGCGGCGGCGCTGCGGAAGATGGCCCCGATGTTGGTGTGGTCGTTGACCGCCTCCATGACGGCCACCCGGCGCGCCGAGGCCAGCAGCTCCTGGGCCGTGGGCAGCGGCTTGCGCTGCATCGAGGCGAGGGCGCCGCGGTGCACGTGGTAGCCGGTGACCCGCTCGGCGAGGTCCGGGCTCACGGCGTAGACCGGGGCGGGGAGCTCGTCGATGACGTCGCGCATGACGTCGACCCACTTCGCCGAGAGCAGCATCGAGCGCATCTCGTACCCGGCGTCCTTGGCCCGCCGGATGACCTTCTCGCCCTCGGCGATGAACAGGCCCTCGGCGGGCTCGCGGCGGCGCCGGAGCTCGACGTCGGTCAGGCCCGTGTAGTCGCGCAGGCGCGGGTCGTCGGGGTCTTCGATGGTGATGAGATCAGCCACAGGGTGATACTGCCTTGTCCTGGGTGCGGTGCCAACGGCCTGTCAGGCGCCGGCGAGGGGTGCGTTGACGCGGACGACGTCGCCGATCACGATGACGGCGGGCGGCCGGACCTCCTGCGCCTTGACCGTCTCGCCGACGGTCGCGAGGGTGGCGTCCACCCGGCGCTGGGCGGCGGTGGTGCCTTCCTGGACGACCGCGACGGGGGTTTCGGCGGAGCGGCCGTGGCGGACCAGCGCCTCGGCGATCAGGCCGATCTTGTCGACGCCCATGAGGACGACGATCGTGCCGGTGAGCTTGGCGAGGGCCGCCCAGTCGACGAGGGAACGCGGGTCGTCCGGCCCGACGTGGCCGCTGACCACGGTGAACTCGTGCGCGACCCCGCGGTGGGTGACGGGGATGCCGACGGCGCTCGGGACCGAGATGGAGCTGGAGATGCCGGGCACGACGGTGCAGGCGATCCCCTCGGCGGCGAGGGCCTGGAGCTCCTCCATGCCGCGGCCGAAGACGTACGGGTCCCCGCCCTTGAGCCGGACCACGGCCTTGCCGGCCTTGGCGTGCTCGATCAGGGCGTTGTTGATGGCCTCCTGGGCCATGTAGCGGCCGTACGGGATCTTCGCGGCGTCGATGACCTCGACGTGCGGCGGGAGCTCGTCGAGCAGGTCGCGGGGGCCGAGCCGGTCGGCGATGACCACGTCGGCCTCGGCGAGCAGGCGGCGGCCGCGCACGGTGATCAGGTCCGGGTCGCCGGGCCCGCCGCCGACGAGGGCGACGCCGGGGACACGGGGGCGGGCGGCGGTGAGCGAGCCGTCGCGCAGCCCCTCGACGACCGCGTCGCGGACGGCGGCGGAGCGGCGCGGGTCGTTGCCGCTGAGCACGGCGACGGTCACGCCCTCGACCCGGCCGGTGGCCGGGGTCCAGGCGGTGGCGGCATCGGCGTCGTCGGCGCGCACGCACCAGACCCGGCGCGCCTCGGCCTCGGCGGAGGCGGCGTCGTTGGCGGCCCGGTCCCTGGTCGCGATCAGCGCGTACCAGGCCCCGTCGAGGTCGCCCTCCTGGTACCGGCGGCGCTCCCAGCGGATCTCGCCGGTCTCCGCCATCACGTCCACGGAGGGCGTCGCGGAAGGGGAGATCAGCAGCACGTCGGCGCCGGCCGCGACGAGCGCGGGCAGCCGGCGCTGGGCGACCTGCCCGCCGCCGATGACGACGACGCGGCGCCCTGCCAGACGGAGTCCTACGGGGTAGGCGGGGTGTGCCGGGTTTGCCATGGCGGTTGCGGCTCCTGATGCGGCGGGTGTGGTCGGCGGCGGCCGCTGCTGCGCTGGAGCGGCTGATCGGACACGCGGTGCGGGGCGCCCGTCCGGGACCACGATACGACCCATCGGCGCTGGTCGTACCTGCGGGGCCGAAGTTCGGACACGGGGTTTCGGCTGGTCGGGGTGGGGGTGGACGGAGGGGTCAGCCCCAGGTCAGTGGGTCGAGGTGGAGGTAGAAGCGCAGACGTTCGTGGTCCAGGGTGGTGCCGTACTTCTCGGCGAACGCCGTGTCCGCGGCCCGTGCCCGCTCCTCGTCCGTCCATGTCTCCCGCGCATTGGCCAGGAGCAGGGCCAGATCGGCGTGGCGGTCGGCCCGTCCGAGGCGGCCCAGGTCGATGAAGCCGGACACGTCCAGGGTCGCCGGATCGAGCACGATGTTGGGCAGGCACAGGTCCCCGTGGCAGACGACCGCGTCACCGGCCTCCTGCTCCCGTCGCACGGGCACCTGCCCGGTCAGGCGGGCCAGCAGGTCGGCGGGAGGGGTGTGCTGCTGCTCGTCGGGGAGGAACTCCGGGTTCACGGCGTCACGGGCGACGACGTCGCGCGCCAGCGTGACCACGGTGTCCAGGCCCCGCTCGAACGGACACTGCGACACGGGTACCTCGTGCAGCCGACGGACCGCGTCCGCGATGCGGTCCCAGGCGCCCCGCAGATCCCCGACGGACACCTGGTCGGCGGGGACGCCCCGGACGGCACTGGTGACCAGGCAGGCTCCCCCGCCGGTGGCGTACCAGTCGAGGACGGTCGGCCCCGGTACCGCCTGACCGCCCAGCCAGACGATCCGGTCGCGCTCCGCCGCCAGTTCCGCAGCATCCGCCCCGGGAACGCACTTGGCGTACCGGCCGCCGTCCGCACTGCGGAAGACGAAGGCCCCCGACTCGCCGGTGGTGACGGGCACCCAGTCACCACCGATGCCGAGCAGGGCCGATAACGCGACGCTGGACCCCGGTCCCGAGTGATCGTCCATGGCGGTCACCCTACCGAGCCCCCTCGCCGTCCCGGTCGGCGTCTCGTGACAGCAGCGGCCACAGACGGTCGTCGGACGCCGAGACATGAGGAGCGCGTAGCGATCTGCTGCGCACGAGTGCTCCGCAGGGGGTACTGGTCGGCCCCTCGTACAGTCAGCCGGCCCCCGGCCCGTCGTCTCGTCGCTGACGGGGCCGTCCCTGCCCCTTCTCCCCGTGACCGTTCTTTTGGGGGCTTCCCGGCAGTCTTTCGGCTTTCCGGGGCGGGTCGGTCGGTCAAGGGTCGCCGAAGGCGATCGCGAAGCGACGCGACGAAGGAGCGCCCTTGAGGGACCGGCCCGACACTGAAGGACGATGGACTGCCGGGAAGCCCCCAAACCCTCCCTGACACCGCCCCGGGGGATGCCGGTCCTCGCCCCGAACGCCGACCGGGCCCGGCATCTCAAGGGGAGACACCGGGCCCGGTCGGGAAGCGGGGGTCCTACTTCTCCGTCACGCCCGCCGAGTCGAACGTGGCCACCTCGTGCATCGCGCGGGCCGCGCTCTGGACCAGGGGGAGGGCCAGGAGGGCGCCGGTGCCTTCGCCGAGGCGGAGGTCCAGGTCGACCAGGGGGCGCAGGCCGAGCTTGTTGAGCGCCGCCACGTGGCCCGGTTCCGCGCTGCGGTGGCCGGCGATGCAGGCCGACAGGGCTTCGGGGGCGATGGCGCGGGCCACCAGGGCGGCCGCGCCGGCGCTCACGCCGTCGAGGATGACCGGCGTGCGCAGGGAGGCGCCGCCGAGGATCAGGCCGACGATCGCCGCGTGCTCCAGGCCGCCGATGGCAGCGAGGACGCCGATGGGGTCGTTCGGGTCGGGCTGGTGAAGCTCCAGGGCGCGCCGGACGACGTCGACCTTCCTGGCGTGCGTCTCGTCGTTGATCCCGGTGCCGCGCCCGGTGACCTCGGCCGGGTCGACCCCCGTGAAGACGGAGATCAGAGCGGCGGACACCGTGGTGTTCGCGATGCCCATCTCGCCCGTCAGCAGGCCCTTGTTGCCCGCCGCGACGAGGTCGCGCGCCGTCTCGATGCCGACCTCGATGGCGGCGATGGCGTCCTCGCGGGACATCGCGGGCCCGACGGACAGGTCGTCGGTGCCCGGCCGGACCTTGCGGGGCAGCAGGCCGGGGGTGGCGGGCAGGTCGCCCTTCACGCCCACGTCGACGACGCAGACCTCGGCGCCGACCTGGTTGGCGAACGCGTTGCAGACGGCCCCGCCGCCCAGGAAATTGGCCACCATCTGGGTGGTGACCTCCTGGGGCCACGGGGTGACGCCCTGGGCGTGGACACCGTGGTCACCGGCGAAGATCGCGACGGCCGCCGGCTCCGGGATCGGAGGCGGGCAGACCCTCGACAGGCCGGACAGCTGCGCGGAGATGATCTCCAGCATGCCGAGCGCGCCCGCGGGCTTCGTCATGCGCTTCTGCCGCTCCCAGGCCTCGCCGAGCGCCTTCGCGTCGAGCGGGCGGATGCTGGCGACGGTCTCGGAGAGCAGGTCGTGCGGGGCTTCGCCGGGCAGCGCGCGGCGCCCGTACGTCTCCTCGTGGACGACCCAGGCCAGCGGACGCCGCTGCGACCAGCCCGCCTGCATCAGCTCCGGCTCCTCGGGGAACTCGTCGACGTACCCGACGCACAGGTAGGCGACGACCTCCAGGTGCTCGGGAAGGCCGAGGGCGCGGACCATTTCGCGCTCGTCGAAGAAGCTGACCCAGCCCACGCCGAGGCCTTCGGCGCGCGCGGCGAGCCAGAGGTTCTCGACGGCGAGGGCGGAGGAGTACGGGGCCATCTGCGGCTGGGTGTGCCGGCCGAGGGTGTGGCGGCCGCCGCGGGTGGGGTCGGCGGTGACGACGATGTTCACCGGGGTGTCGAGGATGGCCTCGATCTTCAGTTCCTTGAACTGCTTGGCCCGGCCCTTGGGCAGCGACTTGGCGTAGGCCTCGCGCTGCTTCTGGGCGAGCTCGTGCATCGTCCGGCGGGTCTCGGCGGAGCGGATGACCACGAAGTCCCAGGGCTGCGAGTGGCCGACGCTGGGCGCGGTGTGGGCCGCCTCCAGGACGCGGAGCAGCACCTCGTGCGGGATGGGGTCGGTGCGGAAGCCCTTGCGGATGTCGCGGCGCTCGCGCATGACCCGCAGGACGGCCTCGCGCTCCGCGTCGGCGTACCCGGGGGCCGGCTCGCCGACGGGCTCCGCCGGGGCGGCGGGGGCCTCGGCGTCGGCGGCGGCCACGGCGGCTTCGGCTCCGGCCGGGGCGGGCTCCGCCGCTTCGGCGGGCTGTACGGGCTCGGGCTGCGGCTCGGCGGCGGCTACGGCGGGCGCCTCGGGCAGGCCCGCCGCTTCCGCGGGGTCTGCCCCGGCAGCGACGGCGGCCACGGCGTCGGGCGCCTCGGCGGGCTCGGCGGCCTGCGCCGGCTCGGCGGGTGCCGGCGCCTCGGCCACGGCGTCGGCAGCGGGTTCGGCGACGGGTTCGGCCTCCGGGGCGGGCTGCGCGGCCTCGGCCGGGGCGTCGGCGGCGGGAGCGGCGGCCCCGGGGGCTGCGGGAGCCTCGGAGGCCGTCGGGGCCTCCTCGGGGACCGGAGCGGCCTGCGGAACGCTCTCCTCGGCGACGGCCACGACAGGAGCGGCGACGGCCGGCTCGGCGGCGACGGCCTCGGCGACGACCGGCTCGGCCGTCCACGGGGTACCGGCCTGCGGCGGGACGTCCCCGGCCTGCGGTGCGGCGGGGCCCAGGTCGAGGTACTCGGGGCCGGGGGCGGCGGGGTCGGCCTCGGCCGTGGCGGGCACCGGCTCGGGAGCCGGCAGGGCCTCGGCGGCGGGCGCGGCGGCCTGCGCGGCGGCGGCCTCGGCGGCCTGGATGGCGGCGGCCACCTGGGGGGCCAGCACCACGACGGGCTCGGCGGCGACGGCCTCGGCCGGAGCGGGCTCGGCCACCACGGCCTCCGCCACCACCGGCTCGGCGGCCGGGGCCTGCGGCGCGACGGCAACGGCCTCGGCCACGGCGACCTCGACCACTGCAGGCTCGGCCACTACAGGCTCAGCCACGACAGGCTCGGCCACGACCGGCTCGGCCACGACAGCCTCCGCCACGCCGGCCTGCGCCTGCACGGCGGCCTGCTCGACCGGAACAGCCTGCTCCACCGAAACGGCCTGCTCGACCGGTACGGCCTGCTCGGCGACACCAGCCTGCTCCACCGGAACAGCCTGCTCCACCGGAACGCCCTGCTCCACCGGAACAGCCTGCTCCCCCGGAACGCCCTGCGCCACCTCAGGAGCGACCTGCACCCCCGGTACCACCTGGACCCCGGGAACCGCCTGGACCCCCGGCGCCACCGCGCCGGCGGGCTGGACCGGCGCGGCGGCCGGGCCCCGGTCGGCGAGGGAGCGTACGACTCCCCCGGTGGCGTCGGGCACGGGCGGGCCCATGTGCAGCGGGCGGCGCGGCGGCATGACGGCGGCGGCGGGCGGGACCTGCCCGGCGACGGGGGCCCCGGACGGGACCACGAGGCCGCCGAGGTCCAGGGAGCCGGAGTCGCGGCCGCCGGTCTCGTGCGCGCCCGCGCTGTACGCGGCGGGGTCGGCGAAGGTGCCGGGGACGGGGTAGCCGGCGTCGGGGAAGCCGGGGGCGGGCTGTCCGGCCGCGGGGAAGGCCTCGGGATAGCCGGGGTCGGGGAAGCCGAGGTGTCCGGGCTCGGGGTAGCCGGTGACGGGCGGCTGCGGGTACTCGGTGTAGACGGGCTCCGCCGGGAACTCGCCGGGGAAGGCCGGGACCTGCGGGACCACCTGCGGGTCGCTCCAGGAGCCCTGTCCGTGGCCGCTCGGCATCAGCAGGAGTTCCTCGTCCTCGGCCTCGGACGGGTCGTCGACGAGGTCCTGGAAGGCGTAGCCGGCCGGGGCCTGCGGCGGCATCGGCGGGAGGGGCGGCATCGGGGGGACCGGAGCGGGAATGCCCTGCTGATCCACCATGCCCGTGTTGTCCGGGTGACCCTCGCCCGGGACCTGGCCGGTGTCAGTCATGCGTACCCCTCGCCCATCGGTGTTGCCTCTTCGATCGCCCGGCCGCCCACAGGGTCCGCCGTGCGGAGTTTGCCGTCCGGGTCGTCGCGGTGCGCCGTCTCGCGGGCGCACGCACAACAACTCCTGAGCATTGTCGCGCTCGTCGGCCCCGGTGTCGGCCAGAAACCGGCACGGTCCGCTGTGGACTGCGCCACGTCGCGCGTCCACCAGGGCGGTACGACGATCGGCCAGCCTACCCCGGGCTCCGGGTCAGCGGTTCACTGGGCGTTCGCCTGCCAGCAGGAACACCACGGAACGCTCCTGTTCCGCCCAGGTCCGCGGGTCGAGGCCGACGGACTGCAGCAGCGCGCACTCGACGGCGTACCCGTGTTCGGCGAGGGCGCGTCCGATGGCCTCGGCCTCGTCGCGCGTGGAGGCGTGGCTGACGATCCGTTCGGGGCGCCGTTCGGCGACGGCGGCGACGACGGCGGGGCCGCCGCCGCCGACGCGGACCACGTCGGGTTCGGGGAGGTTCTCCAGTACGTGTGGAGCGCGGCCCGAGACCACCTGGATCTGGACACCGCGCTTGCGGGCGGCGGCGGTTGTGCGTTCGCAGGCGCGGGGGTCGGCGTCGACGGCGATGACGGCGGCGCCGTGGGCCGCGGCGTCGACGGCGAGGGCTCCGGAACCGGCTCCGATGTCCCAGACGAGGTCGCCGGTGCGGGGGCCGAGCCGGGCGAGCTGGGCGGCGCGCAGCTGGACGGACTCCCCTTCGCCGGGCCGGGGCCCGTCGGCGGGGGGCTGGGGGCGGGCCCAGCCGCGTACGGGGGCGGGTCCGGGGCCGCGGCCGAGCAGCCAGCCGGGGTCCGCGGTGGCGGGGGCGTGGCCGGCACCGCCGATGACGATGACGACGTTCGGGTCGCGCCAGCTGTGGTCGGCGGCGGCGTCGGAGGTGAGGACGGTGACGCGTTCGCGGTCGGTGCCGAGTTCTTCGCAGATGACGAAGGTGCGGTGGATCCCTTCGAGGAGCAGGGCGAGTTCGGCGGGGCCGGCGCCGGGCGAGGTGAGGACGGCGACCTTGGTGTGGGCGCGGCAGACGTTGACGGCGCGGCGCAGGGTGCGGGGGTGGGCGACGACGACCTGGGCGTCGTCCCAGGGCATTCCGGCGCGGGCGAAGGCGGCGGCGACGGCCGAGACGGCGGGGACGACTTCGACTTCGAGGCCGTGTTCGGGGGCGCGCAGGGTGCGGACGACGCCGAAGAAGCCGGGGTCGCCGTCGGCGAGGACGACGGCGGTGCCGCGGTGGCCGGCGATGCGGCGGGCGGCGAGGCCGAGGCTGCCGAGGCGGATGCGTTCCGCGCCGGGCGGGACCTCGGGGAGTGCGAGGTGGTGGGCGGCTCCGGCCACGAGGGTGGCGGCGGAGAGCGCGGAGCGGGCGGCCTCGGTCAGGGGGGAGCCGTCCCAGCCGATCACCGTGACCCGGTCGGCCATCGTCGTCGGTCTCCTGGGGTGGGGGGTGGGAGGTGGGTACGCGTTCGGCCGAGCCTCGCGGCACCGGCGTCGGCACCAGCACCAGCACCAGCACCAGCACCAGCACCAGCACCAGCCTCTGCGTCGGCGCTTCGGGCCTCGTCAGGGAGGTTCGGGGTGTTTCAGGGGGTCACGGTGAGACTACCCGGTCGCCGGGTCAGTGCCGGTCGGCGCCGACGGCGTAGCCGTGTGCGTCGGCGCGCCGGCGCAGGGGGTAGCCGTCGTCGTGGCCGGGGCGCCCGGCGGGGCCGGGGCGGGCGTGGCGGTTCTCGTAGACGTCGTACTCGTCGGTGTCGTCGAGGTCCTCGGGGACCAGGCTCCAGACGATGAGGTCGGTACGGGTGTCGGTCCAGCTGCCGTCGGCGTCCTGGGTGCGCACTATGGCCACGTTCCGCAGGACGCCCTCGCTGATGCAGCCGATCTTCTGGGCGACCTGCTGGGAGGCGGTGTTGTCGGCGGCGGTGCGCAGTTCGAGTCTCTCGAAGCGCCGGTCGCGCAGGAGCCACTGGGCGACGGCAAGGACGGATTCGCTGGCGTAGCCCTCTCCGCGGGCCCAGGGGGCGGTGACGTAGCCGACTTCGGTGGTGCGGGTGTGCCAGTCGGTGTTGCGGAGGTGGACGGTGCCCACGAGGCGCTGGGTGAGGAATTCGGTGACGGCGAAGACGATGCCGCGGCCCTCGGTCCGCTCGGCGTGGGAGCGGACGGCGGCCCAGGCGCGGGCGTCGGCGGGGGTGTAGGGGTGCGGGACGGAGGTCCAGGCGGTGACCTGCTCGTCGTTCATCATCTCGGTGAGCGCGGTGACGTCGTCTTCCTCGAAGGGGCGCAGCACCAGCCGGTCCGTGCTGATGGTGACGTCCGGGAAGGTGGTAGTCATGCGCAGCTCCATGCCTGGGACCGTGGGGCGGGACCGTTCGTGCCGGCCCGTTCGTACGGGACCGCCGGTGCGGGACCGTTTGTGCGGGACCGTTTGTGCGGGTCGTAGCCACAGCATGCAGCATCGGCCGGGGGATGTGCAGGGCCGGGCTGCCCGGAAGCGGGCAGGCTCCGGCAAGCCCGCGGCCCCGCGTGCCCGGGTGGGTGCGCGGGGCCGGGAATGCGGCGTCTACCAGGGGGTCCTGGGTCAGGCGCCGGGGGTGCCGGGGGCCGGGATGACCGAGCCCTGGTACTTCTCCTCGATGAACTTCTTGACCTCGTCGGAGTTCAGGAGCTTGGCGAGCTTCTGGATGCGCGGGTCGTTCTGGTTGCCGTCCTTGACCGCCAGGAAGTTGGCGTACGGGTTGCCCTCGGCCTTCTCCAGGACCAGGGCGTCCTTGGCGGGCGAGAGCTTGGCCTCCAGGGCGTAGTTGCCGTTGATGACGGCGGCGTCGACGTCGTTCAGGGCGCGCGGGACCGTGGCGGCCTCCAGCTCCTTGAACTCCAGGCCCTTCTTGTCGGTGATGTCGGACAGCTTGGCGCCGGTGCCGACCCCGTCCTTGAGGGTGATCAGGTTGTTGGCGGCGAGCAGCTGGAGGGCGCGGCCTTCGTTGGTGGTGTCGTTGGGGACGGCGATGGTCTGGCCCGGCTTGATGTCGGTGAGGGCCTTGACCTTCTTGGAGTAGAGGCCGAGGGGTTCCAGGTGGACGTTCACGACGGGCACGATGTGCGTGCCGTTCTTCTTGTTGAAGTCGTCGAGGTACGGCTTGTGCTGGAAGTAGTTGGCGTCGACCTGGCCCTGCTCGGTGGCGGTGTTGGGCAGGACGTAGTCCGTGAACTCCTTGACCTCCAGCTTGAGGCCGTCCTTGGCCGCGAGCTTGTCCTTGACGAAGTTCAGGATGTCGGCGTGCGGGCTCGGGGAGGCCGCGATCACCAGCGGCTTGGTCTCGTCGACCTTGCCGCCTTCGGTCTTCTTGGCCGTGGACGGGTCCGAGGAGCTGCCGCAGGCGGTGAGGCCGAGGGCGAGCGCGGCGGAGACGGCGGCGATGGCGGTGAGCTTGGTGTTCTTGCGCACGAAGAGTGCCTTTCTTGCTTTTCGCGGGTGTTCGCGGGGTGGTTGCCCAAGCACGACAAGTGCGGGCTTTCCTTTGTGGGGAAGTCTGGGGAGGACGCCCGTGGGGACGCCCGTGGGGGGCGGCCCGGTCAGGCTGTCCGGCCGCGGCGCGCGAGGACGCGCACCACGCCGTCTCCGATCAGCTGGATGACCGTGACGAGGGCGATGAGGACGGCGACGGTGGCGAACATGAAGCCGGTCTCGAAGCGCTGGAAGCCGTAGGTGATGGCCTTGGAGCCGAGTCCTTCGCCGCCGACCGCGCCGGCCATGGCGGAGTAGCCGACGAGGGTGATCACGGTGGTGGTGACGCCGGCGACCAGGGAGGGCAGGGCCTGCGGGAGGAGGACCTTGCCGATGAGGGTGGGGATGCCGCCGCCCATGGACTCGACGGCCTCGATGAGGCCGTGGTCCACCTCGCGGACGGCCGTCTCGACGAGCCGGGCGAAGAAGGGGACGGCGCCGATGGCGAGCGGGACGATCATGGCGGTGGGGCCGATGAAGGTGCCGACGACGGCGGTGGTGACCGGGATCAGGAAGATCAGCAGGATGATGAACGGCAGCGAGCGGCCTATGTTCACGATCACGCCGAGGACCTTGTTGAGCGGCTGGTTCTGCAGGAGGCCGCCCTTGTCGGTGAGGACGAGGAGGATGCCGATGGGCAGTCCGCCGAGGACGGTCACCAGGGTGGACCAGAGCACCATGTAGAGGGTGTCGTAGGTGCCCTGGGTGAGCAGGGGCTGCATCTCGGACCAGGTCACTTGGCACCATCCTTGACCAGTGCGGCGATCTCGGAGTCGAGGTCGGAGTCGTCGTCGACGAGGTCGACCTGGAGGCCCTGCTCGCGCAGGAAGCCGACGGGCACCACGTTGTCCTCGTAGCGGCCGGGGAGTTCGATGCGCATGCGGCCGATCTGGCGGCCGGCGACGGTGTCCATCGCGGCGCCGAGGATCGAGATGTCGATGTTGTACGTCCGGGAGAGCTGGGAGATGACCGGCTGGGTGGCGGCCTCTCCGTGGAAGGTGACGTCGACGACGGTGCGGTCGGGTCCGGTGGCGGCACCGCTGACCGGGAAGAGTTCGCCGGCGAGCTCGGAGCCGGGGGTGGCGAGCAGTTCGGCGACGGTGCCGGATTCGATGATCCGGCCCTTCTTCATGAGGGCGGCGGAGTCGCAGATGGTCTTCACGACGTCCATCTCGTGGGTGATGAGGAGGACGGTGAGGCCGAGCTGGCGGTTGAGGTCGCGCAGCAGCTGGAGGATGGAGCGGGTGGTCTCGGGGTCGAGGGCGCTGGTCGCCTCGTCGGAGAGGAGCACCTTGGGGTCGCCGGCCAGGGCGCGGGCGATGCCGACGCGCTGCTTCTGGCCGCCGGAGAGCTGGGTGGGGTAGGCCTTGGCCTTGTCGGCGAGGCCGACGAGGTCGAGGAGTTCCAGGGCCTTGCGGGAGCGTTCGCGGCCGGAGACGCCGAGGATCTCCAGGGGGAGCTCGATGTTGGCCTGCACGGTGCGCGAGGACAGCAGGTTGAAGTGCTGGAAGACCATGCCGATGCGACTGCGGGCCTCGCGGAGCTCCTTGCCGGCGCGGCGGCCGCGGCCGGCGAGGGCGGTGAGCTCGACGCCGTCCACGGTCACGGTGCCGGTGGTGGGGCGCTCCAGCAGGTTCACGCAGCGGATGAGGGAGGACTTGCCGGCACCGCTCTGGCCGATGACTCCGTAGACCTCGCCCTCGCGGACGTGCAGGTCGACGCCGTCCAGGGCGGTGACCTCGCGGCCACGGGACTGGTAGACCTTCGTGAGGCCCGATGTGGTGATCACAGGATTTCCGTCGC
This sequence comes from Streptomyces sp. NPDC090077, assembly GCF_044747545.1. Lineage (NCBI taxonomy): Bacteria > Bacillati > Actinomycetota > Actinomycetes > Kitasatosporales > Streptomycetaceae > Streptomyces > Streptomyces sp. NPDC090077. Next base: position 135,191 of record NZ_JBIVEG010000016.1, read on the forward strand.
TGTCGAGTGCACGGGGTGCGGATGCCGTGCACGGGGCAAACATCTGGGGACGCGATACGGGTCTAACCGTCACAAAAGGATGGCGTCGACGCGTGCGCGGGGCAGGAGCGGTCCGTACCGGGGGTCAGTCGGCAGCGTGTTGCGACTGGAGCGGCGGAGTTGCTCGGCCGGTCTCGCTTCGGGGCGCGAGACTGCGTGAAGGGGCCCTCAGAAGGCGCACATTCGACACATACAACGAGCACCGGGCGTCATCGTCGCCTCGGTCGCAAGGGTGCGGCTGCTCGTCGTGGTCATGTGCCCCAGTAAAGCAGACATGGCGACTCACCGATCAATGCTGTCCGGATAGCGGACAGGATCCGATCGCATTCCGGACAGGATTGGACTGAACCAGTCACCTTCAGGCCTCCGTCTCCAGGGTGACTCCACCCCTGCTGACCAGCACGGACACGGCCGACAGGTCCCTGACGACCACGTCCGCAGCAAGCTCGGCGGCCGGGTGCGTTGTGGTCAAGGCCACGGTCCGCATGCCGGCCGCCCGGCCGGCCGCCAGCCCCGCGGGAGCGTCCTCGAAGACCACGCAGCGCGCCGGGTCCACGCCCAGCCGCCGCGCGGCCAGCAGGAACGGCTCCGGGTCGGGCTTGCCGCGCGTGACGTCCTCGGCGGTCACCAGTTCCGGGAAGTCGATCCCCGCCTCGTGCAGCCGCGCCTCGGCCAGCGGGCGGGTGGCGGAGGTGACCACCGCCCAGCGGGCGGCGGGCAGGGCGTTCAGCAGCTCCTTGACGCCGGGGAGGAGGACCACGCCGCCGGGCACGTCCGCCAGCTCCAGGACCTGGACGCGGGCCAGCGCGTCCGCCCGTACGCCTTCGGGCAGCAGCTCGGCGATGATCTCGGCGGCCGGGCGGCCGTGCAGCTCCACCCGGGCGAACTCCTCCTCCGGTATGCCGTGCTCCCGGGCCCATCGGGCCCAGCAGCGGTGGACCGACTCCATGGAGGAGACGAGGGTGCCGTCGTTGTCGAACAGCAGGGCTTCGGCGTGCATCTTCATGCGTTCCAGGAAAGCCCGCCCCGAGGGGCGGGCGCATCGGGTCTTTAGGCCCGTAATACCCTCGCTGCATGCTCGTCGCCCTGACGGTCGCCATCGGCGCGGCCGCACTCGCCCTCGCCGCCTGGTGCGGCCACGCCGCATGGCGGGACCAGCCGACCAAGGACTGGCACTTCATCGGCATGGCCGTGGTGACCGTGCTGGTCCTGGCGCAGCTGGTGATCGGCCTGGTCCAGCTGGGCCGGGGCGAGAAGCCCGAACAGGGCACGGTGATCTTCGTGGCCTACCTGCTGGGCGCCTTCGCGGCGGTCCCGGCGGCCGGGATGCTCTCGCTGACCGAGCGCACCAAGTGGGGTTCGGTGACGGTGGCCGCGGGCGCGGTCGTCCTCGCCGTGCTGGAAGTACGGCTCTACGACATCTGGGGATCCGGTGCCTGACACGACGACCGCCCCGCCCGCCGGGCGCAAGCGACTGGTCTCCGGTCCGGGGCTGCTGCTGGTGTGGCTCTACGGGGTGATGGTGGTCGGCGCGCTCTCGCGGTCGGTCTACCAGATCGCCACCGAGTTCGACCGGGCACCGCTGGCGTACGCGCTCTCGGCGGCGGCGGCCGTGGCCTACGCCTTCATCACGTACTCGCTGGTGCGGGGCGGGGAGAGGGCCCGCCGGGCGGCGCTCGTGTGCTGCGGCGTCGAACTGGCCGGGGTGCTCGCCGTCGGGACGTGGACGCTGGTGCGGCCCGAGGCCTTCCCCGACGCGACCGTGTGGTCGGACTTCGGGATGGGCTACCTCTTCATCCCGGTGATCCTGCCGGTCACCGGGATGCTCTGGCTCCGCTCGAAGCGCTAGCTCCCGGCGCCGAACCCTGCGGCACCCGGCCGTGGAACCGGTCCGGGGGCGTTCCGCCGTTGCTGCGGAACGCCCCCGGACCGGAAGGGCGCTACGCGCTGACGGCGTAGTCGGTGTCCTTGGCGTCCTTCTCCAGGATCACCAGGTGCACGCCGTCGGAGGCGGTGCGGTTGCCGACCTGCGCGTAGCCGGCCTTGCGGTAGAGCCGCAGGTTGGACTCGCTCTTGTGGCCCGTGTGCAGGCGGAAGCGGGTCGTGCCGCCGTCCCCGGCGAGGGCCTGCTCGACCCCGCGCAGCAGCCGGGCGCCCAGGCCGTGGCCCTGGAGGCGGGGGTGCACGCACAGTTTGGCGATGCTCGCCGTGCCGTCCTCGCCGACGCTGCCGCGCACTGCGCCCACCACCTCGTCGCCGAGACGGGCCACCAGGACCGTGTCCGAGGCCAGCTCCGCCTTCAGGGAGTCCAGGGACTGGGTGAGGGGCTGGATGAGGTAGTTGCCGTACAGCTCGGCCTCCCGCTGGAACGCCAGATACTGCAGCTTGAAAATCTGCTCGGCGTCTTCGGCGGCCGCCGCCGAAATGGTCACGCTCATGCCCATGTGCGCATGCCTCCCGCTCACCTGGTAGCTCTCCGGTCTACCGCTCCTTTCCCCATGGGTCGGGAGCCGCAACCTCGACAGCCAGCATTCTGCGCAGACATCCCAGGCAACGGGAACGTACTGGTCCCAAACTTCCTTGTGAGATACCCAACTCTCCTGCGATTTCACGGTAAGTCAGGTCCCTGGGCGACAGAAGTGCGGCCATCAGTTCCGGACAGCGTCCCGGCAATCGGGCGACCGCCGATCGGAGGGCCCGGTTCTCCTCGCCGTGGAGCAGGGCGCCCTCGGGCTCTCCGGTCACGTCCGCCGGGATGGCCCCGTACGGGACTTCGCGCCGCGCCCGCCGCCGTGCGCGGCGGGCCTCGGCGCGCACCGCCCGGCGCAGCCAGCGGGCGCGGCCGGCGGGGAAGGGGGTGCGCGGGCCGCGCTCCAGCAACCGTACCCAGACGGCTTGTTCCAGGTCTGCGGCTTCCACTCCGGCGGCCGGGGCCTCCGCGGCCGCTTCGGCGGAGAGCAGCGGGCCCAGCTCCGTGAGCAGGTCGGGTTCCTGTATCAGGTCCATGCCGGGCGGGACGCGGGTGCCGGGCCGGGCGGTTTCCCCGCCGGGCCCGGCCCACCCGTTCGGGCGCGGGGGCCTAGCGGTTGACGCCGCGGCCGGGGCGGAAGGCCTCCGCCGCGAGGAGTCCGGTGTCCGGGTTGTCGGTGAAGATTCCGTCGATGCCCAGTTCGAAGTACTTCTTGAAGGCGCCGAAGGCGTCCCCGTAGGCGGCGGGGTCGGTGCCCTTGCGGTACTCGGCGGGCAGGAAGCTGTTCTCGTTGCGCGCGGTGTAGGGGTGCAGGACCAGGCCCTTGGCGTGGGCGTCGCGCACGAGGGTGGTGGGGGTCCCGAGCTTGCCGGCCGCGTCGCGCGGCACGATCAGGTCGAGGGTGGGGCCGATGCCCTGGGCGAAGCCGGCGATCCACTTGAGGCCCTCGGGCTTGACCAGGTCGGCGACCGTACGCGGGTCCTTGGCCACCTCGAAGTCCCAGGGGCGGGTGCCGGCGGCGGAGAGCAGGACCACGCGCGGGGCGGACACCAGGCGGGAGAGCCGCTGGATGCTGGAGGGCTCGAAGGACTGGAGGAACACGGCGGCGTCGCGGCCGTCGCGGCCGTAGCGGCGCAGCAGCTTGGCGAGGGGCTCTTCCAGGCCGAGGCCCAGTCCACGGAAGTAGGTGGGGTGCTTGGTCTCGACGTGCAGCCAGATCCGCTTGTCGCGCAGCCGGCCCTCGCGGTTGGCCCAGCGCAGCACCTCTTCGAAGGTGGGGACCGCCCACCGGCCGTCGTAGAGGGTGTTGCGCTGGCGGACGGCGGGGATGCGCTCCTTCGCGCGGAGGGTCTTCAGCTCGGCGAGGGTGAAGTCCTCGGTGAACCAGCCGGTGACGGAGACCCCGTCGACGGTCTTGGTGGTGCGCCGGGAGGCGAACTCGGGGTGGTCGGCGACGTCGGTGGTGCCGCCGATCTCGTTCTCGTGGCGGCAGACGAGGTGGCCGTCCTTGGTGGGGACGAGGTCCTGCTCGATGACGTCGGCGCCGAGGTCGAGGGCCAGCTGGTAGGAGCCGAGGGTGTGCTCGGGGCGGTAGCCGCTGGCGCCGCGGTGGCCGATGACCAGCGGGACGGGCAGGTCGCGGTAGCCGCCGTCACCGTGGCCGCTGTCGGAGCGGTCGTCCGCCGCGGAGGCGGTTCCCGCCGTCAGTCCGGTGATTCCGGTTCCGGCCGCCAGTACGGCCGCTCCGAGCACCGTGCGCCGCGCTGCCCCACCCTGTGTCATCCGTGCCACTCCTCGCTCTGGAACGGGCCCGCGGCCCCGGGATCTCCGGGGGGCGTTCAGGCCCGGATCGGCGTGGCGATGGTAGGCAAAGGAGGGTGGCGCGGGGGTGGGCTCCGCCGGAACATGGCGGAAACGTGTGTCAACACTGCGTATCCACCTCGTGAACCCGATGTGCCAACAGGGGCGACCCGCGAGTATCGTCCTCACCTGCACTACCGCCGTGTGGTGCGAAAGCCGCTTTTCGATGCCGGAGGGCTCACGTTGTTCCGTACCGCGCTCATCAAAGCCACTGTCGGACCGGTCATGCGCCTGATGTTCCGCACCAAGGTGGAGGGGCTCGACAACATCCCGGGGACGGGGCCGGTGATCCTGGCGGGCAACCACCTGACCTTCATCGACTCGATGATCCTGCCGCTGGTGTGCGACCGCACGGTGCACTTCATCGGCAAGGACGAGTACGTGACGGGCAAGGGCCTCAAGGGCCGCCTGATGGCGTGGTTCTTCACGGGCGCCGGCATGATCCCGGTGGACCGGGACGGTGCGAACGGCGGCGTCGCCGCGCTGATGACGGGCCGGCGGATCCTGGAGGAGGGCAAGATCTTCGGGATCTACCCCGAGGGCACCCGCTCCCCCGACGGCCGGCTCTACCGCGGGCGCACGGGCATCGCCCGCCTGACCCTGATGACGGGCGCCCCGGTGATCCCGTTCGCGGTGATCGGCACGGACAAGCTGCAGCCCGGCGGCGCGGGCATGCCGCGCCCGGGCCGGGTCACGATCCGCTTCGGCGAGCCGATGGAGTTCTCCCGCTACGAGGGCATGGACCGCGACCGCTACGTGCTGCGCGCCGTGACGGACTCGGTGATGGCCGAGGTCATGCGGCTGTCGGGCCAGGAGTACGTGGACATGTACGCGACCAAGGCGAAGGCCGCCTGAGTCCGGTCGGGCTCACTGGCGCTGGAGTGACCGGCTGACGCCCGCCGCCGTGGTGGTGGCGAGCAGCCAGCCGGTCACGATGAGCAGGTAGGACAGCCACTGGTACCAGCCGGCCGGGGCGAAGGCGCCCTCCTGGCCGAAGCCGATGATCGGCAGCATCAGGTCCAGGGTGTAGAAGAGCGGGTTGAATTCCGGCGCCTCCCCCGCCTTCAGTGCCCGCGGCGGGGTGATCCCGTAGGCGACGGTCCCGGTGAGCGTGAGGGCCAGCAGCCAGGCCGCCGCGCGCATCGGGCGGAAGCCGTAGCCGACGGTGGCGTCCTGGAGCAGGCCCCACAGGCGGGTGTGCCGGGGCTGGGTGCGCCGGTGGCGGCGCAGCTTCGCCAGCTGGGCGGTGCGGGCGCCGGCCTCGTCGCCGACGGTGCGGTAGGCGGCGGCCAGCTGCTCGTAGGCGTACGGCAGGTAGCCGTCCTCCTCGCGTTCCAGCAGCGGCAGCCGCTCCTCGGCGGGCAGGTGGGGGTGCAGCAGCCGGTAGCTGAGCCCGTCGGTGCGGACCAGGGGCGGCCAGACGGACGGCTCGACCCAGAGGATGTCGAACTGGCTGCGGCGCAGGTTGACGATGCCGTCGATGGTGGGGGCCTTGCGCAGCCAGAACTCCCCCATGACGGCGGAGCTGGCGCGCAGGGCGACGCCGCCGGGGTTGGACAGGCGCGCGCCGGTCAGTATCACCTGGCCCGGGATGCGGGCGCCGGTGAGGTTGAGCATGCCCTCGGCGTGCAGCCGGTGGCCGCGTACGTCGCTGCCGACGGTCAGGGTCTCGGCGTGCAGGGCGATGCCGCCGGGGTTGACGAGCCGGGCGCCGTCGAGGCTGATCTGTCCGGCGACGCCGGCCCCGTTGATGCGGAACTGGCCGTGGACGGTGAGGCCGTCGGCCATGATGTCCGTGCCTATCTCGGCGTGGTTGAGCTGGAGCGGGGGCTCGTCCGCCTCGTCGGGCAGGGCGCCCTGGCGGATGACGGCGCCCTGGAGGAAGAGGCCGCCGGCGATCTTCGCTCCGGCGAGCCGGACGGGGCCGTCGATGCGGCAGCCGGAGAGCCTGAGCACGACCTCGACGCGTACGGTGGCGGCGGTCAGGCCCGGCAGGGTGGAGTCGCCGAGGACGAGGGCGCGCAGCTGGGCCCCGTACATCATGGGTTTGCGTTCGAACCAGCAGGACCGCATCCGGATCGGGTGGTCGACGACCGCGTACTTCAGGTCGAGCTTGCCGGTGATCCGGGCGCCGTAGAGCTTGATCCCGGCGACGTGCCCCTCCTCCGCCGCGCCCCCGACGAGGAGGTTGCGCAGCACCTCGGCGCGGACGCTGCGTCCGGGGCCCCAGTCGGCGCCGTCGTGGGAGGTCTCGTCGGGACGCTCGCGGAAGTCGACCGCCTCGCCGCGCGGGAAGGCGACGACGACGCGGCGTTCGGCCGGGGTCAGGTCGTTGATCTCCATCGCCGGGATGGTGTCCCGGGGTCCGACGGACTGTCAATTCCGTGGACCGGTACGGGACACCACCGCCCGGCGGTGCGTCAGTGTTCGACGCCGTCCTGGAGCTTCTGGCCCCTGAGCAGGAACCAGGCGGCCGCCGCGGTGGCCAGCAGGACGGCGGCCCCGACGCCCGAGGCGAGCCGCAGGCCGTCCACGAAGGCGTCCTGGGCCGCGCCGACCATGGTGTGGGCGGTGGCGGGGTCCAGGGCCTTGGCGGCCTCCACGGCGCCGCCGAGCGATTCGTGCGCGGCGTCGGCCACCGGTGCGGGGACCGAGGGCGGGGCGGTGAAGCCCTGGTAGACGCCGGTGACGACGGAGCCGAGCAGGGCGATGCCGAGGGCGGCGCCGAGTTCGTACGCGGTTTCGGAGACGGCGGAGGCCGAACCGGCCTGCTCCTTGGGGACGCTGGAGAGGATGACGTCGGCGGTGACGGTGAAGGAGAACCCGGCGCCGAGGCCGACGACGAGCAGGGCGGCGCCGAGCAGCGGGTACCCGGTCTCGCGGTGGATCACGGTGAGCGCCGCCAGCGCCAGGCCTATGGCGGCGAGGCCGCCGGTGACGATGACGCGTACGGAGTACTTGCGGGCGTACCGGCCGGCGACCAGGCCGGTGGCCACCGCGCCGATGGCGGCGGGCAGTTCGGCGAGGCCGGCTTCGAGGGGGTCGCGGCCCTGCACCAGCTGGAAGAACTGGGAGAGGAAGAAGACGAGCCCGGAGAGGCCGAAGACGGTCAGCAGGTCGGCGAGGACCGCGCCGGAGAAGCCGCGGTGCTTGAAGAGCCGCATGTCGAGCAGCGGGGAGGCCAGGGCGAACTGGCGTCGGACGAAGGCGTAGAGGCAGCCGGCGCCGAGGGCGGCGGCGATCCAGACGCCGGGGGTGGCGCCGTGGGTGGCGGCTTCCTTGACGGCGTAGACGACGCTGATGACGCCGACGAGGGACAGGGCGACGCTGATCAGGTCCCAGGGGCCCGCGACGGGGTTCTTGGACTCGGGCAGCAGCCGGATGCCGACGAGGACGAGGGCGATCATCACCGGGAGGTTGATGAGGAAGACCGAGCCCCACCAGAAGTGCTGGAGCAGGGCTCCGCCGACGACGGGGCCGACGGCCGCGCCGGCGGAGGCGGTGGCGCCCCAGATGCCGATGGCGAGGCTGCGTTCGCGCGGGTCGTGGAAGATGTTGCGGATCAGCGCGAGGGTGGACGGCATCAGGGTGGCGCCGGCGACGCCGAGCAGGGCGCGGGCGACGATCATCATCTCGGGGCTGGTCGCGTAGGCGTTCAGGACCGAGACGGCGCCGAAGGCGGTGGCGCCGGTGAGGAGGAGCTTCTTGCGGCCGATGCGGTCGCCGAGGGAGCCCATGGAGACGAGCAGGCCGGCGATGACGAAGGAGTAGATGTCGCCGATCCACAGCAGCTGGGTGCCGGACGGCTTGAGGTCCTCGCTGAGGGCGGGGGTCGCGAGGCCGAGTACGGTGGCGTCGACCGCGACCAGCAGGACGGCGAGGACGAGCACGGAGAGGGCGAGCCAGCGCCCCCCGCTCTTCTCCTCCGCCCCCGTCCGCCGGTTCAGCTGTTCGGTACGGCTCATCACTCCACACTCCGTCGTGCGCCACCGAGCAGCAACTCGGTGATCATGTACTGGAAGTCCCTGGCCGCGACCCGGCCGTCCATCACGGCCCAGGCGCAGGCGCCGATGAGGCCGTAGAGGGCCTCGGTGAGCCATGCGGCACTCAGGTCGATGCGGATGTCGCCCTCCTGCTGTCCGCGCTTGAAGAGCGCGTTGACGCGGGCGTCGAGGCGGGCCCAGCCCTCGTTGACCTGGTCGCCCTCGAAGAGCTGGTTCTCGGTGACGAGGAAGGCCAGCAGCTGGGCGTTGGGCTCGGCCTCGGCGACCAGCCGCGTCAGGGCCTGTACGGCCGGGCCCTCGTCGAGGCACGCCCGGTCGAAGGCCCCTTCGAACTCGCGGATGCCGAGTTCTTCGAGGGCGCGCACGAGGGCGTCGCGGCCGGCGAAGTGCCGGTGGAGGGTGGCGCGGCCGATGCCGGCCGCGCGGGCGACCTCGTCCATCGTCGCGGTCGACTTGCGGGAAAGCAGGGCCGCCGCGTCGCGGAGCACCTGGTCACGATCCATGGCCATGAGACAAGCATAACCCGAATGAGACGTCGTTGTCTCACTCATTCGATTCGATCAAGGAAAATCGGCTGCCCGCAGGGCACCGTGAGAGGAAGCCTGGAGCCATGAAGCCACTGCTGCTGATCGACGTCGACGGCCCCCTGAACCCCTACGCCGCCCAGGCGGAGCGCCGCCCCGAGGGCTACACCACCCACCGGATGCGGCCCACCGGCTTCACCGACGGCAAGCCGCTGCGGGTGTGGCTGAACCACGGCCACGGGGCGGAGCTGCTCGCGCTGGCCGACGCGTACGACCTGGTCTGGGCCACCACCTGGAAGGACGAGGCGAACGACTGGATAGGGCCGCACCTCGGGCTGCCCCGGCTCCCCTTCGTCGACTGGCCGGTGATGCACGGCCGGGCGCCGCGCGGCACGTTCTGGAAGACGCAGTACGTCCTGGAGTACGCGGGCGCGCGGCCCTTCGCCTGGATCGACGACGACATCACGGCCATGGACCGCGAGTACGTCGACCAGCACCATCCGGCGCACGCCCTGCTGATGTACGTGGACGAGCGGATCGGCCTGACCCGGGCGGACTTCGACGCCCTGGCCGACTGGGCCCGGTGAACGACGGAGGGGCGGCCGGAGCGGTGCTCCGGCCGCCCCTCCGGGCGTGCCGCGGCGTGCGGTGGTGCAGGGCCCGGGGGTCCGGGCGTGCGGGCCGCAGGGCCGCGGGGGTTCGGGGCAGTGCCGTAGGGCTACTGCTTGTGGGCCGCCCAGGCGTGCTGGATGACCAGGTCCGCCTTCAGCTCGGTGAGCTGGACCGCGACCGCCGAGGGGGCGGTGCCGCCGCGGCCGTTGCGGGAGGCCAGCGCGCCGGGCACGTTCAGGACCGTGCGGACCTCGGGGGTCAGGTGCTCCGAGATCTTCGCGAACTGCTCGTCGGTGAGCTCGTCCAGCTCGATGCCGAGCCCCTCGCACTCCTTGACGCACTCGCCGGCGACCTCGTGCGCGACCCGGAAGGGCACGCCCTGCTTGACCAGCCACTCGGCGATGTCGGTGGCGAGCGAGAAGCCCGCCGGGGCCAGCTCCTCCATCCGCTCCCGGTTCACCGTGAGGGTGGCCATCATCCCGGTGAAGGCCGGCAGCAGCACCTCCAGGGTGTCGCAGGAGTCGAAGACCGGCTCCTTGTCCTCCTGGAGGTCCCGGTTGTAGGCCAGGGGCAGCGCCTTGAGGGTGGCCAGCAGACCGGTCAGGTTGCCGATGAGGCGGCCCGACTTGCCGCGCGCCAGCTCCGCGATGTCCGGGTTCTTCTTCTGCGGCATGATCGACGAGCCGGTGGAGAAGGCGTCGTGGAGGGTGACGAAGGAGAACTCCTTCGTGTTCCACAGGATGATCTCCTCCGCGATCCGGGACAGGTTGATCCCGATCATCGCGGTGACGAAGGCGAACTCGGCGACGAAGTCGCGCGAGGCCGTCCCGTCGATCGAGTTGCCGACCGAGCCCCGCTCGAAGCCGAGGTCGGCCGCGACCGCCTCCGGGTCCAGGCCGAGCGAGGAGCCGGCGAGGGCGCCCGAGCCGTAGGGGGAGACCGCGGTCCGGGTGTCCCACTGGCGCAGCCGCTCCGCGTCCCGGGACAGGGACTGCACGTGGGCCAGCACGTGGTGGGCGAACAGGACGGGCTGGGCGTGCTGGAGGTGCGTGCGGCCGGGCATGGCCACGTCCGGGTGCGCCTCGGCGAGGCCGACCAGCGCGTCCTGGAGGTCGGCCACCAGCCCGCCGATGATCCGCGCGTGGTCGCGCAGGTACATCCGGAAGAGGGTGGCCACCTGGTCGTTGCGGGAGCGGCCCGCGCGCAGCTTGCCGCCGAGGTCGGGGCCGAGCCGCTCCAGCAGGCCGCGCTCCAGGGCGGTGTGCACGTCCTCGTCGGCGATGGTGCCGGTGAAGGAGCCGTCGGCCACGTCCGCTTCCAGCGCGTCGAGGCCCGCGATCATGCGGCCGAGCTCGTCGGCCGTGAGCAGGCCCGCCTTGGCGAGGACGCGGGCGTGGGCGCGCGAGCCGGCGATGTCGTACGGCGCGAGGCGCCAGTCGAAGTGGACCGACGCGGACAGCTTCGCGAGGGCCTCGGACGGGCCGTCGGCGAACCGGCCGCCCCAGAGCCGGACGTCACCGTTGTTGCTGCTCACAGCTGCTGCTCCTCATGAGGGTGGTGGTGCGACGGTCTCCCCGCCGCGCAGGAAGCGGGGAGTCCGTCTCGGTACAGCGTCAAACGATTCACGGCGGGATGCGACGCGCGACCGGCCGGGGTGTAGGCATAACTATGCATTGCTCCGTATGTTTCGTCAATCGAGCTCCGGTGCCCCACCGCTGACCTGCCCGTATATCGGGGGCGGGTTCCGCCCGCGGCCGCCTACGATCGGGCGCACCGATCCGGGGAGGGCACATGTGGAGCGCGGCCGAGCACGCGTCGTACGGGCGCACGGTGGCCGGGGGGCTGCTGGAGGGGGACCTCTCCCCCGTCGCCGGGCGGCTCCTGGGCAACGGCCCGGAGGCCTGGATCGCCTTCGACGAGGAGGTGCGCCGCGTCCTGCGCTTCTCCCACGGCACCCCCGAGGGCGCCCGCCGCCTGGAGGCCCGGCTCTGCCACCCCGACGGGCGGATACGCGAGGCCGCGCTCGCCGCGTGGCGCCGGCCGCCGCTCGAACTCGTCCTGATCCGGTGCGCCGACCGGGTCCCCCAGGTCCGCCGGCGCGCCCGCAGGGTGCTGGGCCAGGTGGTGGCCCAGCACCCCGTCCGCAACCGGGACCGGGCCCGCCGGGCGCTGAACCTGCCGATGGCCGACGACCCCGCCCGCGTACTGACGGCCCTCGTCCCGCTCGCCCTGCGGCTGGGCGGGCGCGCGCACGGCGGCTGGGCGGTGGAGCAGCTGGAGGCCGCCCTGAGCGGCCGGTACTCCCTCCTCGCGGCATGGTGGCGTCCCGGGCTGGCCTCGACGACCTGGAGCTGGAACTCGCTGACCGCCCGGCAGCGCGAGGGCATGTTCGAGCACCTGGCCGACAGCGCCGACCGGCCGACGCGCCGCTTCGCGGCCCGGGTCGCCGCCGCCTGCGGGCAGTACGGCGCACAGGAGCTCGCCCGGCGGGCCGCCACCGAGCGCGATCCGGTGACGGCCCGGACGTGGACCGACGCCGCACTGGCCGCGATGGCCGCCGGCGGGCCGGACGACGGGGCGGTCGACGCCCTGCTCGCCTCCCGCTTCGCGCCCGTGCGGGCCGCCGGGGTCACCGCGCTGCGCCGGGCCGGGCGGGCGGCCGAGGCCGTCGACCACCTGACGGACCGGGCCGGCCGGGTGCGGGCCTGCGCCCGCTGGCTGCTGCGCCAGGACGGCGGCGACCCGTACGCGTACCTCTGCGCGCTCGTCACGGACCCGGAGCGGGTGAGCGCGTACGCGGTGAAGGGCTTTCGCGAGGTGGCCGAACAGGCCGACGGGCCGCTGCTGTACCCCCTGCTGCACGACCCCGACGGCGCGGTGCGGGCCGCCGCCCTGGCCGCGCTGCGCGGGCTGGGCCTCGTCGTCGAGGACGCGGTGCTGCTCGCGCTGCTGGAGGACCCCTCCGCCTCGGTGTCCCGCGAGGCCGCGCTCGGCCTGCTCCGCGTCGCCGAACGGCCGGACGCCGACGCGCTGGCCGACCGGACCGGCCCCGAGTGGCCCGCGCACACCCGAAGGGCCGCGTTCCGGCTGCTGCGCGGCCGGGGCGGGAGCGCCGAACTGCGCGCCTCCGTCGCCATGATGACGGACCCGGATCCGGTGCTGGGCCGGTACGCGCGGAGCACCGTGATCAACTGGAACTGGCTCAGCACCCTCGGCGAAGGCGAGGCGCACCGGGCGGAGCTCGGCGCGCTGCTGGCACGGGCGGCCCAGGTCCTGGACGTCCGTCACCTGCGGCTGCTGTGACACCCCGCCACGGCCTGCCTGCGCGGCCGCCGGGCCGGGCGGCCGTACCGTCTGACAGGTGCTGCGTACCGCCCTGCTCACGGGCTCGCTGATCCTCGCCGGGCTGTTCCCGTACGGCCCCGGCCCGCTCCCCGCCCGCCTCGCCGACACCGGCGGCGGCAGCCAGCTGATCACCGCCGTCGCCCCGGCGCCCGGGTCCACGACCGGGGTGCTGACCTGGTGGGACAAACGGGCGGGCCGCTGGTTCGAGGCGGGCCGCGCGCCGGCCCGGTTCGGCGCGAACGGCCTGACCGAGGGCACCACCCGGATCCAGGGCACGGACACCACCCCGACGGGCCTGTTCGGGCTGCCGTACGCCTTCGGCATCGCGCACGCACCGGCCGGAACGTCCTACCGGTACCGGCGGGTGACGGACCGTTCGTGGTGGTGCCAGGACAACGCCTCGGCCGCCTACAACCGCTGGACGGAACCGCTGCCCGCCGACTGCGCGCCGGGCGAGTCCGAGCACCTGGTGACGTACGAGCAGCAGTACGCGCACGCCCTGGTCATCGGCTTCAACTACGACGAGCCGGTGCGCGGCCGCGGCGCGGGCATCTTCCTGCACGTGAACGGCAAGGGCGCCACGGCCGGCTGCGTCTCCGTCCCCCGCCGCGCCCTGCGCGAGCTGCTGCGCTGGGCCGACCCCCGCCGCCGCCCGCACATCGCGATCGGCACCGAGGACGGCCCGCTGGCCGTGACCCGGTACTGAGGGAGGGCCTGCTAGCCCTCCTTCTGCGCCAGCCGCAGCAGGTGGTCGGCCAGGGCCTGGCCGCCGGCCGGGTCGCGGCTGATGAGCATCAGGGTGTCGTCGCCCGCGATGGTGCCGAGGATCGCGTGGAGTTCGGCCTGGTCGATCGCCGAGGCGAGGAACTGGGCCGCTCCCGGCGGGGTGCGCAGGACCACGAGGTTCGCGGAGGCCTCCGCCGAGATCAGCAGTTCGCCGGAGAGGCGCCGCATGCGCTCCTCCTTCGCCGACTCGCCGAGCGGGGCCTGCGGGGTGCGGAAGCCGCCCTCGCTGGGGACCGCGTAGATCAGCTCGCCGCCGGTGTTGCGGATCTTGACCGCGCCCAGCTCGTCGAGGTCGCGGGAGAGCGTCGCCTGGGTGACGCTCAGCCCGTCGTCGGCGAGCAGTTTGGCCAGCTGGCTCTGGGAGCGGACCGGCTGCCGGTTGAGGATGTCCACGATCCGGCGGTGGCGGGCGGTGCGGGTCTGCGGAACGGAGGGGCCGCCGTTCTGCTCGGGTTCCTGCGCCTGGCTCATCGTCGTCTCATTCTCCGGATCGTCCCGCTTCGTCGAGGATGCCGGGAAGTGCCCGGACGAACGCGTCCACCTCGGCCTCGGTGATGACGAACGGGGGCATCAGCCGTACCACGTCGGGGGCGGGCGCGTTGACCAGGAATCCGGCCTGCTGGGCCGCGAGCTGCACCTTCGGTGCGAGCGGCTCCGTCAGCACGATACCCAGCAACAGGCCCGACCCGCGGACGTGGGAGACCAGCCCGTGGCCGGAAGCTTCGATTCCGGAGCGCAGCCGCTCGCCCCGGGCCTTGACCCGGTCGAGCAGTCCGTCGGCGGCGATGGTGTCGATCACCGCGAGGCCGGCGGCGCAGGCGACCGGGTTCCCGCCGAAGGTGGTGCCGTGCTGGCCGGGCCGGAGCAGGTCCGCGGCCGGTCCGAAGGCGGCCACCGCGCCGATGGGCAGACCGCCGCCGAGGCCCTTCGCGAGCGTGACGAGGTCGGGCTCGACCCCCTCGTGCTGCTGGTACTCGAACCAGCTGCCGCAGCGGCCGATGCCGGTCTGCACCTCGTCGAGGGCGAGCAGCGTCCCGGTGGCCCGGGTGATCTCCCGGGCGGCCGTCAGGTAGCCGGCGGGCGGGACGACCACGCCGTTCTCGCCCTGGACCGGCTCGATGAGGACGAAGGCGGTCTCCTCGGTGACGGCGGCCCGCAGGGCCTCCACGTCTCCGTAGGGGACGTGCGTCACGTCGCCGGGCAGCGGCAGGAAGGGCCCCTGCTTCCCGGGCTGGCCGGTGAGGGCGAGGGCGCCCATGGTCCGGCCGTGGAAGCCGCCGTCGGTGGCGACCATGTGGGTCCGCCCGGTCAGCCGACCGATCTTGTAGACCGCCTCGACCGCCTCCGCACCCGAGTTGCAGAAGAACACGCGCCCCTCGCGGCCGAAGAGCTGGAGCAGCCGCTCGCCGAGCGCGAGGACCGGCTCGGAGGCGTAGAGGTTGGAGACGTGGCCGAGGGTGGTGATCTGCCCGGTCACCGCCGCGACGACGGCCGGGTGGGCGTGGCCGAGGGCGTTGACCGCGATGCCGCCGACGAAGTCGGTGTACTGCTTGCCATCCGCGTCCCAGACCTGCGCGCCCGCACCGCGTACGAGGGCCAGCGCGGGGGTGCCGTAGTTGTCGGTCAGCGCCCCCTTCCAGCGGGTGGCGTAGCGCTCGTTGCCGGTCTCCTGACCGGCCGTCCCCTGGGTGGCGCTCACGTGCTGTCCCCTCCCTGTGCGTCGGGCACGACCATCGTGCCGATTCCCTCGTCGGTGAAGATCTCCAGCAGGATCGAGTGCTGGACCCGCCCGTCGATCACGCGGGCGGTGCTGACGCCGCCGCGCACCGCGTGCAGGCAGCCCTCCATCTTCGGCACCATGCCGCTGGACAGCTCGGGCAGCAGCTTCTCCAGCTCGCTGACGGTGAGCCGGCTGATGACCTCGTCGCTGTTGGGCCAGTCCGCGTAGAGGCCCTCGACGTCGGTGAGGACCATCAGCGTCTCGGCGCCGAGCGCGGCGGCGAGCGCCGCTGCGGCCGTGTCGGCGTTCACGTTGTACACGTGGCCGTCGTCGGCGCTGCGCGCGATGGAGGAGATGACCGGGATCCGGCCGTCCGCGAGCAGGGCCTCGATCGCTCCGGTGTCGATGGCGGTGATCTCGCCGACCCGGCCGATGTCGACGGCCTCGCCCTCGATCTGCGGGGTGTGCTTGGTGGCGGTGATGGTGTGGGCGTCCTCGCCGGTCATCCCGACGGCGAGCGGTCCGTGCTGGTTGAGCAGGCCGACCAGCTCCCGCTGGACCTGGCCCGCCAGGACCATGCGGACGACGTCCATGGCCTCCGGGGTGGTGACCCGCAGGCCGGCCTTGAACTCGCTGACCAGGCCCTGCTTGTCGAGCTGGGCGTTGATCTGGGGGCCGCCGCCGTGGACGACGACGGGCCGCAGGCCGGCCTGGCGCAGGAAGACCACGTCCTGGGCGAAGGCCGCCTTCAGGTCCTCGTCGATCATGGCGTTGCCGCCGAACTTGATGACGACGACCTTGCCGTTGTGCCGGGTCAGCCAGGGCAGCGCCTCGATGAGGATCTCGGCCTTGGGGAGCGCGGTGTGGCGCCTCGCGGTGCTCATGAGCTGTACGCGCTGTTCTCGTGGACGTACTCGGCGGTGAGGTCGTTGGCCCAGATGACGGCGGTCTCGGTGCCGGTGGAGAGGTCGGCGGTGATGCGGACCTCGCGGTCCTTCATGCCGACCAGGTCGCGGTCCTCGCCGACGGAGCCGTTCTTGCAGACCCAGACGCCGTTGATGGCGACGTTGAGCCGGTCCGGGTCGAAGGCCGCCTTCGTGGTGCCGATCGCGGACAGGACCCGGCCCCAGTTGGGGTCCTCGCCGTGGATGGCGCACTTGAGGAGGTTGTTGCGGGCGATGGACCGGCCGACCTCGACGGCGTCCTGCTCGCTGGCCGCGCCGATCACCTCGATGCGGATGTCCTTGCTGGCGCCCTCGGCGTCGCCGATCAGCTGGCGGGCCAGGTCGTCGCAGACCGTGCGGACGGCCTCGGCGAAGGCCTCGTAGGAGGGGACCTGCCCGGAGGCACCGGAGGCCAGGAGCAGCACGGTGTCGTTGGTGGACATGCAGCCGTCGGAGTCGACCCGGTCGAAGGTGGTGCGGGTCGCGTCCCGCAGCGCCTTGTCCAGGGTCGCGGAGTCCACGTCGGCGTCCGTGGTCAGCACCACGAGCATGGTCGCCAGGCCCGGGGCGAGCATGCCCGCACCCTTCGCCATCCCGCCCACCGTCCAGCCGTCCTGGGAGACGGTGGCGGTCTTGTGCACGGTGTCCGTGGTCTTGATCGCCACGGCCGCGTCCTCACCCCCGTCGGCGGAGAGCGCGGCGGCAGCCGCCTCGATGCCGGGGAGCAGCTTGTCCATGGGGAGCAGCAGCCCGATCAGGCCGGTGGAGGCCACGGCGATCTCGCCCGCGTTGTGCTCGCCGCCGAGGACCTCCGCCACCTTCTCCGCGGTGGCGTGGGTGTCCTGGAAGCCCTTGGGGCCGGTGCAGGCGTTGGCCCCGCCGGAGTTGAGGACCACGGCGCTGACGGTCGCGCCGCGCAGGACCTGCTCGGACCAGCGCACGGGGGCGGCCTTGACGCGGTTGGAGGTGAAGACGCCCGCGGCGGCCAGTCGCGGCCCGTTGTTGACCACGAGGGCCAGGTCGGGGTTGCCGTTCGCCTTGATCCCGGCGGCGATGCCCGCCGCCGTGAATCCCTGTGCAGCCGTCACGCTCACGGCGCCACTCCCATCGTGGAAAGACCCAGCGCCTCGGGGAGCCCGAGGGCGATGTTCATGCTCTGCACCGCACCGCCGGCGGTGCCCTTGGTGAGGTTGTCGATCGCGCTGATGGCGATGATCCGCTGCGCGGACTCGTCGTACGCGACCTGGACGTGGACGGCGTTGGAGCCGTACACCGCCTTGGTCGTGGGCCACTGCCCCTCGGGGAGGAGCCGGACGAAGGGCTCGTCGGCGTAGGCCTTCTCGTACGCGGCGCGCAGCGACTCCGCGCTGGTGCCCGGCAGGGCCTTGGCGGAGCAGGTGGCCAGGATCCCGCGCGGCATCGGTACGAGGTGCGGGGTGAAGGAGACGGAGACCCGCTCCCCGGCGAGCGGGGAGAGGTTCTGCACCATCTCGGGGGTGTGCCGGTGGGCGCCGCCGACGCCGTACGGGGTCACGGTGCCCATGACCTCGGAGCCGAGCAGGTTCGCCTTGAGGGCCTTGCCCGCGCCGGAGGTGCCGGTGGCGGCGACGATCACGGCCTCGGGCCCGGCGAGCCGCGCCTGGTAGGCGGGGTAGAGGGCGAGGGAGACGGCCGTCGGGAAGCAGCCGGGGACGGCGATGCGCCGGGTCCCGGCGAGGGCGGCCCGGGCGCCGGGGAGCTCGGGGAGCCCGTAGGGCCAGGTGCCGGCGTGCGGGGCGCCGTAGAACCTGTCCCAGTCGGCGGAGTCCTTCAGCCGGTGGTCGGCGCCCATGTCGACGACGAGGACCTCGTCGCCGAGCTGCGCGGCGACGGCGGCGGACTGCCCGTGCGGCAGGGCCAGGAAGACCACGTCATGACCGGCGAGGACCTCGGGCGTGGTGGCCTCCAGGGTCCGTCCGGCGAGCGGGGCGAGGTGCGGCTGGAGCGGGCCGAAGGGCTGTCCGGCGTTGGAGTGGCCGGTCAGCGCGCCGATCTCCACCTCGGGGTGCGCGAGCAGCAGGCGCAGGACTTCACCGCCCGCGTATCCGCTCGCTCCGGCCACCGCTACACGTACCACCATCGGACCCTCCTCCTCGATGGCATGACTATACGTACCTATGCAGTTTTATGCAAAGGTCTGCTGCGGTGGCCGTCGGCGCGCCCGGAATCCCGTCGGCGCTAGTTGCAGAACTTGGCCGCCGCGGCGGCCGCTCCCTCGGTGTAGCCCTGGAGCCAGTCGGGGTCGGGGGCCACGGCGGTCTTCGGGGGCGAGGTGTTGCAGGTCTGCTGGACGGTGTCGTACCCCTTCTTGTAGCCGGCGTCGTGCTGCTCCTGCTTCTTGTCCTTCGTGCCGGTGTTCTGGCCGCCGCCGCAGAAGGTCTTGGCGGCGAGGGCGGCACCGGCGTTGTAGCCGTCCGTCCAGTTCTGGTCCGGCGGGACGGCGGTCTGCGGGGGCTTGGCCTGGCAGTTGTCCTTGACGGCCTGGAAGCCCGACCGGTAGCCCTTGTCGTACTCGGTCTTGGCCGCGTCGGTGTTCGGCTGCTGCTGGTCACCCTGCTTCGCCGGGCCGCCTCCGGAACAGCTGGTGCCGGCGACCGTGTAGGTGCCGTAGGGCAGGCCGTTGAGCTGGAAGTTGCCGCCGGTGGGCACCTTGTAGCTGTTGGCGTAGCCGCCGTCGCTCTTGATCTCCACCGTGGTGTTTTCCGGGAACCCGTTGCCGGTGAGCTTCAGGGACGACGGATTGTTGTAGCCGCCGGCCTGGAGCTTGCACGTCCCGGCGGGTACGCGGGCGTCCGCGGCGGGCGCCTGCGCGAACGCCGCCGGCCCGATCGCGAGCGAGGAGACCAGCAGGGGTGCGAGTACGGACAGCCGGGTGCTTTTCCTCATGCCCATCACTTCCTTCGGCGGGGCAGAACGAGGCGGGCGTCTCCCTTCCATGCTCACGCGCCGGATCAGGGGTGTCGACCGGACCGGCCGGGTCCGAAATGCCCCGCTCGCTATACTTGAGGGTCGCGCATTCCGGTGCACCCGCCCCGTTGCCCCGTTCACGGAACGGATGGTCGACATGAGAAAACGGCACACCCGCCTGGCACTCCTCGCCGCTCTGCTCGCCCCCGCGGCCGCCCTCGGCGCCGCCGCGCCCGCCGGGGCCGCCCCCGGCGCCCTGCCCGCCGCCTCCTGCACCGCGTCCCCCGACCCGGCGAAGCCCGGCTCCCTGCTCCTGGCGGTGTCGGGGTTCAGCGGCGACCTGAAGGTCACCGAGACGGGCGGTGCGTACAAGATGGTCATCCACAAGGGGACCGAGACGATCCCGGTCCCGCAGGGGAACTACACCGTCGAATGGGCGAACGCCCCCACCCCCGACCGGAGCGAGCGGACCGCCTGCACCCCGGTCGAGGAGGCCCGGACCCAGGCCCAGGACCAGTACGCGCTCGGCTACCGGCAGGGGCTCGCGGACGCCCTCAGGTCCTGCACGAAGGTCAACGCGCCGGGCGACAACAAGGACCCGGGCTACCGCCAGGGCTATGACGCCGGGGTCGCCCTCGCCCTGGCGAGCCAGCGCTGCAAGACCCCCTAGGGGGGGTCCGGATCAGCACTCCCGTTCGTACTCGACCTGTACGAGCGGCCGGCCGTCGCCGAAGTCCGTGCCCCGCACCGCCCCGGTCTCGGCGAAACCGCACTTGGCGTAGAAGCGGCGGGACCTCGGGGTGTCCCGCAGGGTCCACAGGTGGGCGCGGGCGAAGCCGTCCGCGCGCAGCCGGGCCAGCGTCGCGTCCATGAGCGCGGCGGCGACGCCGGTGCCCCAGCCGTCGGGGTGGGCGTAGCAGCTCAGGATCTCCGCCAGGCCCGGCCGGGTACCGGACGGGGAGGACCAGGACATGGCCAGGGGGCGGCCGTCCACCTCGGCCAGCAGCAGCGTCCTGGGGTCCTCGGCGAGCCGGGCGTGCCAGCGGGTGCGCCGGCTGCGGACTCCCTCGGCGGCGAACTCCGCCGCGAAGAACGGGGCGTACGCGGCCTCCCAGGCGGCGGCGTGGATCTCGCCGAGGGCGTCGCCGTCACCCGGGCCGGCGGCCCGGACCACGATCACCCGGAGACCTCCGCGGCGGCGACCAGCGGGTGGCGCACCCAGACGTTCGGCTCCAGGTAGACCGCGCGGTCGTGCTCCGGGTCGCAGTGCACGGTGCTGAGCGCCCCGGGCACCCGGACCGGGCCCGGGGTGTCGAAGGGGAGTCCGGTCCACTGGCGCCACTGGTCGAGGGTGCCGCTGATGGTCATCGACACCGGGGCCACCGAGTCGATGACGGCCCCCGCGCGGACGTGGACCCGCAGCCACGGGTCGTACGGCAGCCCGTCCTCGCGGGTGCGGTACGCGTACTCCGCCATCGGCGTCTCGGGCTCGGCGGGCTTGGCGCTGGGCCGGACCGGGGCCACGACCTCGGTGAACCCGGCCGCGCGGGCCGCCTCGCGCATGACGGTGAGCATCCGCCCGGACAGGCCCTCGCCCTGCCGGCCGCGGGCGATCGAGATCTCCAGGGCGGTGACCGTGTCCGGCTTCACACCCCGCCTCTGGTCGGAGAAGGCCCACATCAGCACCCGGTCCCAGCCCTGCCCGGGCAGCACCCCGTCGCGCTCGGGGGTGTGCAGCGCGAAGGGGACGCTGAAGGCCCGGGCCACGACCTCGTCGCCGTCGGTGGCGATGAAGACGTACTCGGGGAACTCGGCCACCAGGCGCGGGTAGAGCAGCCAGGCGATCGGGTCGTGCCGGGAGAACTCGGGCCAGGAGTCCTCCATGTCCCAGAGCCGCGGCGCCAGTTCGGGGCGGACGGCCAGGGACGTGATCTCTATCTCGGTCATACCCGCAGGTTAGAGGGGTTCCGCCGGGCCCTCAACGGGGTTTACCCGCGCCCGCCGTTCCCTCCGAGCAGCCCCTCGGGCAGCCCTCCCCGCAGCCGCTGCACGGCCTCCACCAGCTCGCCCGGCCCCGATACCCCGGCGAAGCTCAACCGGACGTGCGCGGCGGGCGGTTCGGCGCAGAAGTACGGGCGGCCCGGCGTGACGGCGACTCCGGCGCGCAGGGCGGCCGCCGTGAAGCCGGCCTCGTCGCCGTCGCCGCCGGGGCGCACCCAGAGCTGGAAGCCGCCCGTGGGCAGGTGGGTGAGTTCGGCGCCGGGCAGCTCCCGCCGCAGGGCGCCCGCGAGGACCTCGCGCCGGTGGCGCAGTTCGGCGGCGACGGTCCGCAGGTGGCGGGGCCAGGCGGGGGCGCCGACGAGTTCGAGCGCGGCCTCCTGGAGGGGCCGGGGCACGAAGAAGCTGTCGACGACCTGGATGGCCCGCAGCCGGTCCAGTACCGGCCCCCGGGCGGCGAGCGCGCCGACCCGGAGGCTGGGCGAGGTGGCCTTGGTCAGGGACCGGACGTGGACCACGACCCCGTCCAGGTCCTCGGCGGCGAGCGTCGGGGGCAGCGGGCCCGCGTCCTCGTGGGCGAGGTTGCGCGCGTAGTCGTCCTCGACCACGAAGGCGCCTGCGGCCCGCGCGATGCGCAGCACCTCGGCGCGCCGCCCGGGGGCCAGCACGGCGCCGGTCGGGTTCTGGAACAGCGGCTGGCACACGAAGACCCGTGCGCCGGTGGCCTCGAAGGCGGCGGCCAGCAGCTCCGGCCGGACCCCTTCGGCGTCCACCGGTACCGGCACCGGCCGGCAGCCGGAGGCGCGGGCGATGGCCAGCAGGCCGGGGTAGGTGGGCGATTCGACCAGGATCGGCGCGCCGGGCGGGGCCAGCGCCCGCACGGCGGTGGTCAGCGCGCTCTGTCCGCCCGCGGTGATCAGCACGTCGGCGGCGCCGACCGACCCGACCGCTCCCCCGATCTCGCGGGCGAACCAGTCGCGCAGCTCCGGCAGCCCTTCCATGGGCGGCCGCCCCCACGCCCCGGGGCGGCGTCCGGCGCGGGCGAGGGCCGCCGCCATGGCCCGCTCGGGCTGGAGGGAGGGGTGCAGGTAGCCGCCGCTGAGCTCGATGACCCCGGATGGGGGTACGGCGAGGGAGTTGGCGACGCCGCTGGCGTCCACGGAGCGCGGGACGACCTCCCCGGCGCCTTCGGCGCTGAGGGCGACCTCCTGCCAGGAGGTGTCCCCGGGCGCGGGGCCGCTCGTACGCGGGTGCGCCCGGAAGGCCCCGGCGCCGGGGCGGGTGACGACGAGGCCCTCGGCGGCGAGCTGCGCGAGGGCCCGGGACACGGTGACGGGGCTGACCCGGTAGCGCTCGACCATGGCCCGGCTCGACGGGAGCTTTCCACCCACCGGGTAGCGGTCGAGTTCGGATCGCAGGGATTCTGCCAGCTCGGCCACACTGCTACGCTCGTACATGACAGCAAAGAATAGCGCTACTCTCCCGACCCCGATAGCGGTGCCGGTGGGCGGCGGCCGGACGGCCGCCCGCAGCGGTACCGCCCTCGCCCTGCTCGGGGTGGTCACCTTCTCGCTGACCTTCCCCGCCACCGCCTGGGGCCTGGAGAGCTTCGGCCCCTGGTCCCTGGTCGCCCTGCGCAGCGTCCTGGCCGGCGCGATAGCGGGCGCCTTCCTGCTGGCCGGGCGGGTGCCGCTGCCGGCCCGGGAGCACTGGGCCGGGCTCGCCGTGGTGGCGGGCGGGGTGGTGGTGGGCTTCCCGCTGCTGACCACGCTGGCCCTGCGGACCTCCACCACCTCGCACGCCGCCGTCGTGGTCGGGCTGCTGCCGCTGACCACCGCCGCCTTCGCGGCCCTGCGCACGGGCAGCCGCCCGTCGGGCCGGTTCTGGGGCGCGGCCGTCGCCGGGGCCGTGGTGATCCTCGCCTTCACCCTGGCCCAGAGCGGCGGCACCGTCTCCGCCGGCGACGCCTACCTGTTCGGGGCCCTGCTCGTGTGCGCGGCCGGCTACACCGAGGGCGGACGGCTGGCCCGTTCGCTGCCCGGCTGGCAGGTGATCGGCTGGGCGCTGGTGCTGTGCCTGCCGCTGAGCGTGACCGGCACGGCGTTCGCGCTGGCCTCCGAGCCGGTGCACCTGAACTGGCACGGGGTGACCGGCCTGGTGTGGGTGGCGGCCGGGTCGACCTTCCTCGGGCTCTACGTCTGGTACCGGGGGATGGCCGAGATCGGCACCGCCCGCGCCAGCCAGCTCCAGCTCGCCCAGCCCCTGCTGACCCTGGTGTGGTCGGTGGCGCTGCTCGGCGAGCACCTGTCCCCGGCCACACCGCTGGCCGCCTGCGCGGTCCTCGTCTGCATCACCGTGACTCAACGGGTCAAATAGCCTCGGATCGGCCTAAACTACTGGCACCGGATCGGACCGGCTCCGAGGGAGGTCAGCAGATGCGCGCGACCGAGGGCGACCAGCTGGTGCAGCACGGCAGGGTCGTGGGGCAGCACGACAGGGTGGGCGAGATCGTCGAGGTCCTGGGCGAGAACGGCGCCCCCCCGTACCGGGTCCACTTCCCGGACGGTCACGACGCCGTCATGTCCCCCGGCCCCGACTGCGTCGTACGCCACCCGGACGAGCCCGAGGGCAAGTCCGCCACCTGGCGCTGAGTCAGCGCGGCGGCACGGCCGTCGGGTAGTGGTCGGCGACGACCCTGGCCAGCGCTCCATTGGGGTCCGCGACCGCGTACTTCCCCGAGAAGTAGCAGTGGCCGCGGACCTCGGCGTACCGGCGGGCCAGGGTCAGGTGCTTCGACAGCTCCGCGGGATCGCGCCAGGCGGCGGTGGAGCTCGCCGGGTCGCAGCGGTACAGCGCCTCCCCCACGTACAGGTCCACCCCGGTGCCGGCGACGGTCTTCGCCCACCAGCGCACCACCTCGGCGTAGTCGGCCGCGGAGTTCCCGATGTGCCAGTACGCCTGCGGGGCGATGTAGTCGACCCAGCGCTCCAGCACCCACTTGCGGGTGTCGGCGTAGAGGTCGTCGTACGTCTGCAGCGCCCGCGTGGCCGAGCCCAGCCGGTCGGTGCCCTGGTTGCGCCACACCGCGAAGGGGCTGATGCCGAACCGGACCGCAGGGCTGCGCCCCCGCAGCTTCTGCGACATCTCGCGGACCAGGGTGTCGGTGTTGCTGCGGCGCCAGGCGGCGCGGGAGGTGAAGGAGCCCCCGTACTCCGCGAAGGCGTCGTCGTCGTCGAAGTAATCCCCGGCCACCGGGTACGGGTAGAAGTAGTCGTCCCAGTGGACCGCGTCGACGCGGTAGCGGGAGACCGCGTCGAGCATCGCCTCCTGGACGAAGGCCCGCACCGCGGGCAGTCCCGGGTTGTAGTACAGCTTCCCGCCGTAGGCGACGGTCCATCCGGGGTTGCGCCGGGCCGGGTGCGAGGCGGTGAGCCGGGACGGGTCGGTGTGGTTGGCCACCCGGTACGGGTTGAACCAGGCGTGCAGCTCCAGCCCGCGCGCGTGCGCCTCGGCCACGGCCGTGCCCAGCGGGTCCCAGCCCGGGTCACGCCCCTGCACCCCGGTCAGCCACTGCGACCACGGTTCGCGCGTCGAGGGCCAGAACGCGTCGGCGGCCGGCCGCACCTGGAGGACGACCGCGTTGAGCCGGCGGGCCACCGCCGTGTCGAGGAGCCGGATCAGCTGCGCACGCTGCTCCCGGGCGGACAGCCCGCTCTCGGAGGGCCAGTCGACGTTCTGTACGGTCGCGATCCACAGGCCCCGGAACTCCGCGGTCCCCGCCCGGCCGCCGGCGCCGGCCCGCACCGGCCGCGCCCCCGGCGGCCCGGCCGCACCCCGTGCCCCCGCTGCCTCCCCCGGCTCGGCAGCCCCCGCCTCCGCGCCGCCCGCGGCCGTCGCGGCCAGCACCCCCGCCGCCCCCGCCAGCAGTCCCCGCCGCCCGATGTACGTCATGTGACGACTCCGCTCCTCTCCGTGACAATGCTCTGCGTGGGCCCAGCATGCCCGCCCCGGCCCGCCACCGGGGGCAACGCGGGAGTAACGTCGGGGGGCGTGGCGGGCGCCGGGATGCAGTTACCACTGCCGAACACGGGGGACCCGCGATGGATGAGCAGCGAAAGGCACGATGTGACGGACCTCTCTACCCTCCCGACCGACATCACCAGGGTCGGCGTGGTGGGCTGTGGCCAGATGGGCGCGGGCATCGCGGAGGTGTGCGCCCGCAGCGGTCTTGAGGTGAAGGTCGCCGAGACCACCGGGGAGGCCCTGGAGATCGGGCGCACCCGGCTGCACAACTCGCTGACCAAGGCCGCCGAACGCGGCAAGATCAGCGAGGAGGAGCGGGACGCCACCCTGGCCCGGCTCTCCTTCACCACCGACCTCGGCGAGTTCGCCGACCGCGACCTCGTCATCGAGGCCGTCGTCGAGAACGAGCAGGTCAAGACGGAGATCTTCCAGGTCCTGGACCAGGTGATCACCCGCCCGGACGCGATCCTCGCCTCCAACACCTCCTCGATCCCGCTGGTCAAGCTGGCCGTGGCGACGTCGCGCCCGGACCAGGTCATCGGCATCCACTTCTTCAACCCGGCGCCCGTGCAGCGGCTCGTCGAGCTGATCCCCGCACTGACGACGAGCGAGGAGACCGTCAAGCGGTCCGAGGCCCTGGTGCGGGACGTGCTGAACAAGCACGCCGTCCGCGCCCAGGACCGGTCCGGCTTCGTCGTCAACGCGCTGCTGGTGCCGTACCTGCTGTCCGCGATCCGGATGTTCGAGTCGGGCATCGCGAGCCGCGAGGACATCGACAACGGCATGGAGCTGGGCTGCGCCCACCCGATGGGCCCGCTCAAGCTGTCCGACCTGATCGGCCTCGACACCATCGTCTCGATCGCCGATTCGATGTACGCCGAGTACAAGGAGCCGCTGTACGCCGCTCCCCCGCTGCTCCAGCGCATGGTGGACGCCGGCCGCCTGGGCCGCAAGACGGGCTCGGGCTTCTACCCGTACGGCTGAACCCCCTAGGGGCGGCCCAGCCTCAGGTGGTGCAGCAGCAGGAGCCCGGCCGCCATGTTGGCGGCCGGGATCTCCCCGCGCGCGATCATGTCCGGGACCAGCTTGAGCGGGACCCACTCCCGGCGCGAGGACTCGAAGGCGTCCTCCGGTTCACCGACGTACGTGGCCCCGTCCGCCCAGTAGAGGTGGTGGCGGGCGTCGGTCAGCCCGTTCGAGGGCTCCACGGTCATCAGGTGGCGGAGCGGGCCGGGCCGCCAGCCCGACTCCTCCTCCATCTCCCGCGCGGCCGCCGCCTCGGCCGACTCCCCGTCCTCGACCACCCCGGCCGGCAGCTCCCAGCCCCAGCTGTCGGTGATGAACCGGTGCCGCCACAGCAGCAGCACCTCGTCCGCCCCGTTGACCGCCGTGGCGACGGCGACCGGCCGCAGCCGGATGACGAAGTGGTCCAGGTGCCGGCCGTCGGGGAGTTCCACGTCCGCGAGGTTCACGTCGAACCAGCGGTTCTTGTACACGGTCTGCTCACTCAGGTTCGTCCACTGCACGGTAATGCCACCTTCCGCATCCGTTGGTGGCAACATGGCAGCAGTTGACGCCCTCACAGGGGAACGCGCAGCGCCCCGTCGATGAGGTACGCGGTCTCCTCCGCGCCGGAACACCCGCTGCTCAGCAGCTGCTCCCGGACCGCCCGCAGCCGGTCCCGCAGGCGCAGGGACTCCATCCCCTTGGCCCGCTCGGCCATTTCGGCCGCCGACGCCACCGCCCGGTCCGCCTCCCCCTGCCGCAGCTGGATCTCGCACAGCATCGCGAGCCGGTGCACCCGCCCCCGGTCGTGCGCCGGAGTCCCCACCGCCTCCGCCGCCTGCTCGTGCGCCCCGGCGAGGTCCCCCAGGCTCAACAGCGCCTCCGCCACCTGCACGTTGACCAGGCCGGGCTGGACGTACCCGGTCTCGGCGGGCTCGGTACCGGGCCTGATCCGCGCGGCCGCCGCCTCGGCCCGCCGGATGCAGGCCAACGCGGCCGAGGTGTCGCCGAGTTGCGCGTACGCCTTGGCCTGCATCGCGTACAGGTCGGCCGCCAGCGCCGGGGTGGTGTCCGGGCCGGCGGCGCGCAGCGCCGCCTCGGCGAAGGCCACCGCCTGGCGGTACTCCTTCAGGTGCAGCGACTGGTTGACGAGCAGGGCGATCACGTACGCCCCGAGCCCCCGGTCCCCGCTGGCCTTGGCGAGCCGCAGCGCCTGGTGGAAGTAGCGCTGGGCCAGACCGTGGGCGTCGGAGTCGTACGCGCAGATCCCCGCGACGGCCACCAGGGACCCGGTGGCCCGGTGCAGCGGACGGCCGACCTCGTCGGAGTAGGTCCCGCGCAGCATCGGGGCGGTCTCGCTGCCGAGGAAGCGCACGATCCGGGCCCGGGTGGCCATCCCGCCGGCCCGGCGGTACATCAGCTCGTAGTGCGAGCGGGCGGCCCGCAGCACCTCGATGTGCTCGGGCCCGATCCGCTGCCGCCCCACCCGGGAGACGTCGGCGTCCTCGGGCGGGTTCTCCCACTCCCACACCGGGATCACGGCCGGCGTGCCGGTGAGGGCCTGCGCCGTGAGCTGCGCGGGCCGGCCCAGCTCGTCGGAGCGCCACAGCGCGGTGGCACGGTCGACGAAGCCGCTGAGCCGGGTGCCGTGCGGGCTCTGCCGGCCGGGGACGCCGAGCCCGATGTCGTCGAGGGCGACGGGCCGTTGCAGCCGCCCGCCCAGCACTTCGCAGATCAGGTCGGGCACCTGGCCGCGGGGGCGCTGCCCCTTCAGCCAGCGGGAGACCGCGGTGTGTTCGTAGCGCAGCGCGAGTCCGCGGGACCGGCCCGCCTGGTTGACATGCGCGGCGAGTCCGGCGTGGGACATGCCCGCCTCGGCGAGGAGGGCGTCGAGCAGTGCATTGGGCTGCATGGGCCCCTCCAAGGGCTCGTCCGGCTCAGGCTAGTGGCTGAGCGGTGCGCGCGGGGGCGTTCCGCGTTTCCTTCACACGGGGTGTGAACCGAGTGCGCGCATAAATGCGTTCCGCACCCTGCCGCTCGGGGGGTCCGGAGCGGTTCACTTAAGAGCCTCGCCAAGGAGGCCGCCCGGTCGTCGGCTCCCCCTCGTACAGTGCGACGACCCGGCACCGCGCCGCCCGCCCCTGCTGTCTGCCCGACACTCCATGGCGGGCGCGGGCGGCGCACCACGGCTCCGCGGTGGTCCGGTTGGTCGCCGGACCCCGCCGGAGCCGGGCCGCTCCGTACCGGGTCCGTCCACCGGCCCGGTCCGGAGCGGCTCCGCCGGTGACACGGGTCCGCCCGGGCCGTTCCACTCCCCCCGGCCGGACGGACCCGCACCGGTCGCCGCGGGGGCGGCAGCGCGGGGCTGGGTCCCCTACCCGCCCTTCGCCCGTTCCCTGGGGGCTCCGCCCCCAGACCCCCGCGCCTCAAACGCCGGCGAGGCTGATTTCAGCCTCGCCGGCGTTTGAG
>NZ_JBIVEG010000017.1:0-162965 GCF_044747545.1 Streptomyces sp. NPDC090077
CGGCAAGCAGGTCGCCGACAACCAGGAGGGCAAGTCACCCAAGCCCTGTGAGTACAAGATCAAGGACTGACAGCCGGTCCGCCCCTCGCCCTGTCTGGCGCGGCGTTCACGCCTGCCCTGCCGCGCTGCGGTCCACTGTCTGCGGTGCGGTGGAGCCAGCCGGCCCCGGTCCTCGAGCGCGCAGTCGGCGGCCGGCGGGATTCCCCATCACGCAGGCGGACCGAGCAGCGTTCCCGCGAAGGCCTGCCCGTCGCCGCACTGGTGTGCGGCGACGGGCAGGCCCGTGCTCGACAGCGGCAGTCATGCGGGGAGAGCCGGCCGCAGCAACCACGGAAGTCACTCGGACGTCGGACACCACATGGAACACGAATGGCTCTTCTCGCTCATCCCGTTGCTGATCGGGGTGAGCTTCCTCTGCGTGGGCGTCTACGGACTGCGCCGCGCCAGCGCGCTTCGCCGCAGCGGAATCACCGCAGTGGGGCGAGTCGTGCGCCATCACACCAGGCGAGACGACGACGGAGCCAAGTACCACCACCCGGTCGTCGCGTGGACAGCCCGGGACGGGCACGAGTACACGTACCCCTCCAACTTCGGCCGCGGCACTGTTCTCCCCGCCTTCGGCACCGGTAGGTCCGTCACCGTCCTGTACGACCCGGCCAACCCCCGCCGCTTCGAGATCCGAGGCTGGGATTCCAGGACGTTGTACGTGGTATTCGCCGGCGTGGGGACCGCGCTCACAGCAGGCACGGTGTTGGCCCTCCTCGTCCTGGTGATCACACTTTGACCCGTCCCCGAAGCTCCTCGCCTGCGCACGACCGACAGGGCCGTTCCCCCGGTCGCCTTGCGCCAGATGGCCACGGGCGAGCCCGAAGACACGGCCCGAGCCGAGCTCACCGACGTCGCGCACCTCATCCCGACACGCACGCCCGAACAGGCCCGAGGCGAGGCACGGATCTTCCACGCACTCATCGCCGCCTACGGCCGACACCGCCCCACCCCGGCCGACGGCCCGTTCGGCATCCGCCACCTCACCCCCCCCGCGCCGACGAACTGGTGGTGCGGATCGTGCCCTCCCAGCTGGACCAGTGGATCGACGCCCTCGCCTTCCGAGAGGAGGGGGGCAGGCGTCGCAGGCCTGCGCTGGGCCGGCCGCCTCGACGGGATCGCCCTGACGCTGCCCGGCATGACGATGGTCCTCGCCGGCCTCAGCGAGACCGACTGGCGTGCCGCGCTCGGTCGCCGGTCCGCCGACCAGAGCGGCCTGATGCCGCACTGGATCCCCCAGTTGCGCCGCGAGCCCGAATACATCGCCGCCCAGGACACCGAACTCGCGGGCATCGCCGACCACCTCAGCGCCACCCTGCGCCCGATCCGGCTCCTCGACCCCCTCACCCGCCTCAGCGGTCACGTCCACCTGTTCACCACCCGCCATCACAGCGCCCTCCATTTGATCGAGGCCTGCGAGCCACCCCCACCGTCCTGCCCCTGTGGACCTCCTGGTCCGTCCCGCCGGCCCTGTGGCCCACTGTCTCGATTCCCGCCTCGGGCCCCGCGGACCCGCGCACGGCCGCGCTTGACCTCCTCACCGAGGTCGAACCTGGCCGCGCGCCGTCCCGCACCGCCGATCGCCCCGCCGCCCGCGCCCTCTGCCACATCGCGGGCCTCCGGACGGACCGGGTCCTGATCGAGGCCTCCGAGCATGTTCTCGACGTCGCCGCCCGCATCCTCGCCGACCCCGACCACGCCAGCGTGTACGCCGCCGGAGGCTGGGCAGGCAACTGCCGCACGTACCCCGAAGGAACGGTCCATGGAAGCGACCCCTGCCTCCCGCCCGGAGCCGAGGCCGTCACCGACCTCGCCGAGACAGACCTCCAGCGCCTCGGTCGGCACGCCTCCAGCCGGCCCTCGGACACCTCCCTCGCCGATCTCGCCAGCACCGGCCAGGAAGAGCTCGTCCACCTGCTCGACTGGGCGCTCGCCGCCGCGACCCGCCCCACCAACAGCCTGCACTGGAACCGGGACACAGACGGCACGCTTCAGCACACCCAGCCGCTCGCCGACCGCGAGGGCACCCTGACCCTGACCGCCACCACCACCGGCGTCTACCGCGTCAGCCTGCACACACGGGGGCTGAGCGACCTCGCCGACGAAGACGACACCGTGGAATGGGAGCGCGAGGCCGCGCCCTCGCAGAGCGCCGCCGTTCTGCTTGCCGAGCACGCCGCGATCGAGGCCGTTGTGTGCCTGCCCTTCCAGCGCGAACACCACAAGCAGCGCCTGCTGCTGCCCGCGGCGGTGTCGGACGAGCCGACGATCCGGTCGGTCATCACCGGAGCCGACTACGTTCTGGGCTTCTTCACCTTCGCCAGCATCCTGTGCCACCTCCACGAGCGCGCGGACTTCGCCCAGGGAGCAGCCGACGGCCACCGGCGTACCGACGGCCCGGCCACCCACACTGCTCTCATCAGCGACTGGTGCGGGCTTCCCTCACCCCACCCTGGGGAGGCCGCCAACACCACTACCGTCGACAGCCCGGCCTACCTGCGACACCTCGCCGCCCACCGCGCGGCGCTCGACCTGTTCGTCACCCAGTACCTCGCCGTCTCGGACAGCCTCGCGGCGCGCGCACCTTCGAAGAGCGGCATCTCGCCGGCCTCGCCGCCCTGCGCACCACCGACCTGTCCGCCTTGGCCCTCGCCAAGGTCCGTCCCGTCGGCGAGAGGCTCCTTCACCTGATCCGTTCCATGCCGCAGGACCCCGTCCAGCTGACCGCCTGGTACGACTCCACCGCGAACAGGCCCTGAACCCCATCGACCCCGGTAGAAGGAGATCCGCACGATGAGCAAGCACCAGACGGACCAGACAGCGCTCATAGGCACCCTCGGACAAGGGAAGGCGCCGCTGCCGGGCTACGCCGGCGCAGACCAGCTGGCGGCCGTGCTGATGCTGAAGGGCGCCCTGCACACCGTCGAATGCCGCGAACTCGGCCCAGAGGCGTCCCGGTAGACGTGGCGGAGGTATCGGCGGCGGAGGGGGCTCCGGCTATCAGCAGCACTGGTGAGGTGAGAAGAATGGCTGCCGGGACCAGGGCTCTCGCGGCGGTGAGCTTCGCCTTCTCCTCGTATCGCATGCGCTCAGTGTGCTGATCCTCGATGCCGCTTGTCAGCCTGTTCTGCGGGGTTTGGTGCCGACCTGGTGGTGTGCGGGCCTGGTGTAGGGCTCGCCGGTGGCGAGGACGCGTCCGACGGTGTAGCGGGTGGCTGTTCGTTGGTTCTTCGAGCCGGGCAGGCGGCCAGGGCCGGGGCGGGTGGGTTTTGGTGCACGGGCTGGAGTGCCGGTCTTCGTGCGGACCCGGGCAGGGGTGAGTCTGTTCGGTTCCGCTGGCCTCTCCCACGGACGGTGCAGATCACGCACGAGAGGGCGGGCAAGGCGGAGTTGAGCGTGTGCGGCAAGGACGCGCCGTGTCCAGCAGTCGGCGGCTTGCGAGTCCCGGAGCTTGGGCCGGGTCCAGCCGAGGGTCTGCCTGAGGAGCCGGAAGGTGTGCTCGACGTCGAAGCGCCTCAGGAAGGACTGCCGGCACAGGTCGACGTCCTGCGTGGTGGCGCCGGCGCCGGACCACCACAGCCAGACGGGCTTGTTCACCCCGCCGCTGGGCAGCTTCTCGACCGTCAACCGGATCACGGTGCCCTCGATGACCGGCAACGTGCCCTCGTGGTCGAGCCATGCTGCTCGCCGGGTCAGCCGCGGGTGGAGCCGGTACCGGGCCTGCGCGGTCGCCGCCCCGTATCGGTCGGTGTTGGTGGCGGTCACTGCGGTGACCTCGCCCCAGGTCTCAGGCCGTCCGAAGACGAACTCACCTCCGTGTTCGGGCGGGCGTCCGCCCTGCGGAGGGCAGATCCACGGCACCGGAACCGGCCTGCGCATTGCCCGGTCCGAGCGCAGTCGGCCCAGAACCCCGACCGGCAGGTCGGCCAAGAGGTGGGCGATGCGGGGAGCGTCGTAGCCCGCATCCAGCACGACCAAGACCTCTGGATCCCCGTCCCGCCACTGGCCGGCGTCCATGAGACGTTGGACGACGTCGCGGACTTGCTCGGCGGTGACGGCGGCCAGGTCGGCGAGGGGCTCCAGCCGGATGGCGTCCGGCAGCGTGGTCCACGAAGTCCGGCCCTTCTCCAGCGCGGCGACGGTCGAGTACGGCCAGCCGGGCACCATCCGGTGTTTACCCAGGCCCCGGCCGGAGGTATGGCCGAAGGAGCGGTCCGAGGAGGTGTCGGCGTCCGGCCGCAACCACGGCGAGACGTCCGCAGCCAGTACCAGCCGACCGCCACCGGCGCGGGGAAGCGGAACACCGGCCAGTGCCCGCCGCAGCCGGGCGACGTCGATCCGACCTTGGTTGATCCCGGAGTACAGGGCCCCGTGCCCGCGCCGATGCTCGGGAGCGAGCGCGAGGTCCACAAGGGTGCGGACTGGACCGTCGGTGCACAGCAACGCGTCGCACAGCTCGAACAAGGCGTCGGCCCGCGCGGCCATGCACGCGTACAACTCCGTGCGGAACTCCGCCACCAGCGTCAGTGCGTCTCGTTGAACCTCGTGCTCGACCAGTACCACGACCCCGACCTCCGTACTGCGTTGTCGCTCAGTACAGGATCGGCCCGCGGTCCTTCGCACAGCTGGTGAACTGGGAAAACACCGAACAAGTTCGACCCTCGTTCGACGCCGGACCATAAACGGCGGCAAGTTTAAGGGCCGTCCCGCAAGGGCCGCTCATAGCTCCGGGAACGGCGGGGTGTCGTCCATCACCTGCAACAGCTTCCGAGCAGGCGTTGCCTCCTCTGGCCGTATGGAGGAGGCAACACCCTCGATGACCGACCGGCCCGCATACACGGCTGCCCTTGCAGCCGCCTCCCAGCCGGTTTGCTGCCGGTAGCTCGCGTCGTGCTTGCGGTTCTGGGTCGACGCAGCAGCGGAGTGCCACTGGTCGGTCCGAATGATGCTTCCCAGCAGGCCCAACAACTCGGCCTTGCAGGCCACTTGCGGGGACCCGGCTAGTTCGAGAAGGAACGGGACCGTGGGAGCTGTCGCCTCGCTGACGACGAACCCCAGCGCACAGACGGCATCACCCAGCTCATCGATGGCGATGCGGGCCGTGTCCTCATCCCCATATGCGATCCGGGACAGCAGAGGGGGGATGCCGCCGGCCGCGGCGCCCGTCGCGTCGCGCAGCTCTCCCCAGCGGACCCCGGAGACGCTCCTCAACAGACTTCCCACGTCCCGCTCCTCATCAGATCGTCGTGCCGGTCTCGGCGGTGCCTCGAGCATGGTGCAGCTATACGTGAGGCCCTGGCCAGGCTGCCCAGGACGGGGTGGTGCTACAGGGCCCCGGCTTGGCGTCATGATCTTGCTGGGGCTGGAGTGATCACGGCGTCGGCCCCCTCTTGGACAGCCCCGTTCACTGGGCTGAGCCCGCGCTGCGCCGAAGTCCGGCTCTACTGCACCTCCCGGTCGCGGGGTCCAGAGGTATCGGGGTCTCCGGATGGTGGCCGCTGCCGCGTGTCGGCGGTCGGCGGTGAGTGCACGCCGTGACAAGGAAACCGGCACGCACGGCCAAGGACCCTGACGGGGTGGCCTCCCCATACTCGACATCGGATCGACCCGGCGCAGCCCGTAGCCGGGCGGTACGCCCGTTCTTCCTCGTACGTCCCGTCCCGCAGACCGGAAGGAAGACCCGATGTTCAAGAAGCCCGCCCTGGCCGTTGCCATGGCCCTCGGCCTGACCCTGGCTCCGCTGACCGGGACCGCCTCGGCGGAACCCGTGCCCGTATCCGCTGCCGTGTCCGCGTCCGGTGTTCCGCGCCCGGACGGCATGGTCGACCCGGCGGCGGCGGGGCTGCCCTGCGGCTGGGGCTACCAGTGCGACGACAAGGACCCCGGCGACTACTCGTGGGAGAAGACGGAGACCGACGACCGGGTCAGCGCACCCGGTTGCGCCACCCTGGAGCTGCGCTCCGGCCGTAAGGACAACGCCTGGTACGCCTGGGGCAGGCTCACGGTCGCCAGCGGCTGCGGGCGCTTCCAGGGGTGGATAGACCGCTCGTACGACGACGGCAAGACCTGGCAGTTGCTCGGCTTCTTCGAGACCTCCGACTCCAATTACGGGAACATGTTCTACTGGCCGGACAACGCGAAGATCAGGGCCGGGTTCAAGAAGCCGAACGAGGACTGGGGCAAGTCCCGGCTGACGAAATGGCACGGCTGAGAACCACCCTGTAGGGGACGGCGACGCTGCCTGCGAGGCCGTAGGGGCCGATGTGTCCGTAGGCCCGCATCCGCCTGTCCCTCCGCATACCCGTATCCCGTACACCCGCGCTCCCGTACGTCGTTCAGGAGGACAACACCCATGCGCAGAAGGACATCCGCGCTCGTCGGCATCACCCTCGCCCTGACCACGATCGGCTTCGCCGCTCCGGCCCAGGCCCGCACCGCCGCCTGCACCAAGCTGTCCAACGGTGTGCTGTGCACCTGGCTCGCCAACCGCGTCGGCGACTCCGCCGAGGTGACCGACTCCTACGAGAAGACCGGTGGATCCCCCATCACCGCCCGTTTCGGCCACTACAACCGGGGCGGCACCTGGTGGGACAACGGGGCCTTCAACCAGCCCGCCAAAACCACCTACTACTTCACCTGGCCCCGCGCCGACTACAGCGACTGCTCGGCGGTGGTCGGCTTCCTCGACACCGCGGGCAAGCGGTACGAGGTCCCTCCGGTCAGCGTCTGCTGACCGCCTCCCGGGGCGGCGGCGCCCGATGCCGCCCCGGGACACCGGGCGTCCACCCACCCAACCACCCACCCACTCGCAGGGCCGACACAGGACGGACTCGGATGGACACGGACCGTCTCTTCCTCCTCGAAACCCCCACCATCCGGGCGGCCTTCCTGCTGCTCACCGCCCTCCTCGTACCCGCCGCCGCCGTCATTGC
This sequence comes from Streptomyces sp. NPDC090077, assembly GCF_044747545.1. Taxonomy (NCBI): domain Bacteria; kingdom Bacillati; phylum Actinomycetota; class Actinomycetes; order Kitasatosporales; family Streptomycetaceae; genus Streptomyces; species Streptomyces sp. NPDC090077. Next base: position 6,978 of record NZ_JBIVEG010000017.1, read on the forward strand.
CCGCCGGCGCGGCGCCGCGCTCCCCGGCCCGATGCTCTTCGGCTGCGCCCTCGCCTTCGCCCTCGCCGTGACGCTCACCCCCGCCCCGGCGGGCGGTCAGGGCCTCGCCGGCGTGTGCACCAGCGGGCACACCTTCCTCACCCACGGCCCGGACACCCAGTGGTACCTCAACCTCCTGCTGACGGCGCCCGCTGCCTTCCTGGCCGCCCGACTCACCGGACGCGCCCTGCCGGTGCTGCTCGGTTCCGTCCTGTTGAGCCTGGCCACGGAGCTGACGCAGGCGGCGATCCCGACACTCGCCCGGGCCTGCGACGTGGACGACCTGACGGCCAACGTCATCGGCGCGGCCCTCGCCGTCCTCGCCGCCCGCCTGTGGGAGCGGCGTCGACGTCCGCCACGCGTCACCGTGCCGCCCGCCCGTGGGCCGCTCTACGCCTGCGCCACCGCCTGCGCGCTCCTCGCCGTCGTGCTCGCCACCATGGTCCGGCCGGAGCCCGATGCCCGAGCCGCTCCCGAACTGTCACCCGGCCGCCGTGCCGCCGTCGAACGGGCCGCGCGGGACCTGTGGGGCGAGAGCGTCCCGATCACCCGTATCGCCTGGGACGGTGATACGGAGAGCGGCGTCGTGGTCTCCTCGGGCAGCGGCTTCACCTCGTTCGCCTGGCCCTCCCTCACACCGCTGCGCGGCACCCGCAGCGTGGAAGCCGACGGTCCCGCGACGGGTGCGGCCGTGGCGGCGGACGAACAGGTCGAGCGGGCGCAGCGGTACATGAGGGCCCACTTCCCTTGGGCCGGCCGGGCCGGGACGACCTCGTGGCCCGTCGGTGACACGGGGCGCCGGCTGGTGTCGTGGCGGCACCGGGTGGACGGCGTCCTCATGCCGATGCGGCTCGACGTCGTCGTGGACCGCGCCGGGGCCGTCGCGTCCTTCGCGGCCGTGGACGAACCCGATCCGACGCTGCCGCCGGCCCTGGTCGACGAGGCCCGTGCACGCGCCGCCGCGCAGGCCGCGCGCCGGGGCCGCACGTTCGGCGTCCCGATCCTGTTGGCCGTACGCTCCACCGCCGGTTGGCGCCCGGCCTGGTCCTTCCCCACGGAACCCACGAACCCCTCGAACACCACCGCCCCCAGCACCTCCCCGGACCTGGCGGCGGAGAGTCCGAGGACCGTCGTGGACGCCGTGACCGGCGCCGTCCTCCCCTGATCCGGGCCCCGTCCGGCGCCGCGAACACGCCAAACCCCGGCCCCCCGGTCCGTACCGCCCCGACGCCGCGTTCCCTCTCCGCTTCACCGGCCGCCCACCCCCGCCTCCACAGGGCAGCCGCCGGCGACGCTCCTCCGCTCCCGCGCCCGGCCGTCGGCCGCATCAGGACAGCCCCGCTCCCGCCGCATGGACGGCGGCCGGCCTCCCGCCGAGGGTGGTCAGTCGGCCGACTTGGGGGAGGGGCTCATGGGTCTCACGGTCTTCGACACGGCGGACATGCCGCCGGAGCACCGTTTCGAGGCATGGCGCGAAACCGTCATCCGGGGCGCCGGTCCCACCAGCGTCACCGCCGCCCGCCCCGCCGAGTTCGCGGGCCGCATGGAGATCCTGCCGCTGGGCACCGTACGACTCGCCACGGCCACGTTCCCCGCCATGAGCACGGAGCGCGGCGACCGACTGATCCGCCGCTCCGACCCCGAGACGTACGAACTGACCCTGGTGCTCGGCGGATCGATGCGCATGGCCCAGGCCGACGGCGAAGCCCAACTGTCCACCGGGGACTTCAACCTGTGGAGTTCCAGCCTCCCGTACCGCAGCGCATCGGCCGCCGGCCCGGCGTACGGCGATCCGGCGTACGGCAGTCCGGCGTACGGCGAGCGCGTCGACCGGGGGGAGGCCCGCGCCGTCATCCTTCACCTCCCGCGCGCCCTCGTCCCCCTCCCGGAGGCCAGGGTGCACGCCCTGCTGGCGCGTGGGCTGCCCTCGACCTCCGGTTTCGGCGCCATCCTCGCGCGCCACCTCACCACCGTCGCGGAACAGGCAGCACACCTCGACGACGGCGGAGCCGAGCGGCTGGGCGCCGTGACCTCGGACCTGGCCACGGCCTTCCTCGCCCACCACCTCGACGCCACGGACCGCCTGCCCCCACGGACGCGCCACCAGATGCTGCTGTCCCGCATCGACACCTTCATCGCGGACAACCTGACCGACCCCGGGCTCTCCCCGCAGGTCATCGCCGCCCGGCACCACATCTCCGTGCGGCTCCTGCACCGGCTGTTCGCCGCCCGCGAGGCGTCCGTGGCCTCCACGATCCGCCGACTCCGGCTGGAACGCGCCTCGACGGACCTGCGCGACCCTCGCCTGTCCGCCCTGCCCGTGCACGCCGTCGGTGCGCGCTGGGGCTTCGCGGACGGTGCCGCGTTCAGCCGCAGCTTCCGCGCCACCTACGGCATCTCGCCACGCGACCACCGCCACCGGCCCCCGACCCCGACCCCGACCCGGACGGGCCCCGACCGGACGCGGTGACGCCGGCCGGCGCGATCCCGCGCACCGGTGGCTCGCGGGTCAGGCGGTGGTCCGGCGACGGCGTCCGGTGCCGGCGAGCGGCGCTCTGCCGCCCGGCGCGTCAGTTCTTGCACCTCGCGCTGCTGGAGAGGCCGGCCGCGCTCGGCGCGACCACGGCGGCCGCCCCGGCCTGGTGCGAGACGCTGGAGCAGGTGCAGGAACGTATCGACGTGATCGCCGGTCTGCGCGGGGACCTGCCGTTCGGGATCGACGGCGTCGTCGTGAAGGCCGACGCGGCCGAGGACCAGCGTCGGGCCGGCAACGGCTCGCGCGCCCCGAGATGGGCGGTGGCCCGCAGACTGGCCGCCGAGCACAAGGTGACGCGTCTGCTGACCGTCGAGTGGAACGTCGGCCGCACCGGGATCATCGCCCGCGCGCCGTCCTCGAACCCGTCGTCATCGACGGGGTGACCGTCACCTACGCCACCCTCCACAACCCGTCGCGGGCTCATGATCGGCGACCAGGTGTCCGTGTACCGGGCCGAAGACGTGATCCCGCGTGTCGAGGCACCGCTCGTCGACCAGCGCACCGGGGCCGAGAGCCCGATCGATTTCCTCGGGACGTGCCCCCGCTGCGGCGACGCCATCGACACCTCCGAACAGCTGTGGCGGTGCGTACGCGGCCGGAGCTGCCAGGCCGTGGCCTCGGTGATCTACGCCGTCGGCCGCGACCAGCTCGACATCGAGGGCCTCGGCGGCAGCACGTGTGCGATCCAGCTCGTGGAAGCCGGCCTGGTCAAGGACGTCGCCGATCTGTTCACCCTGACCCGCGAGCAGCTCCTCGGCCTGGAGCGGATGGGCGAGACCAGCTCCGCGAACCTCCTCGCCTGCTCACGCCCAGCTCCGGCTCGCCCGATCCCTCGCACGGGACCTCCGCCGGCCGTGGGAACGCCCGGCGGAACCACACAGACTTACCCCGGCCCGGGTCCGGCGCGGGTTCAGGAACGTCCGGGCGAAGACCGGCACGCCAGCCGGTCCACCGAAACCCATGCACCCAGGCCCCGGACGTCCTCACGGATCCCCAAACCGGCAGCCTGCCAACCGCTATGACGTCGGGCGGGTCATCGCCACCAGCGAGTCCTACAGCCGTCCCGCACACCACCAGATTGGTACCAAGCCCCGGCGGACCGGGCAGGAGGGAAGCTGAACCGTGCCGCCTGTTCCGTGTTCGCGGGCCAATAGTCACACTGGGCGTATGACGGAAGTGGATCCCGAGTGGGACGCACGCATCCGGCACGCGGCGGAGACCGATAGCCATCACCGGTGCATCAACTCGTGGGTGCCGCCAATCGAGGAGCTGCTGTGGCGCACGGCGCGATCCAGCACGCTCGTGCGCTTCTTCCCCTTCTCCAGCCACAATTCCCTATGCCTCGCGACGAGCTCCGATTTCGCGACGGCCGAATGCCTGGGCCCTTGCATCGTGTACTGCTACGACGACTACAACAGCCCAAACCGCAGAGCGGAGTACTGGGTCTGGGATATGTGGCCGCAGGACCGGCTGCGCAAGCCTGTCCTGCGGACATACGACGTCCACGCCGCAGTACGCGAGCTGGAGCGGCTGACGGCGGAAGATCGTTGCCGAGCGTGATCGGAGGTTAAACGTCAATCTAAAGGGTGTTGTAGAAGGTCGGGTTCGGGCAGGTCGAAGGGACGTCTGACCTGCTGTTTCACCCGGTGAGGGTGAGGTTGTGCAGGGTGGCGACGGCTTGGACGGCGTGGTGGAGGCCGTCTCCTTTCTGGCGGCAGTCGCGGAGGATCTTCCAGTTCTTCATGCGGGCGAAGGTGTGCTCGACGCGGGCCCGGACGCGCCGGTGTTCGGCGTTGTCCTCCTCCTGGCCGCGCAGGAGGGGCCGTCCGGCCCTTCTGCGGTGCGGGACGATCAGCCCGGTGCCGAGGTAGGCGCCGTCGGCGATCACCGTCGTCCCGGCCGCTGCGGCGGGCAGGTCCGACTCGCGCCAGACGTGGGCATCAGCCTTGTTGCCGGGCGCTGGCCGGGCCGACGCGACCACCAGACGACTGTCGGCGTCGATGATGACCTGCACGTTCGCCGAGAACCGGTAGTTGTGGGAGGAGGCGGCGACCTTCCGGTCGCGGACCGGGATGAGGGTGCCGTCCACGATCCACAGGCGTTCGACTTGTGAGGTTGGTGCGGTAGTACACGGCCACCAGCAGAACCCGGTCAGCCAGCGGCAGGCACCACGGCCGGCCGCCACCGGGCCCGTTCCCGCCCCGCTCCCGGACCACTTTCACCAGCTTCGCGAACCGCTCCATCCGCAAGCCCGTGAACGTCTCCACCCACACCGACTCAGCCCGCAACACCCCACCCATACAGGCAAAATGCCCAACACCGAGCCTTCTGCAACACCCTTTAGGCCGCTGCCGGCCCTCCGGGGTCCGGCCGGGGGGCCGGTTAGGGTGCGGGTAGCCCGTGCCGATATGGCGTGCCCGGGCAAGGCCCGGTGCCCAGCATGCGTGGGGCAGTACCACCGGGCCGCCTCGCGTTCGGGTTTCAGGCTGCGGTGTGTCCGCTGTGTTTGGGGCGGGGTGTGGTGTCGAGGACGGCCCAGATGCGTCGGCCGTCGTCTCCGGTGTCGGTGCCTGCGGAGTCGACCGTGGCCAGCGCTGCGACCTTGCTGAGCACGGTTTCGTCGGGCGGCCCGGCGACGTGGCTGAGTACGGCGATGAGCACTTTGTGGTCCTGGTCGCCGAGGTGCACGCTGATCCGCTTGCCCCCGTCCGTCACGGCGGCCGTGACGAGCAGCTGGACGGCCGTCGCCGCGTCGCCTTCGTCGAGGCCCGGGTAGCCCCAGCCGTGCAGCGCTTCCACGGCCTGGCGGGCGGCTTTCTTGGGCGCCCATGGGTCGGCGCGGAAGGTGAGGGCGACGGTGCGCCGGTTCCGCACGATCATGCGGGGCTGCGCGCGCACCTCCACCTGCTTCGAGGGCTTCACCGCGGGCTGCGGGCGGGGCGCCTCCACCGGTTTCTTCGGCGGGGGCGGCGACTTGGGCGGGTACGACGGCGGCAGCTTCGGGCTCGTGGCCTCCACATCGCTCATGCGACCACGCTACGCCCCTGGCTGGGCGGGGAGTTGGGAATGCGGCAGAGCACCCGTGCGAAGGGGTGGTGGGCGGTCTGGGTACGAGCCGGCCGGAGGTGATGGGCGGGGCCGGTCAGGGTCGGGGTGGCCCGTGCCGGTAGGGCATTGGCGTGCGTGGGTGATGCCCGGTGCCCGGGCGCCGGGCCGCCCTCATGTCGGGGGCCGGGTACGGGATTGGGCTCGGGCTCGAACTCGGTGGGGGGAGCCGGCGCGGTGCCCTCGGCGGCAAGGCGGGCCCTGCAGGGGTATCGGAGGCGCGGGGGCCGGTGCCCACCGTGCAAACGATCACTCCTCCGCCCCGTCACTGACCGGCAGGGTGTCGACGTTGCCGCCTTCCTGACCGCCGCGCACGGCCAGGCGTCGGCGTCGACCGGGCCGTCGCCTCCCACCTGGCCCAGCCCGCCGCCGCATCGGCCGGACCCGCGGCCGTGGTGCCCGCCGCCCGGCCCGCCCCCGCCCCGAACCCGGCGCCTGCCGCACCACAGGACATCTCCGCCCCCGCCCCTGCTGCTCCTGATCCGGCCCCGGCCCCGGACCCGGCTCTGTACACAAGAACGGGTTCGGGAGCCACTGACGGCCAGGTCGGCGGTTTGGTGGTCCCCTCGGCGAAGGCCCTGAGTTGCCTTGCCGTTCCTCCTCCGCGGTGCGGTCACGGAGTGCAGTTTGGTCGATGTACGGGGTGCCGTCGGCGAGAACCGGCTGTGGCGCGGGGACCCCACGGGGCGGTCGCGACGGTTGCCGGGGAGGACAGGCCCAGCGCGGCGTTGTCTTTGCCGTCCTGCATGTGGTTGAGCCAGCGCTCGTACCAGCTGAGGAAGTCCTGCGCCGAGGAAACGTTCGGAGGCCAGAAGCCGTCCGCGTTGCCGGTGACGACACGGCCGGCAAGGGGACCGGTCACTCCGATGAGGCACAGATCGCTGCAGCCCATCTCGATGATGTGGAGGAACAGGTCACCCTGCAGGGCGTCCGGGTGGTCCACATGAGTGAATCCCCGGGGGCTGCCGTCCGACGGCTTCCGGTTCATCGTGAACAGCCTGCACTCATCCAGCGGAAGAAGACCGTAGAAGGGGCCGGCACCGCTGCCCCCGAGTTCGATGAGGAACGCTCGGTAGGCCGCGGGCAAGACAATGTGGTGCTCCGCCTCGAAGGCGTCGGCTTCTGAAGCGTTGATGCGTGGACCGAGGCGGAACCGGTGGCCTTCCCCGCAGGCGGAGTGGCTGCGTTGCGCCTGGTACGGGATCTTCGCCAGCTTGGAGCGTATGCGGGGTATGCGGGAGTCCATCGGAGGATCTCTTCTCTCGTCTCCGAGACCCTACCGACCGGTCCGGCAGAGACACATCCGAGGGTTTGGAGAGCTCCTGCCTGATGGTGCAGTCGCCAGCCTGGTTGCAGCTGGTGACGATGTCGGCAGCACGGTTCACAGCGTTCGGCGCCTGGAGGCTGGGCACACCATCAGGTCAGCGGCAGGTGCCTCCCGAACCCGGGTTCTGGCTCAGGTTCCGTGCAGCAGTGACTGAGCGTTGCGCCTCGGGAGGTAGTTGCCTCGCTGATCAGGGCTGGGTTTGATCCGGCACTACGAGGTTAGGGTGCTGATTCACGGACCGAGGAGATCTGGCGTGCACGGCAGACCACGGATGGAGACAGCCCTTGATGTCCTGCGTGCCGAGCTGGAAGTCGGGCGCTCGACGCAAACCGAGTTGACCACTCGGGCTGCACGGCTGGCCTTCATGCGATTTGCGCGGCAGCGCTTTGCCACCGCGCCCACTCCCGACTCAGACGGCTTGCTCTTCCAGTACGGCACGTACGCCTTCAGCGGGCGACCGATGTTCACTGTGGACCTCACGCGACAGTTCGACATCAGTGACGACGAGGGTGAGCACGAGCACTACGTGCAGGTTCACTGCGAACTTCGCTACGAGTGCGAACCCGTCCTGGATGCCCTGGGGAGCTACGATTCCTGGTTCTTCCACGACGCCGATGCGAACCTCGACGAGTGGTTCGCCGCCATGGAGGGGAACCTCGAACCGGTTCTTGCTCGTGTGCCCGCCGAAATCGATGTGTACGAAGAGCAGGTATAGGTCGTCACACCAGTAGAACTCGCTTGCGTAAGAGATCGAAGCCGGCGCGGCTGAACATCTGGCGTTTGAGCATCTTGATCCGGTTGACGTGGCCTTCGACGACTCCGGAGTTCCAGGGCAGAGTGAGGCCGGCGATGACGGCGTCACGGTCTCGGTCGACGCCGGCAGCCAGGGTGTGGAGGCTGGGCAGGTCGTTCTGCCGGACGGCGTCGAGCCAGTCGGACAGGCGCTCGCCCTGGCGGTCGGTGAGCATTGCCGCGGAGGAGTGGACGTGCCGGGTGAGGGCGTCGAGTTCGGGGCAGTGGGTGCGGATGGTCTTGAGGTGGAGTTGTTCGAGCTCGGTGAGGGTTTCCGGGCGTCTGAGGACCCATCCGGCGACCGTCCGGGGTGAAGGCGGGCGGGCAGTCACCGGGTGCGGCGAGGTGCGCTTCTTGTGCAGGCAGGCACGGGCCCGCTGGTAGCTGCCTTCGTAGCCGAGGGGCACGATCTTCTCCCAGAGTTTCCAGGCGTTGGTGCACCCTTCGGTCCAGCGGTCGTGGAGGTAGGTCTTGTACTCGTCGAGGACGGACGTCCGGTTCTGCCACTGTCCGTCGAAGAGGGTCTTCGGGCCTGTCAGCACGGGAGAACCGCAGGACCGTGTTCTGACTCGCGCCGAGTTGCCGGGCCACGGACCTCTTGCTGTGCCCGGCGGCCAGCAGCGCGTGAACGGTGGCGTGCTTGGAGCGGGTGCGCTTGGCGAACCGGTGGCCCATCGGCCAGGGTGAACTGGACGGCTTCCTCTCGGAGGCGTGGTCCGGCTGCGGCGCCTTCTGTGAAGAACGGCGCCCGGTCCCGGCAGACGACCTCGACACCCGGCCGCTGGGCGAGCCAGGCGGCCAGACTCGACGCTTCTCGCTTAGGCAGGAGATCGATCGGACGGCGGGTTTCGACGTCCACTAGGACAGTGCCGTAGTGGCGGCCCTTGCGGGTGGCGTACTCGTCGACGCCGACCACCCGCGGCATGGACACCCCCGGCTCGGGCAGCGCTTCGACCAGGCGCAAGACCGTACTCCGGCTGATGGACATGCCGAGCACGGCAGCCAAGCGGGCGCCAGCCCGGCCGGCCAGGGCAAGGCCGACTGAGGTCAGGGCGGAACGCAGCCGCTCGGTGCGCTGGCCATGCCTGCGGGTCAGGCCGGGGATCTGCTCCACGAACGTCCGGCGTGGGCACTTGGTGTTCCCGCACCGGAACCGCCGGACCCGTAGCTGGAGTACGACGCTTCGTCCGGCGTTCGGGACATCAGCGGGAAACCGAGGGTAGGAGCTGTGGACCCGGGTCGAGCAGGCTCCGCAGCCCGGGCAGGCAGCGCCGGCCGTGGTGCACCGCGCAGCAAGACGCACTTTCTCCATCTCCACGTCCACCGACAGCACCGCGATGTCCGCGACCGTCGGGAACAGCAGCTCCTTCAGTCGGAGCACGACCTCTTCCACGGCCCGGACTGTCAGCCCAGCGGCCCTGACCACCATCTGTTTTCGGGCCACTTCGCATGCGGCTCGGGAAAGCTCAGCCGTTACTCACCGTGGCGACTGCACGGAACCTGTGCCAGAACCAAACTCGGTTCTGGCCCAGATCTTGGGGAGCGATCGCGGAGGGTGACCGCCATGTTCGATTGCAAGCGATAGTCGCGGAGCCCAGGCCTGTCACCGCGCACCAGAGGTGCGAGGCGTTGCCCTGTCCGACCCAGCACATACGCTGTCGCCCGAACCGAGATCCTGAAGCTGGAGGCGGCATGTCTTTGACGTGGCTGGAGACGGAGGGCGGCCCGTTCATAGTGGTTCCACGCTCCGCGCTGGCGCAATGGTCGGGAACCGAGGGCGACTACGACCGGGCCTGCGAGGTGATGGATTTCGTCGGAGTCCTTGCACTGCCCGACGGAGCCGAGGCACTGGTCCTCTGGGACGAACCGCTGTCCACCACCTACTTTCCTGAGCACCGAGTCCTCGTCCGATGGTGCTACGCGGAGAGCGAGGAGGGTGTCGCTGACATCATCCGGGCTGGACTGCCCACCGCAGAGTGGGAGGGAGGGCCTGTGTTGAGCACGACTGGAGAGCTTGTCATGTTCGATGCCGCCTACCTCGGCACCGAGGTAGGAACACTCACGGACAGCACTGTTCTCGAACTTGGGGCTGGCCGCTACCGGGTGGACTCGGCAAGCATCGAGCCCGATGACCTGACGTCCTTTCGCGTCCACCGATTCGTCGAGCTGGCCTGACCCGACGCGACCAAGATCCTGGGCAGTCGTTGCCGAGGGTCACTGGAGCAGGATCATCGTGCGTAGAAGTTCGAATCCGGCTCGCCCGTAGAGCTGCCTCTTGATCTTCTTGATGCGGTTCACGGCGCCCTCAATGCTGCCGCAGCTCCAGTCCAGGGTGAGTCCGGCTGTCACGGCGTCGAGGTCTCGGAGAAGAGTGCGAAACCGGTAAGACCAGGTAGCCGGCTTCCATCAACTGCGTCGATCCAGGCCGAGAGCGTGCTGCCAAGGCGGCCGCTGCGTATCTCGCCGAAGTCCCGGATGTGTCCGGCGGCTGTGTCCAGTTCGGGGCACCGAGCCAGAACGTCTTTCAGGCCCACGCGATCTTTCTCGGTCAGAGTGGTGGGGTGACGGGTGAGCCAGCCGGTCACCTGCCGAACCGTCGGCGCCCGGCGTAGCGCGCTGGCCGGAGCCGTGCGCAGGGTGGCGATGTGGGCGCGAACCAGCTGGTAGGTGACGGGCGCATTGTCGGCGAGAAGTTCACCGTGGAGGCGGGTGACGCTGGTGCATCCCTCGGCAAATCGCCGCTCCAGGTAGGGCTTGTAGGGATCCAGCCTGCTGGGCCGGGGCCGGATTTTCACAGATGGTGTCCTGCCAGCGTGCGGCGTTCGCGTACCGGAGGTCGGTCTTGACGCCCCAGCCCAGGTGCCGGGCGATCGCCCGGCGTGAGTGGCCTTGGGCAAGGAGGTCGTGGACCAGGGCGTGCGCTGCCTTCTTGCGCTCGGCTCGCCGGCCGACGGGCTCTGATTCGTCCTGCGTCCGGCCAGGACCCGGGATGGCCCCGGCCGTATGCCGCTGGGCGAAGGGCTGCTCAGGCAGTCGCGATGGGCGGCGACGCAGGTCTCCACTGCCAGGCCAGGCCGAGGCCCTGCCACAGACGGAACCGGTCGGCGACCTGCAGTGCGTCGGGGGCACCGCGCCGGACGCCCTCGGCGTAGGCGCCCGCCCGGTTCCGGCAGATGATCTCCATGCCGGGGTGGTGGATCAGCCAGGCGGCCAGTGGCCCGGCTTCACGGGTCGGTAGCACGTCGATCACACTATGGTCTTCGACGCTCGTCAAGACCGTGGAGTAGGTCTGGCCGCGACGGATCGCGAAATCGTCCACGCCCAGCACACGTGGAGTACTGAACTGCGGATCGGGCAATGCCATGAGCCTGCGCACCAAGGTCATCCGTCCCGCGCCGAAGCCCAGCTGAACAGCCAGCCGGGCGCCGGCCCGCCCGGCCAGCACGAGCCCCACCCGCTCCAAGGCGCGGTTGAGCCGGGTCGTGAACCGTGCGTGCGGGCCGGCAAGCCGGCAAAACGGCTCGGCGAACGTCCGGCGCGGGCAGTCCGTCGACCCGCAGATGAAACGTCGCACCGTCGCCGGATCACAAAGCCCTGCTCAGCGAGCGGGAGATCCTCCAGCCTGCGCTGGTACCGGTCGTGGACCCGGCTCGAGAAGCACCTGCAGCCCGGACACGCCGCCCCGGCCGCGCGGCCTCTCGTCACCACCTCGACCGTGCCGAACGCGGCCGTAGCCGCCTCGACATCCACATCGTCGATCCCGTCGAACACCAGCGAGTCCCAGAACGGTGGATCGGTCTGCATGACCGGCACCATCACCGTCCACAAGCGACCGCAGCAGCGGTCGGCGGACACCTGAGGGAGCGTCAATTTTGTTCGTTGGACGACAAGGCGTACGCGGTCTCACGCGAACCGACTCCTCACAATCGAACACCGAGGTGACCCTCCGCGATTACGCCCCAAGATCTGTGGCAGAACCGAGAGCCGACAGCGGATCCTCAACACTTCGGGAGGCCTCCCGGCACGTCGGGGATTCGAACGGTGACGTTACACATCGTGGCGGTGCACAGTCCCGCGGCGCGGATGAGGAAATGTGTGGAAGGTCTGCCACAGAGCTGCGACGATGCCCCCTGCTTTCTTCGCGGAGGACATTTGTTCGTTTTCGTGTGTGCGGGATGTGGCGCCGAGCTGACCATTCCGTTGTCACCGGTCGCCCTGCCGGTTCATGCCCACCAGAATTACGGGAACGGGATCCAGCTCCCGGTGCTCATGGAGTCGGGCACATTCGCCGTGGAACCGGAGCCCTGGGGGCCGCCGTGGCGGACGTGGGACAAGATCGACCCGGGCGAGGCGGCGGCCCGCGGTATCTATGCTCCGCTCTACGCCTTGTCCGACAGCGCACCCGGCACCGTCGTCATCGCCCCCGGGGATGCCCGCGGCACGGTGCTCATCCCGCACGAAGCCGGCGGCTACTGCTGCGGCCTCGACTGGGGTGACGGCCCCAACATGGCCTGCGAGGCGTGTGGCCTGCCGGTGGCGAGCCGGATCGACGACTGCTCACTCTGGCAGGCGGTCTGGCTCGTGCCGGACGCCGTGCACCGCCTCCCCGTCGACGACACCGACTCCGACTCCGCAATCCTCTCCTGGGAGGAACTGCTGGAGGAAGGGGTAGCCACGCCCCCGATGGAGCCGATCAGAAGGTGGGGCTCGCTCGGCGGGCTGGATCACTGGTGGTCATGGAGCCCGCAGTGGGAAGCGGCAGCTGGTCGGGCCCTGGCCTACCTCCTGGCAGCTTCCGACGGCCGACCGGTGACGGTTCCGCCCGGTCTGATCACGGAAGTGTTCCAACGCGCCCTCGACGCCCTGCTGCCCGCGGACGGGCCAGCGCGACGTGCCGTCCTGGCCGGTCCGGGACTGTCCGCCCCCGGCCCGGACGCCGACATGATCCTCGTGCCGACCCACCCGCAGACGGGGGAACTCTGGAGCCCGGCCACACCGGACGCATCTGCACGCCCGGTGCCGCTGCCGTTCGGGATATGGAAGTGGATGGCCTACACGAAACCACACCTCTACCTCCCCGCCTCGGGAACCATGCCCGCCGGCGTACTGTGCGACGACCCGCCCCCGCCACGCCCCCACCACCTGTTCCGAGCCGACCCCGGAACCTTCCAGCACACCCTGGTCCGATTGCCGGCGGTCCGTAGCACGTGGCTGCGCGAGATCCTCGACAACCTCACGCACCACATGCAAGCCGGTCTCTTCTAGCCGCCGGCCAGACAACGTCGGTGCTCACATTCCGGAGCTGCGCAATCGAACAGCACCAGGTAGTGGTGCCTCCCTAAGAGGTCATCTCATTTGGCGAAGTCGGTAGGCTGTGGGCCGTGGCGGGGATTGTTGAACGGCTGGTGCCGGACGTCTTGTGGGAGCTGTTCCAGCGGGTGGTGCCGGAGGTTCCTTCGCGGCCCCAGGGCGGTGGTCGTCGTCGGCACGGTGACCGGGAAGTGCTGGCGGCGATCGTGTTCGTGGCTACGTCAGGCTGCACGTGGCAGCAGTTGCCGTCCGCGTCGTTCGGGCCGTCGGGAGCGACGGCCCACCGGCGTTTCTCAGAGTGGTCGAAGGCCCGGGTGTGGGCCAAGCTCCACCGCCTGGTCCTCGACGAGCTCGGCTCTCGGGGTGGGCTGGACTGGTCGAGGTGCGCGTTCGACTCGGTGAACATGCGGGCCTTGAAAAGGGGGACTTGACTGGTCCGAATCCTGTGGACCGGGGCAAGTACGGCTCAAAGATTCACTTGATCACTGAGCGGACGGGTCTGCCCGTCTCTGTCGGGATCTCGGCAGCGAACCTGCACGATAGCCAGGCCCTGATCCCGCTGGTGAAAGGCATAGCGCCGATCCGGTCCCGCCGCGGGCCCCGGCGGCGCAAGCCGGGAAAGCTCCACGGCGACAAAGGCTACGACTACTCCCACCTTCGGCGATGGTTACGCGAGCGCGGCATCACCCACCGCATCGCCCGCAAGGGCGTCGAGTCCTCGCAGCGACTGGGCCGACACCGCTGGACCATCGAACGCACCATGGCCTGGCTCGCCGGCTGCCGACGCCTGCACCGGCGCTACGAACGCAAGGCCGACCACTTCCTCGCCTTCACCAGCATCGCCTGCACCCTCATCTGCTACCGCCGACTCGCTTGCTGATGTGAGCGCGCAACAGCTGTACCGCCAGGTCATGGGCATAGCGGGTAGCCATGTCCAAGGGGGTGCGACCGTCGGGATCTGCGAGTTCCGGATCCGCGCCGAAAGCCAGCAGCAAGGCAGTGGTGTGCACAGTCAACGGCTGGCCACTCTGCAGGGCGCCATCCCCCTCGGCATCGATGGCGTGCGTCAGCAGCGTCATGTTGCTGAAGACCTCATCGGGATCGGAACCGCTGGCGAGCAAGCGGGCCAGGGTTTCCGCATCCTCGTGGTCGACCGCGTGATGGGCTGGTGTCCAGAAGTCACTCATCAGGGCATTCAACAACGGTCGAGACGCCTCTACCAGCGGCTTTCCATGCTGTCGACAGCCAATTGAGATGACTTCTAAGTGGGGCTCTGGCTCAAGTTCTGCGGTCTGTGACCTTGGGTAACCGATTAGATCTCGAACAGGGCTTCCTCTTGTGGCGGGATCGGAGGGTCAAGGAGGTCACGGAGGCGGGTGATCTCCTGACGCCACTTCGACCAGTTCGCAGCTTCGGCCCACTGCTCGGCGAGTTCAGACCGGTCGGAGACCACTTGGTCCAGGGCATCGATGGCGAGCATTCGAAGGTCTGCGGGCAACTCCGGCACTGGCTCTGATGGGCCATAGTTCAAACACGCCGGCTCGCCGTCAGAATGCTGGGCGACGACCAGGGCAGCAGCGGCCACTGCCCGCTCGCCGTCGGAGACCCCGAGGAAGTCCACGAGGCCGGCGGCACGTACGAGCACGCCGCGGATCATGGGTTCGCGTTCTTCCCACGCTGCCTCGTCCAGATCATCCCCGAAGTCGGCGGCGGTGTCGTTGTCGAAGGGGCCGGTATCCCAAGTGCCCATGTCTCTCCTTGCATGGCCGTCTGGAGGATCGTCGCACTGGCTACCGACAACGAGGTCACGGGGCAAGCAGCACCCGCTTGCGCAGGAACCTGAAGCCAGCTCGTCCGTACATCTGATGCGGTTGACGTGGCCCTTCGACGACACCTGAGCTCCAGGACAGGGTCAGGCCGGCTGTGACAGCTGCAAGGTCACGTTCGAGGCCGTTGATGAAGGTGTGCATGCTGGGCAGGTCGTCGCCCCGGACCGCTGCTGCGGGCGGATCGGGTGGCGCATACTCGAACGGAACCGCCCGCCAGGACCTCCAACGCGTACGCCACCTCCAGCTCCCTCACCCCCTGGACGCAAGATCACATGGACCTGCAGAGTCCGATGCAGCTTAGGTTCTGTCCGGCGGATCAGGTGATCGCCTCGCATGGACCATTGTGTTGCTAGGTGGGGCGGGGCGATCTTACGAACGACGAGTGGCTACAACTGGCACCGCTTCTGCCAAAGGCCGGGTGCCGCGGAGGACGTTGGGCCGATCACCGGAAGGCGATCAACGGGATCCTGTTCCGGGTGCGCACGGGTGTCCCGTGGCGGGACCTGCCGGACTGGTTCGGGAGTTGGAAAACCGTCTATGAGCGCCATCGCCGATGGTCGGCGGACGGCACCTGGGAGAGGATCCTCCAGGCCGTCCAAGCCGAGGCCGACTCCCAGAGGCGCATCGACTAGAGCATGGTGAGCGTGGACTCCACCTCGTGCCGGCCCACGGGCACGCCGCCGGTGCACCGCGCAGAACACCCCGGATCCCAAAGCGGAGATCAACGCCCCGGCAACACCACACCGACGAAGGACTCGGCCGGTCCCGTGGCG
This sequence comes from Streptomyces sp. NPDC090077, assembly GCF_044747545.1. Classification (NCBI taxonomy): domain Bacteria; kingdom Bacillati; phylum Actinomycetota; class Actinomycetes; order Kitasatosporales; family Streptomycetaceae; genus Streptomyces; species Streptomyces sp. NPDC090077. Next base: position 22,689 of record NZ_JBIVEG010000017.1, read on the forward strand.
GACTGACTTCCAAGACACACCTTGCCGGGGAAGGAGGCCGCCGTCCGCTCGCCATGCTGATCACGCCGGGCCAGCGGGGCGAAAGCCCGCAGTTGATCCCGATCCTGGAACGCATCAGGGTCAAGCGCCCAGGCGGCGGCCGCCCGCGCACCCGGCCTGACCACCTCGGCGGCGATAGGGCCTACAGCTCCCGCCGAAACCGCCGCTACCTGCGCAGATGGCAGATCAAGCACACCATCCCGGAGCCGAAGGACCAGCGGGGAGCCAAGACGAAGGCCCCGGGGGTCACGCTTCGGTTCTAGGCCGTTTCCTTCAGATCATCGGATCGTTGGTTGATGTGTGTCGTTGACTGATGCCCAGTGGGCCCGCATCGAGCCGTTGTTGCCGGACCGGACCCCGAAGCGGGGCGGTCGGTGGCGTGATCACCGGCAGGTGATCGACGCGATCGCGTTCAAGTACCGCACCGGCACTCCGTGGATGGACCTGCCCGAGCACTTCGGCTCGTGGAAGGGCGCCCACAACCGTCTGCGGATGTGGGCCGCCGACGGCACCTGGGGGAAGGTCTTCACCGCTCTGCTGGCCCAGGCCGACGCCGAGGGCGACCTGGACTGGGTCGTCGCGGTCGACTCCACGATCGTCCGCGCCCACCAGCACGCCGCCGGGGCCCGTCAAAAGGGGCCCCGACCGGCGAGCCGGCCGATCATGCCCTCGGACGCTCGCGCGGCGGACTGACCACCAAGATCCACCTTGCGGCAGACAGTCGCTGCAGGCCGCTCGCGTTCGTCCTCACGCCGGGCCAGGCCGGTGACGCACCCGCGTTTACCCAGGTCATGGACCGATTACGGGTACCCCGGCGGATCGGTCGCCCAAAGATCACACCGGGCATGGTCCTTGCCGACAAGGCGTATTCGTCCCGGGCGATCCGCTCTCACCTGCGCCGACGTGGAATCCGGGCGGTGATTCCTCAGCCCGCGGACCAGGCCGCCAACCGAAAGCGGCTCGGCAGTCGCGGCGGCCGTCCGCCGGCCTTCGACCGTGAGGCCTACAAGCAGCGGAACACCGTCGAGCGGTGCATCAACAAGCTGAAGCAGTGGCGCGGCCTGGCCACCCGCTACGACAAGACCGCCACCATCTACCTCGCAGGCCTCCACCTCGCCGCCATCTTCATCTGGTCCGCAAGGTGATCCGAAGGAAACTGCCTAGTGGTCGTCGCAACCCCCCGGACCACCAAGCCTCGGACGCCGCAGTTGCCCCTCTGCGACGGCAGACCGTGGCCGGCACTCATCGCTCGAACCCACCCGCATTTGGTGCGAGTTCGGCAGTCACCGGGTTGAGTACACCGTGCCCGCCACGGCTGCGGGTGGCGGCCTGGGTGACGCTGGTCGGGAGCGTCACGCCGGGCAGGAAGGCGCTGGCCTGCGCCTTGAGCTTCAGTTCGCCGTAGCTGTTCGCCCGCGCCAGCCGGTCCACGGATTGCTTGTGCGCGACCTTGTGACTCTCGGGCACGTCGATGGCGGCCAGTGCGCCGGCGAAGCTCTGCGGGGACTTCGTGAAGGCGTAGTCGTCCTTGAACAGCTGGCAGCGAAAGGGGTCGGCGGAGATGAGCTCGTGGATCTCCTTCGGCAAATGATCGTGCGGGGGCAGCGGAGTAGCGAACTTTACGCCCTCCTTGCCGACGTTGGCCTTCTTGAGGAGCGCGGGCATCTCGGTCTTGCCGAGCACCGAGTCCCTGGTGACGTCGGCGGCGAAGGGGATCGCCAGGCCCTCGGTCGCCTCGGCAAACCGGTCCGAAAGCGCATCCCAGGCCTGGCCGTGGACGGTGTCCAGTTCCTCCGCATCGAACTTGAAGTGTTCGACGAGACCTTCCAGCACATGGCGATTGTCCAGCGCGTAGGAATTCAGTTGGTGCCCGGCCGGAGTGTCCTCCAAGACCTGAAGGCCGCGCGACTCGCCGCAGGCCCGGGCCAGGAACCGGTTCGGCACCGGGGTGTCCGCGCCCTCGAGCACGGACTCGTAGGACCAGAAGGCCCGGTGGGGGCCCCGGGCGTCATTGGTGACTGATACGTTCCGTCCGATTCCCGCGATGAAGTCCGGCAGAGTCGGACCCCCGTCCGGATAGCTTGCCTGATAGTCCCTGTATATTCTCTCCGCAACCTCGGCACCTGCCTGCTGGTTTCTGGGCATCGCCTCGGCATGCTGCTTCTGCAAGGCGAAGGCCCTGGCTATTTCTTCCGGTGTGGGAGGCGCATCGGGCCTCACAGCTGCCGCCCTGTCTTTGCAGGGGCGTTGACGCTGAGTCGAAGGCGTGAGCCGCCGGGCGTCTCAGAGGTCCACGCCGAGAACGACACCGACTGGACCAGTACGAACCACGGCTGGCCGGGGTGACCACCCCTGGGCTCCCAGAACGCCATGCGATACGGGGTGCGCGTCTTGAGGCGGTAGTCCCGACTCGGCCAGAAACTGTCCACCGGCGGCTCCGGGAAGTCCTGAGCGTCCCAGGGCCCGCTCCAGGCCGCCGGCCCCAGTACCCCTTCGGCTGCCGCGAGGAAGCCCGGCCACTCCCTGGCTGCGTGCGCGAGGACCTCGGGGTTGTCCGCCGGGTCGGTCGCATCCACGTGCCACGCCCAGTGGGTGAGACTCTCGACCGGGTGCCAGTTGCCGTTCGCCTCGAGCTTCCACCTGCCTCCGGCGCTGCTGTGCACCACGAGGTTGCGATCCGCCGTCTGCGGCTCCCAGCCGTTACGCTGGCACCACGTACGGCACTCCGACGAGCCGCCCTGCGGCGGGCCCTGCCACACAGAGGTCCAGTCCAGACCACGCAGGCCCGCCAGCTCGGCGGCCAGATTCTGGGCCGTGCGGCCCGACGTCTCCGTCAGCATTGTCTTTCGGCTCCTTGTGTCAGACACCAGCAGGCATTGTGGCACGCCGTCAGAGAAAACGATCATCCCAAGATGAGTTGTCGGTGCACGCTGTTGGATGCATCGCCTGGCACCCAAACTTCCTGCCTGTTTCTGATCTCGGAGCCAGGGCTTCAGCGGGCCGCCCCACGCCATCGGTCAGTCGTGAGGGAGCTGGGGCCATGATGACTTCGTGACCAACAGCTTGCAGACATCTCCGGCCCGAATCCCGGGCTATGACGGTGGCCCCTTCCGCCACCAGCCCGAACTTCTGGACGAGTACCCGTTCTGGCAGGTCCACCTGCCCCTAGGCACCACACAGGATCAGGAAATGGGAGCGTTGCTGTCCCATCTGCTGGGAGGCGACACCTGGCCCTTGTTCACGGTGCCGCTCGCCGGTGACCACCACCTGTATGTGGTGTATCGCGCCTTGGAGGGGGAAGCCGGCATCGACTACCTCGTGCACCACCCTGACTGGGACGCGGCCGAGGCCTTGGCGCAAGACGATGGGCACTTCATGGGCCCGGGCCTGTCCTGGGCCGAGCTGATTGCCGCAGCGGACAACGGCTTGCCCGGCGGCAGCACCACCGACCCCCACTCCCGACTGCTGCTCCTGCTCCCGGCATTCGGCGACGACGCCGTACCGGATGACGCCGTCGAGCGTCTGACCGCCGCATTGCTTGCCCGCACCCGTGTTGAGGAGCCCGAGCGGCTTGCTGCGACACTCCTTGAGCATCAGGGGCAGTGTGGCCCCACTCGGTGGACGACGGCTGAGGGCGGCTACCTGATCAACGACGGTGGCTACTCCTTCCGTAACCCTGCCAACCACTTCGCCTGGCCGACAGCCCGCCTGGCCCAGGTCGCCTCCGCACTGACAACTTCCTGACGGCAGCGCGAGGAAACGAAGAGCTCCTCGTCAGAGCGAGGGTGAGAACCGCTCTGGGGGCTTGCGCGCCTTGGTGATCCGGCGGGTCATGAGGGTGACGGCGGCCCAGGTGATGAGGGTTTCCGAGTGCTGGACGAGCCGTTCGTAGTCGCGTGCGTGCCGGCGGGCCCGCATCATCCAGGACCAGGTCCGTTCCACGACCCAGCGACGGGGCAGGATGACGAAGCCGGAGGCGTCCTTGGGCCTGCTGACACTCTTGATCGTCAGGTTGAGGTATGTCTTTGCCCAGGTCACGAGCTTGCCCGCGTAGGCGGAGGCCGCCCAGACGATGGTGATCCCGGGGTGCATGAGGCGGAGGCGGAAGAGGACTTCCTTGGCCGCCTGGCTGTCGTGGAGGTCGGCGGGGGTGACCATGACAATCAGGGGAAGACCGCGGCTGTCGACGACCATGTGGCGTTCGCGGCCGTTGATTTTCTTGTCCGCGTCGTACCCATGCGAGTCACGTCCGACGGTCTCGGCGGCCTTGACGGACTGGGAGTCGATGACGGTGGCGACCGCGCGGGGTCCTTCGCCCATATCGCGGCGGATCCGTCGTGCGAGGACAGCGCGGATCTGCTTGATGACACCGCAGGCGGCCCAGCGGGCCATGAACCCCCAGACGGTCCGCCAGGGCGTTCTGTGGAACCAAAGATGTCAAGCGGTGTGCTTGTGGATCACGCCGAGGTAGTGGCGTTCACGATGAGGAACGTGATCGTCACGGCCGGGTGTGAAGAACACCGCGCAGACGTTCGCCGGATGGGTAAGGATGCTGGATTGCTCTCCGAATGTGAGGCGGTCGTTGACGTCGTGGCGGCAGTCGATCACATCAAGGCTGGCGATCAGGTCTTCTCGGAGCACTGTGGACGCGTACGACTCTGAGTCTGGCAAGACGAGGGGTGGCAGCTTGGTCGTCGAGCCCGGCTGGAGCCTGATCCAGATTCCACTCACGGCGCCTTGGCTGACGACCAGCTCCAAGCCGTTCCAGGCATAGGGATAGCCGTCAATCTCCGGTCTCATCCGGATGGCGGGGTGTGGGCGGCCTGGGCCCAGGAGATTTTCGGCCTCGGTCAGCGGCATGCCGCAGTGAAGCGGGCCGATACGGCCGGTCCGGGCGAAGTCGACGAGCACGTTCATCAAGGTCACGACAGCGACTTTGGCATCTTCTCGTGCCGGCCCGCACCTGGATAATGCTCGATCGAGGGGGCTCAGCACGGGACTGTAAATCGTTCGGCTCTGTCTCACATCCGGTGGTGACGTATGGCAACGATGATCACGCATAGCGATGTGCCCGGTTCATCTTGTTGTTGAGAGCCCTGCGGATCCGGGTGTGTGTGAGAAGGTGCGGCCGGCCCAGATGGCCATGCACCGGCTCGACCAGCGCATTCTTCGATGACTTTCTGTCACCACCGAATGTGAGACAGGGCCGAACGATTTACGGTCCCCGAGCCGCTGCACCGGCTCGTTGACCGGGACAAGCAGGATGACAACCGGAAGAAGGCGATCGCTACGTGCAATGACGTCTGGGGTGATTACAGCGGCACCAAACTCCAGTGCGACGAGTACCCATTCGCTTCGACCCGGGAAGGTGCCAACGCCCCGGGAAACCGCTTCTCCGCCCGTCTTATAGAGGGAACCGACAATGAGACAGGCGGCCGGCGGCTCAACGAGATGTTCACCCTGAACCGCATCATTGACGGAGACCCCTTCTACGTGAAGATCATCCCCTGAGCTCCCGCGGAGACCACCGATGGCTCTCATCACCCACTACAGCACCACAGCCCGACCCGACCGCGGGATCATCCAGGTGTACGACTCCGACGCCTACATCGGCGACGACGAGACCCTGCAGAACTCGAGGACCCAGGTCGTCGCCGGCAACGGCTACCACCTGTACCTGCACAGCCTTCAGCCCGACATCCCGGTAGAGATCGTCATCAGGATCTGGGATACCCCGCAACAGCCTCCTGAAGATGCCGAAGGCGTGACTGCGGTGACCCTGGAAGTCGCGACGGGCCTACTCGTCGTGAACCAGCTGAGCTACGGCCCGGCAGGAGAAGTGAGCCTGCCCCAACCCGGCGTCTACGGCGGACATGTTGCATGGAAGGGGCGGCAAGAGACGGCCGCCTACTACGGATCAACGATCCGACGCGCTGCCGAAGAGCAGTGGACCCCAGAGCAGATTGGAAGCTCATGGGGAGAATGTTCCGCTGCTGAACAGTACGCATTCGACCTTTGGTTCATCAGGGAATGCGAACCTGACGACGATGAGTAGCCGTACTGGGCGGCAAGCACCGTGCTCCTTCGGGTGCGCACGATCCGGGATATTGCAGATCAACCGGATGCCTGACGCGGCTTGAAGGCGCTGGAACACCCTGGACGTTGGTAGGCGTCTGTGTACCTGCCCGCAACACGGCCGTCGGGGCCAGGTCGGCCCGGCGCAGGAACTCGAAGATGTCCCCCTCGCTGAGGGCGCGGCCGAGGATCTCGCAGTTGACGCGGACGCGGCGTCCGCCCTGGGCGTCGGGCGGGTAGACGATGACGCGCAGGGCGGGATTCATCCCTTCGTGGTGGCGGTGCCCGGTCATTCGAGCGCTCCGGGGGCGGTGTCGGGGCGGCAGTGCGGGCAGGCGGGGATGACCTCGGCCGGGGCCCGCCGCGCGGCGTCTGCCGATGCCGGCTTGCACCGAGTACGGGTGCCCCAGCAGCCGCCGACGTGGATGTCCGGTGGACGACACCATCGCCGGTGGTGTCCCTGCGGACGCTCGCGTGGGCGGGTGGGGTGCTGACCGGCAGAGGGCACGAGGCGGTGCTGCTCGATCCGGCAGACGGGAGCGACCTGGCACGGTGGCGTGGATCTTGTTCCGGTTGCCGTGGACGTGGGCAACCGTGGGCTCCTCGGTCAGTTCCCCCTCATGATGTCGTCGTAGCTTTCCAGACGATGCGAGAGGTCTTCTGGGTCGCGGACGGGGGCATCAGGTCGACGGCGGGGAGGGGTCCGAGGTCGAGGATGTATGCCGTGGAGGCGAGGCTGCCGTCCTGGATGAAGGCCGCCACCTTCCAGAACCGCAGCGGCACCTGGATGCCGCGGTACGGCGGGTCCGATTCGTGCAGCACCGGGCCGGTTTTCCCGTCGAACTTGGCCGCGTGGTCGAGGGGGAGGTTTTCCAGCCCCAGCCACAGCTGTGACGGGCCATTGATGTAGTGCCTGTGCTCGACTTCTGACCTGTGGGTGTTCAGGTTGATCGGGCGGTGTAGGGATCTGTAGCTGTCTGCTGTGGTTCTCGGGGCTGCCCGATGGGGGACCTGCCTGCTACGGGGCAGGCGTGTTGGCCTGGTGTTTTCTCAGGTTGGCAGACCTGGGCGACGAAGGTCGGGCGTTTGAGCAGGTCACCGGTGACGGACGCGGCGACTTTCTCGTCCTCGACCAGGGTGTGGACCGCGCTGACGCGGTCCTCGGCGCGGAGCTGGGCGACGACCGTGGGGCGCCGCAGCAGGTCGCCGGTGACGACGGCGGCCACCGCCTCGTCCTTGGCGAGGGTGTGGATCGGGGTCTGATACTGGTGGACTCGCCTATTCAACTGTCGCGTGTTGGCCCGTCCGGCTCTGGAATCGCTACTGACCGTGACGTCTGACAGGGGCGGGGCTGATGTCAGAGGGATCCGGTTGGATGAGCCCGTGACTGTCTATGACGTAGCCCGCCAGCTTCCCACCATCGCTGACTTGCGGGACTTGTGCCGCTCGCTTGCGATGCTCGACGCGATTCTGAGCCCGGACTGGGAAAGCCGGTACTACTCCTTCAACGCCGCTTGGGCTGAAGGCGAGGAGATGGCCTCGATGCGCAACGGGTCAGGAGACGAGTACTCCATCGTGTTCTCGGCGGCCGGGGTCTATGTCCGCGGCTTCAGCCACGAATCGCCGATGAGCCCATATGGCAACGACGGCGAGCCTTGGCCGGGAGTGACTGACGAAGTCCCTGAGGTCTTTCGGCCCTTCGTGGAGGAGCCGGCGTTCACCGACGAGGACGGCCTGCCCGTCGTAACAGCCTGCTTGTGGCGGGGGACGACCGACGATCAGTGGCGCCACGGGACGATCGACTTTCCTGCGGGCCGTGCCGATCCTGATGGGACGACCGGACTGTTCAATCTCCTGGTCGACCGTTCTCCGGAAGCGTTCCAGTGCTTCGCCGAGGACTACTACGAGGTCCCCGTGAACCGGGCAGCGGTGAGCAATGTGTATGCCCTGCGGCCGCTGGACCAGGAACTCGTTTCGTCGCTGAATGCAGAGGTCACCCTGGCGGACCTGGCCCAGGACATCTCCGAAATCGGCTATCCGCGCCCGGGTCGAGAGTCGCTCTGACTGCTGCTCTCGGTGGGATCTCCTGTTCAACTGTGATCGGCCTGCCGGGGAGCCTTCCGGCCTGTGCGGCGAGCTTGGCCGTGGTGACCCGGTGATAGCTCAGTTCCAGAGCCCATTCTCGTGTCGCCCGACAGCACCGGTGGTGGTGCGGAGAGGGGGCAGGAGAGTGGGAGGACGCGTTCGGTCAGCTGCCCGGTGAGATGGGTGTAGGTAAGAGCGGCGTCGGTGAGCCAGTCCGCTGCGGTCAGCTGGTCGACCAGGTGCTCCAGTTCGCAGGTGTCGGCCGGGACCAGAGCGGCGAGGGCGCTCCGGTCGATGCCGTGGCCGCCGGATCCCAGCCAGCCGGACGCGCTGGTCTGTGTGGCCAGGGTGAGGGCGAGCAGGCGGGCGGCGGAGGTGGCCTTGGCCTTGCGGAGTTTCTTGTCGGAGATGACCTTCTGGGCCCAGCCGGAGAGCTTGGGCCGCATCTTCTTGCCGAACGTGAACGGGCCCGTCCCGTCCTCGCCTGGTGCCAGGGAGGGGACGGTGACCGGGGTGGCGTTCTCCGGCCGGGAGGCAAGCAGATCGCCGGCGGTGCCGGGGAGGGTCAGCCAGCCGCAGCCGGTCAGGTGCTCGACCAGGTCCTGCGGATCGGCCAGACCCAGCCCGGTGAGGTCTTGGCCGACGACGTTCCCGGTGCCGGTGTGCGCCGTGCGCAAGGTCAGCACCAGCACCAGCAGCCGTGCGTCGGGGCCCGGCAGCGGGGCGTGCTCGGCCACGTAGGCGAGGACGGAGCGGGCGTGCTCCCACTGCCCTGCGACGCTCAGCAGCCGATCCACGGTCGGCCCGCCGTCGGTGATGCCGCCGGTGTGCTGTTGGTGCTGGGCTCGGGCGGTGGCGGCGGCCTGTTCGGCGCGTCGGGCCTCCCAGCGCAGGTGTCCCTGGCTGGTGACGTCGGCCCAGGTGGTGAAGGCGCGGGCCTTGCGTTCCTGGAGGTCGGCGAGGAGCTCCAGGTCGGGCTGGTCGCGCTGTTGGTAGGCGCGGAAGAGGTCACCGAGTTCGATGAGTTCGTCCCGCAGGACGACGGGCTGCAGATCGTGGGGGATAAGCCGCTGGGCGATCTTCGCCTGGGGTGGGCGGCGTCGCGCCGGTACGGAGCTGGGAGCTGGGAACGGGCCGGTGGCCTGGTGGTCGGAGAACTGCGGCGCCCCCGCACCCGCGGCCGGGAGCGTACTCGAAGCCGGGGAGGTCGGGTGGTCGGTGGCTGTGGGTGGTTGGGAGGTGGCGGCGGTCGTCGCGCCGGGGGTGGCGGCCGCGCAGCGGGAGCAGCACTCCATCACCTGCCACCAGCGGGCTTCCCGGTCGGTGACCACGGCCAGGACGACCGGGCCGCCGCACCGCCAGGGCTCCGTGCGGGGCCGTCCGGTGTCGGGAAGATGGGCGCGGCAGTCCGCCAGTCGGCACGCGCAGTACGCCGTCGCCCTCGGCGCGGGTGCGGCGCGAAGGTGGGCCTTGATGTGGGCGACCGCGGCCGCCCGGCCTTCGGCCGCGGACGGCAGACGCTGCTCGGCACAAGCGGGCCGGCTGCACGAGATACGCACCGCCGTACTTCCCCGGCCAGCGGCGTCCAGACGTACCGTCCAGCGCCGCCCCGGTACCCGTTCGTCGAGTTCACTCACTGCGGGCTGCGTCATCCCGGTCGTCCTCCCGTCCTGCGTCAGCGGTACCCGCCCGTGCCGCGCGCCAAGCGCTGCGCGGTGTTCGGCGGCGTGGACACCGTATTGGTCCGCACGAGCGACGGGCTGTTGAACTCGCCCTGTACGAACGGCGTGGATTCCGAGCGAGTCAGAGATCGGCGTCGGCGCGGGGGTGGAGTTCAGGAGTCGAGGAGCGCCGAAGATGAGTTTGGTGTCGTCATACGGCCAGGCCATGACGGCACGGCCTACTTTGATCGGTGAGCAACGTGCCGTCGCCGCAGTCGTTCCGTCAGATAGTGCTGATCGTGGTGCTGGACCGCGTCCAGAGGGAAGGCTCGGGCCATCCAGCTTCGGGCGCGCCGGTCTGGCGCAGTGTCGCGATCTGCCAGTTGTAGTCACGTCCTTCAGGGCTTGCGTGGACCCGTAGGAAGAGGGGGTCGTCGCCCTCGTTGCAGCCGCCGAAGTAGAACGAGCAGGTGTGTCCCCACTGGTAGGGGGCGTCCGGTTCGGCGCAGAAGCAGAATCGGTGAGACACCTGCGCGGCCACGCCCCACCGTGGATGGCACAGCCGCTGCATGAGCTGGTCGTGCCACAGGCTACGAGGGTGGGCGGTACGGGCGTCGATCTTCCAGCTGTCGGCATCCTCCCAGCACTGGACGCGGTAGAAGGCGGTGACGGTGTGGAAGAGGGCGATCCGTCGCAGCAGGGCGCTCCCTACCGCGGCCCGCCTGGATCGCGAGCCTTGGAGACTGGGGTAGGCGTTGAGGTAGGCGGCTTCCACGGGGTCGAGCTTCGAGGCTCTCCAAAGTGGCCGCGCACCGTTGTCTTCGCACCAGCGCCGGTGCCGGCGTTCGATTTCCTCCCATCCCTCCGACAGTCCTGGGGGAAGGGCGAGCACAACAGCCGCGGCTTGCCCGAGGTCTTCCGCCATGTGCAGCTGCAGCTGCCGGCCGCGGGCGTCGATGCCTCTCACCCGCAGGCCGGGGATGCCCGGCAGATCGCCGTCGCTGGGGGTAGGGGCTGTCGGCAGCAGACGACTCAGGCAGTGCTCGGGGAAGGAGTACCGCTGCTGGCCCATGTAGGGGTCGAGGTGCAGGGTGAGGGACGTGGGGGCGCTGATCACTGACGCGATGCCGAACGGATGCGCGCACAAGTCCGGGGCGGTGCCGAGCTGCTCCAGGACATAGCCCTCCAGCAGTGCCTGCGACGGTGATGCCGAGGGAGCGGGGTGACCGGTTGGAAGGCCGGCCCGGCGCGACTGCCCGCTGCACTCGGCCCAGTAGCGGAGTTTGCGGGACTCCCACGAAGAGTGGCGGCTCATGACAGTGCCTTTCCGACGTGCCTTGGCCCGATCTCGACATGCCAACGAACACTGACGAGCTGCTGTGGGGTGATCTGGCTGTGCAGGCCGGTGCAATGCCACGCTCCTTGCGTTCCGGTACGCCGGATCGGGCGGCGGTCGGAACGTGGCCCGCCTCGGGCCATGCCGAACCATCATCAAGCAGGACCATGGCTCGGACAGGCGACATCATCGCGGCTTCACCCGTATGGATTCAGAGCATGGGCGCGAGTGACGGAGGGCGGCTGCGGCAGCCGACGGCGAGATCGAGGGACCTCTCCGCGAGTCCAGAAGTCGCATTCCAGCCTGCTGGCCGGGGAGGCATCCCTCGTTCGGATGGCAGTACGCCAATAGGGACACAGGTAAAGGGGCCTCGCCGTGATACTACGGCCGTGACCTTCCCCTTCCAGCGCCAGGCCGGGTTCTGACCGCCTGCTCCTGCCTCATCGCCGCCGTCTTCCTGACAGGGTGCTCCACCGACTCCCCGCCTGAGCACTCCGAGCGTATGCAGAAAGCCGCCGGGCTCAAGACCTTCCACTTTGAGACCACCAAAGACCTATGGGAGAAGACAACGGACCAGGAAGGCAGGGACGGGCGCAGGCTGGAACTGAAGACCACGACCAAGGAGCAGGTTGAGCTCAGCGGCGTGGCCCTGGCGAACTATCTGCGGGTCCTGGACTACATGGCACACGGCGGCTCGGATGCCGCGAGCTTCGGCACGCATCACAGCGCCGAGTCCATCCGCATGTACGACGAGATCGCCACCGTTCTCGACAGCATCACCAGGCGCCCTGACCCGCAGGAGGAACCACCTCGCGTGGTCGTTGACACCGCCTTCGTCGACACGAAGAACCAGAAGTAAGTGGCCGAAGGAATCTGCCACGTCGGTGTGAGTGGAGCGGGCGATTCAGGCGGGAGGCGTTCCAGACGGTAGGGCTGTCGGCACGGCACGCGCGTTGTATGCGGCGATCGCCCGCCCCCGTTCTGGTGGCAGTTCGCCGCCGGGGCCGGGAACCCCACCGGCGCCCTGTGCCTCTACCTCCTGCACCTGCGGCGCGGCGAGATGCGCGACGCCAGCCACGGGGCCAGCCAGATCGGGCAGCTCGAAGCCGCGGACGACGGGGACATCACGCACTACAAGCCCGTGCCCCACGAGCAAACCCACCCCACCGCCCCCGCCGTCGGCACCACCATGCGCTACGAGACCCGTCCCGCCCCGACGACACCTCCGTCTCCGACGAAACCGTCAAGGACATGGTCGAACAGCTCGGCATGGACCGGCACGAGGAACTGGGCCGCATCCACAACCCCACCGCGGGCCTGGCGAAGCAGATCGAGGAACTCGCCACCCACTGACACACGGTCGACCGGCTCCGTCGCCTGTGTGGCGGGGCCGGTCGTCTTTGCGCGCACACCCACACCCAGACCCGGGGCCTGAGCATGACGCGCGCGGGAAGCTGCTGCCCCGTGCGTGGGGCAGCATTCACTCATGGAATTTCGGATCGAGTGGCCTGCACCCATGGATGAGTACGACTGGGCAATACAGGAGGCGAAGGGCTGGCTGGATGTCACGGTCGAGTGGAAGGGCGACAGGCAGCTCGTCGACGTGTGCGACCCGGTTCGACTGGCACAGACCATCACCAGCGAGACTGGCAGGCTCGGGCACTTCAAGGCCAGGCGCCTGTTGGTGGTGTCTGGTGTGACCCGCGAACATATCGCGTCCGCCATCTCTGCGATCGCGCACGAAGGCTTCTTCGATCCCTGCCAGCCCAGAGTCAGCAAGACCGGTGCCGGTCCGCCTCGTGTCTGGAAGGGCCGTTCATCGCCGCCCGTCAGGTCCGTTGGGGTGACTCGCTTGGCTCTCGCATGTGTTTGGCCCCGGTGAGCCGGTAGAACCGAGGCGGACGGTCGTTACGAATGGTGACGGAGTGCGGAAGGAAACGCGGGCCCGGCGGGTAACAACGTGGGCGTACTGGTCTGGGCGGTGCTTCTGGCGAATCCCGTGCCCTTGGGGGCGCAGGCGGTGCCGAGTGGTCGGGGCGGTGCGTCCTCGCTGAGCTTCGCTGCCCCGCAGACCGCGCCCTCGGCAGTGCTGGGTGCGGTCTGCGTTGAGGGAAAGCTCTCCTATGACCGGCATGAAGGCTGTTCGATCGCCCCGGGTGAGCTGGTGGTGACCAACTCCAAGGGCTGACGCATCGGTTCGATGAAGGTGCGGGTCACCCAGCGCACGGTCCTGGCAGCCCGGGACTCGAGGACCTGGATGCATCGGGTCACCCTGGGTCCGACCTTCGCGGACGGCGCGGCCCGCTCGGCATCCGTGAAGGTGACGATGGGTGTGTGGGAGCGGCGCGAAGGCGTGCAGGGTCGACAAGGCGTCGGCCGCGCGGACCCTGACGGTGGGCCAGGACGCTGTCTTCGAGTTCTCCCTCTCGCGTAGGGACCCGTTGGTGCGGGAGGCCGCGGAGTACGTGCTCGATGCCCAGGGACAGTTGGCCGGGCATCCCGGCCGGGGTGGTGGTGGGAAGCCGCTGCACCGGACCATGGACAAGAGCGTGATCGCCGCGAACCGGGGTGCCGCCTGTCCGAAGTCTCTGGAGCGGTCGGCGGGCCAGAGCTGCGACGAGTATCCGTTCGCCTCCACCAAGGAAGGCGGCGCCAGCGGGATCTACAGTCGGCGGATGATCAACGCCGACCACAACTCCACCGCCGGGGGCTCCAACTACCTCCTCAGAGCCTACAAAAACCACCGGATCATCGACGGGGACGCCTTCTGGGTAGCCGTCTCATGAACGACAGCATCCCTTCCGCACCTGCTCAAGCCCGCGTCTGGGTCCACTACGCGCAGTTCTACCTCGCGGACCCCGAGCTGGGCACCGATGGTCTTTCCACACCCGAACAGGCCACCGACGGGATCCTTGCCACGGGACGCGACGGCGCCTGTGTCCGTACCGGGCTGAACACCGGGTACGTGACGGTCTCGGCGCAGTGCCTTCCCCAGCGTCCAGAGACACTGCCGGCGGGCGCCTGGGGGACCAGCTCTGAAGGCACCCTCGAATCCACCACCGGATCGCTGCTCGTCCACTCCTGGGAAGACGGCGCCATCGAGGATCTCCCCGATCTTGCCGCACACGGCCCCGGCCTCTACCACCTCCGCATCAGTGCCCGCGGACGTGATCGAGGCCATGCCATCGACACCACGGGCCCTGAGGAAGACAGCGGCGAGCACTACTTTCTCGAGACCTGGCCCATTCCCTAGATCGGCCAGGTCGAGGCGGCCGAGGTCCAGTCCGCCCCACATCGCCAGCACGCCACCCTCCGTAGGTGCCTGGCCGAATCCGGCCAGGCACCTACCTGGCGTACCTCGCGGCCCCGGGCGTAGTCGCGGGGACCGCCCCGCGGCCGGAGTGCCGGCCGCGGGATCGTCGTGGTCGTTGGGGTCAGGTGGCGGTGTTCCACGGGTGGCCGCGCTCAAGGAAGTCGCGGTTCCACGCCCAGCACATGACGGGGAACCCGAGTTCGGCGAGAGCGAGGCGGGCGGTGGTGGCCGTGGCAGGCCGCTTCCCGGTGGCGTCTTCGAGGAGGGTCACGACCCAGTGGAGGCCGGAACCGGCGAGCGCGTACCAAACGGGTTGCCCGAGGGTAGTGCCGTGCGCGGGGATGCTGCGGGCGGCGGCGATCTCGACCTGTTCGCGAGTGACTTCCTGCCGTCCGCCGCGCACGGCATAAGTGACCGGCGGGACGCAGCGGGCGCAGGGCTTGAGCTTGAGGGCGGCGGCGGCTTCGGCACGCGGTCGGGCTTCGTAGCCGATGCACTTAGTTTCGCGGCTCTGGAGGTCGGCGCAGGCGTGGTCGGAGTGGAAGGCAACGCGCCGGGTGCCGACACGGACGAGGACCATCGGGCGGCACGCGGCGCACGGCGTGAGTCCTGCGGCTTCGGCGTCGTCACGAGATATCCGCTGGTCGTCCGTGGCCGGCGTGGAGAGGGTCGGGCAGCCGGGGTCCTGGTGGTAGAGCTTGGCAGCTGGGTCCGGGTGGAGGTGGATGAACGGCAGGGACATGGTGATGGTCCTTGGAGTGGGATCCCGCGCCGGGTGGAGCGGGCTGGAGTGGCAGGGCCTGCCGGGCGATGGCCGGATGCCGTAGCGCCCCGCGTTGGTGGCGGGGTGCTACTGCCTGCGGGGGCGAGGAGCCCGTCGCCCGTGGAGTGCGGGGGCGCTCCGTCTCCGTCCGGGCCGATTGGCCGCTTACGGAAGCCAGCAGGCAGCGTACGTGTAAGAAGTGGCATGGATTGCCATTAGGGAGATACGTCTCATCCTGAACACGTCAATAGCGGAGGAATTCAGGCATCGTGTTGCTGTCTGAGCAGTTCGACGCCCATGCGGTCGGTGTCACCGGAGGTACCGCCGATTCGGTGGATCAGGACCCACGAGCCGTTGGGGAGCGCGCCGGCGAAGGCGGATGACGTCCTGGTTGCGCCGTTGTGCCAGGTGACCTGGCCGGTGGTCTGCCATGTGGGTGCGGGACCCCCGAGTTTCCGGTCGACGAGCAGGCCCTTGAGCAGGTCGGCGGTCGCGCGGGGGGTGGCCCAGAGGCCGCCGGCGGGAAGGATGCCTCCGTCCAGGGTCCATTGGGGTCGCTTGCGTCCGAAGAGCCCCGTGGGGTGCAGGCATCGCCCTGGTGGTGGGCTGGCGGTGATCTCGCCGATGCCCAAGGGCGTGAGGACGTGGTCGTGAACGAGTTGTTCGTAGGACGTCTGGGCCGCCGAGGACAGGGCTGCCCCGAGGATGGCGTATCCGAGGTTGGAGTACTCCTTGGCGGTGCCGACGGGTGTCACGGTGATCTGGTCACAGGTGTCCAGCACTTGGTGTAGAGCGGTGGTGTCGAAGCCGCGGTAGGGGTCCTTGCCGGGCAGACCGGGAGGTTGCCGGGGGAGGCCGGAGGTGTGCTCGGCCAGGTGCTGAAGGGTGATGCCGGTTCCGTGGGGTGCCGGGAGCCAGCGTTCCACTGGGTCGGCGGTGTCCAGCAGGCCGGCTGCGGCCATGCGGACGAAGGCGGTTCCGGTGAGGACCTTGGTGAGAGAGCCGATCTGGACGTAGCGGTCCAGGTGGTGGCCGTCGGTGGTGCGGGGCGCGGAGGCGCTGGAGAGGACACAGGTGGGTGTGCGTGTCCGTAACACGGGCGAGGGTCCTTTCAGAGGCGGGCGGGAGGTACCGCGCATGCCGGGGTTCCGGCGGGCGTGCGGTGCCGGTGGCGGGCAACCCAACGGTAGATGTGCTGTGCGGCGGTGCGTATTGCGGGCCTCCACCATCGCCACCATGTACAACTACGCGCTCAAGCTCGGACTCTCCCCGATGCGCGCCATTTCGGAGGTCTACGACCTTCCCCTGGTGGAAGCCGAAGGCGAGCGCGCGCAGCCCTCCCGCAAGCACGAGCGCTGGATTGAGCAGGCCCGCAAGACCATCAACCCGGAGACCGGCAGGGCATACCTCCAGCCCTGCGTCAGCGAGCTTCACGCCCCCAGGCGGTGGCCGATCGGCCACGGACACCTGCTGGAGCCGCGCCGCGCACAGCCGGCGTTCCCGGAGCCGGCCCGAGAGGGGCCGTATGCCGGCCGCGTCCTGGCCTTGAGGGTGTCGAGAACGGAGCCCCCGGACTGGGCTGCCCATGAGGCCCGGGAACGGGGGCCTGGATGATCGGGCCGGACCTGATCATCGAGGGGAGATGGTCCAACGGCGAGGAACCGCCGTTGCTTCCTGTGCTGCGGGACGTCAGCCCGGGGGAGACCGCCCGCCGGGTGCAGACCCTGGTCAAGGAGCTGGAAACCGGTCCAGCCGCCGGGCGGCTTCCGGGCGCAGGGCGACGGCCGCGCCTACCTGGTCGAGGGCGTAGGCGGCTTCCTGCGCGTCGACGACGTGATCGAGGCGGGGGTCAATCCAGGTGAGCGCGTGGACCGGAACCGCGGCCTGCCAGGTCTGGGTGACCTCAAGGGTTCGCTGCAGCGCGCATACCGTGTGGGCCGGGTCCGTGGCCGGCGCCCTGCTACGGCGTCGTGCCCGTACTGGTTGTCCAGGGTCTGATACCGGTGCGTGATCGGCGCTACCGCGAAGAAGCCCTCCAAGGTCTGGAACATCTGGCGGTCCTTCATGATCTGTACTTCCCGTCTCCGCTTGCGTTGGTGGGGACGCCGAGTAGCTGGGCGAGGCGATTGCGGGCCTGACGCAAGGTGGAGCGGACGGAGGCTTCTTCGATGCCCAGGATCGAGGCGGTCCGTCGGGTGGAGTAGTCCAGCCCGTAGTAGAGGATCACGGCATCCCGCTGGCGCTCGCTGAGCCGCCGCACGGCCGTGTAGAACAGGATGGTGCGGGTGAGGACCTCGTAGGGGTCGGTCACCGTTTCGTTCAGGGCGGCCTCGAACGCGGAGATGTCGGTCGGCTCGGGCCGCAGGTTGCGCTTGCGGCGCTGGTCGACGATCCGCCGTTTGACGATCGTCCAGGTGGTCGGCGGGCCCACGTGCTCATGACCGCCCGGCAGATTCCGGGGGGGTGCCCCTATGTCTTTGGTGAAGGTGGTCGGGTGGCAGTGTGGCTGTCATGAGCGATGACGTGTCGGTTGGGGATTCGGCGGACGAGGGCATGCGTCCGTGTGACTTCTGCGGTCATCCGGTCGTGATCGACTCGGTCGACGAGCGTGACTGCCCCGTGTGCGGCGAGACTGCTGAGGATCAGCCGGCTGCGGCTGGCCGCGATTCATAGAAGGTCCCGTCGCGGAGCATGGCGAAGAGGACGTCGGTCCGGCGTCTGGCGAGGCAGAGCAGGGCCTGGGTGTGGTGCTTGCCCTGGGCGATCTTCTTGTCGTAGTAGGCCCGCGATGCCGGGTAGCCCAGGGCGGCGAACGCGGAGAGGAAGAAGGCCCGTTTGAGCTGCTTGTTTCCCCTGCGGGAGGGCTGTTCACCGCGGATCGAGGACCCTGAACTGCGGGTCGCCGGGGCGAGGCCGGCGTAGGCGGCGAGGTGGCCGGCGGTGGGGAAGGTGCTGCCGTCGCCGACCTCGATCAGGATGCGGGCTCCGGTCCTGTCGTCGATTCCCGGCATCGAGGTTAGGACCTTCGAAAGAGGGTGGGCCTCCAGGAGTTCCTCGATCCTTGTGGCCAGCAGTTTCCGCTGGTCAAGGACGGCGGTCAGGGATGCGGCGAGGCTCGGGACGATCAGTGCGGCCGCCTCGGTGCCGGGAACGGTGACGGTCTGTTCGTCCAGGGCGGTGAAGATGTCCGCGACCAGCCGATCGGCCATCCGCGGGGCCTTCGGCCGTAGCAGGGTGACCAGGTGGCGCCGTCCGGCCTTGCGGATCTGGGCTGGCGATCCGAACCGCTCCAGCAGGGTCAGGACGGCCGGGTGCTGCAACCGCGGCCCCAGCACGCGTTCCAGCGACGGGTGGATCTGGGTCAGCAGGCCGTGCAGCCGGTTGGCGACCCTGGTGGCCTCGCCGGCGAGGTCGTCGTCGAAGCCGACGATCATCTCCAGTTCGGCGATCGTCTGGTCCTCGCCGTCGATCGCCCGCAGCGTGTGGGGCATCGCGCGGGCCGCGTAGGCGATGATGAACGCGTCCTTCGCGTCGGTCTTGGCCTCACCGGGGTAGAGGTCGGCGATCCGCCGCATCGTGAGGCCCGGCAGGTAGGCCACCGGGCAGCCCATGTCCCGGGCCACGGCCAGTGGCAGGGCTCCGATCGAGGCCGGCTGGTCGACCACGACCAGCACCGTTCCGTGCTTGCCCTGGAGCTTCGCGAACAGCTCACGCAGCTTCGGCTCGGTGTTGGGCAGGCGCTTGTCGAACGCCTTCTCCCCGGTCGGGGTCACCGCGGTGGCGTGGTGTTCGCCCTTGCCGACGTCCAGGCCGAGGAAGACGTCGATGTCGCCGGTGTCGATCACGCGCAGAGCCCGTCCATCACGCTTTCGTCCGGCCTTGCCTCGGCACCGAGCTGCCACATCCACGTTACGGAGAGCTCTTCCGGCCTTGGGTGAAGCCGGTGCTCAAGCCCCTCATCAGCGGTCCGTCGATGCCTCCGGGCCCGGTGACACCACCCCCCCGGATCATGAACAACAAGGGGGGGAAGTCATGCCGGACCCGAAGGCCGGTAGCCTCATTGCGGAGCCACGAAAACGTAACGGGGGGTGCCTCTATGTTCCTCGTCAAGCGTGTGGGCAGCTTCGGCCCGAGGTTCGATCTTTTCGTGGGCATGAGACTGTCTGGTCGTGCCAGAGATGATGAGTGGGTTGGAGGCGGCCTTGGCTGAGGCGTTGTCTCCTTCATGGGCGCAACGTGTTCGTGCCGGGCGCGACCTTGCTTCCTTCGTTGATGTTCCTGAGGCTGCGGAAGCGCTGCTGGGACTGCTGCTGGACGTCGAGGACACGGCGGTGACCCGGCAGACGGCAGAGGCCCTGGCCCGAGTGGGGACGGTGGCCGCTGTAAGGATCATTGCTCTCGCGGTTGCCGAGGCTGACGACAACCAGGCTGACTGGCTGCAGACCGGGGTGCATGACGCGATCGCGGGAGCGGGCGGTGCACCGAACGTCGCAGCGGCCTGCGCGAACCTCGCCCGGGACCAGGAAGACGCTGTTCGGCGGGCTGCCGCCGATATATCGGCGTGGGGAGACGGTACAAGGCGTTGATCCTGAATCGACCTGCCTGTGGGCTGGTTCACGCAGCCGTCGCTTGGGGAGAGCGTGGTTCGTCAATCGCCGCCGACTCCCATGCCGCCGAGGTGGTCCGCGCCCGTGTCATTGCCCACGAGAGCTACCGCTGCCGGGTCCTCGAACAGCTCCACACCGTCTACGGCTTGAGCCTGTAAGCCCTTCGCACGGCCACGCGGGGCCCGCCGTCCGAGGGGGCTGGAGGCTGAGGCAGACGTCCTCGATGGCGAGTTCACCAGGCCGGGTCGGTGGCCTGGAAACGTGTCGGCGGTGCGCCGTCCGCAACGCTTGGGACCGGCTTGGCCCCGGCAGCCGACCACGAGCAGCGCTCCGGCGCACCTGGCCGTCGGCACCGCTGTCTCGGCCGTGCCCATCGTCCGTACCGCCGGCGCTGGCGGGTCCGGCCGGCAGCCGTGTCTCGGGCGCCGGGTCCGTGGGCCACTTCGGGCGGCTGCCGGTGTCGCCGGCCGGTGTCAGGGCCGTCGGCGAGGTTTTGGTCGACGCCGGCGTGGGCGGTTCCCGTACGGTCGCGAGACGTTTTGGCTGGCCGTCCGTGGTGTGTGCTGCCGGGGTGGCGTCTGGTGGGTCAGTGGAAGCCGAGCATGCCTGGGGTGTCGATGCCGAGGGCGAGGATGCCGGGCGGGTAGAGGTCCTCGTCGTCGGTGAGGAGGATGGGCATGCCGCCGGTGCCGGTGCGGCGCAGGGCGGTGTAGAGGGCGTGGCAGGTGTCCATGCCTCCGTACCCGTCGCGGAACATGGTGCCCACCGCCGGAGCGTCGATCTGGCCGAGCGGCTCCACGTCTGTGCACGGGTAGCCGAGCACGGCCCGCGCCGCGCCCGCCTGAGCGGCTTCTGCCTGGGCCAGGCACAGGGCGGGGACCAGGAGCCGGTCACCGCTCGCGGTGACGTTGACCGCGAGCGCGTTGAGCGCCTTGTGCCCAGAGGCGAGCGCGGTCACGGCGCTGGTGTCGAGGATGATCACGCGGCGTCCCGGCCGGGCAGCGCGAGGATCTTCTCCGCTGCGATCCGCCGCAGATTGCCCAGCACGTCCAGCTCGGCGAACTCCTCGTCGCTGAGATCGACACCGATCACCTGGCGGGCGTGGGCCCGCGCGGCCGCGACCTGCTCGGCCCGCTGCGCGGCGGTGGGCTCGGCGGAGGCGAGTGCGTCGACGAGCTGGCCGATGCTCAGCCCGCGTTCCTCGGCGAGCTCGGCGAGGTGGTCGCGGGTCCGCTTGGTCACCTGGATCGTCGTATTGGCCATAGAGCGACCATAGCACTTTTATAGTCGCTGGCTGCTGGGGTTGGGTCCTGGCTGCGGTGCAGTGCCGAAGGCCGAGGGTGCCACCCCAGCCCGGCCTTCCTGGGCGGCCGGGCGCGGGAGGGCGTGGTGATGGACACGGGCCAGGACGCCGGGCCCCTTCGTCGCCGAGGCCGCGGCGCGTAGAGGGCCATTGCCGCCGGCAGTGAGCCGCTCGCGGAGGAACTGGTGGCCCTGGCTTCGGCCCTGTTCCGCATGATGGACGCGGGGGTGACGGCGGAGGCGTTGGGGGAGCCGTTGCGGTGCCGGCCGCGGGTGACCGCCTCGGCGGTCGGCCACCTCGTCCGCGCCGGCTTCCTCGTCTACCTCGGCGGAGCGCCCGAGTTCCCTGACGTCCAACCGGACCAGGTGGACGCCCTCGCCCGCTGCCGGGACCTGCCGGTGCTGCTTGACCGGCACGTGCCGCTTGGCCCGGAGCAGGCCGCCCGCCGGCTCGGGGTCCGCCGCGTCGACTTCGACGCCGTCGTGCGCCTCGGCTGGGTCGCCCCGATCGGGTCGGTGACGGTCGACTACAAGCACCACGGCGGCGTCACGACGGTGCCGTTGTACTCGGCCGAGGACGTCGCGCTGCTCCCGGTGGTGCGGCCGTGGGTGGACTGGCGGGCGGTGTACGCCGTCCCGGCGGGCGCCCGCTCCCCGCTCGCCGCTCTGGCCCCGGTCGTCCCGGGCCGGGACTGGGTCCTGCTGGCGGAGGTGGCGAGGATGGTCCGGGTGGGCAGGGCCGCGGTGCAGAGCTGGCACCGCCGCTACGCCGACTTCCCTGCCCCGGCCAGCCGGCGGCACGGAGGTGCACCCGCAGTTCGACCGCGCGGCCGTGGTGGCGTGGCTGCTGGGCCACGACAAGATTGGGGTGCCCGTCGGGATGCCGTCGGCCACGCTGCCCTTGGCCGACGTCGGGCGCCGTAGGTTCCGGCTCGACGGCCCGCACCTCGTGCTGGCCGAGGACGCCGAGGGGGAAGCTGAGCTGTCCGGCTGGACGACCGATGCGGACGCCGACGAACTGGCCTCCCTGCCTGCGGGGGAGTACGGGGCGGAGGTGCGCCGGCTGACCGTGCCGGGCACGGTGCCGTTGGCGGTGATGGGCCGGGTGAGGGTGATGGAGCGGTTCCGGTCGGGGTCGGGTGGTCTGCGGGTGACGCTGGCGTGGCCAGCCGGCTTGCGGGGTACGGCGGCGTGGCACGGGGGAGTAGCCCATCACGCGGTCCTCCACGTGGGCGCGGGGGAGGGCTGTCCGTGCCTGCGCCATGCCTGCGGTGGGGTCACCCCGGTGTCGTGGTGCCCGGACCACGGCCCGACCGAGGGCCGGGCGGCTGACGAACAAGCTCGGCACCTACCTGCGACCGAGCGTTCTCGTCGTCGACGAGGTCGGCTACCAGCCCCTCGAACGAGCCGAGGCGAACCTGGTCTTCCAGGTCATCTCCAAGCGCTACGAGAAGGGCTCGATCATCCTGACCTCGAACAAGACCTTCGGCAAAGCGCACATGTTCCGGCGAACCCGTGCGAGGCAGCGCCGAATGTCGACGGGTGCGGGGGTCAGGCCGGCGGGTCGGACCGGTGCGTGCGCCAGAGCGACCTGAGGGCTTCGAGCTCGGTTCGGGGGAAGTGTTCGCCCCACTTGCCGCGGTACCCGCTCTCGCCGTACTTCGTGGCGACTTCGTCGAAGCAGCGGATCACCGCTCGTGCCACGACGTCGACGCTCTGCCGGGTCGACCAGATCTCGGTGCCGGTGTTGTCGTGCTGGGAGCCGTCCCGTAGTTGAAGGACGCGGATCCATACGTCGTCGCCCGCGCGGTAGAAGATCCACCGGAAAGGGGTGGGCTCTGCCTGGAACTGGGCACGCGTCTCGGCTTCACCGCTGACCAGCCGGGCGATCGCCGTCAGGAGATCCTCGGGGGCGCTGGTGATGTACGACGCTGTGACTTCGGCATCGGCGTGCCCGTCAGCAATCCGGCAGTCGGCCCACCCGTGTCCGTTGAGAGTCCAGACAAGCCGCAGATCAGCCACGGCCGCCGTCCTGCTGGGTGAGGAAGCGCCGGACATCGACCGCGAGGGCAGACATCTGCTCGCCGGCGTCGAGCCAAGTCGTAACGGATGCCTCCCAACCGCCGGCCGCACTTCTCCACGGGCGAAGAGTCCAGGTCAGCCCGACGTGACCACCGGAGCGGAAGACCGCGCTGACGGTGAGATCCCGGTCGTTGGTCTGCCAGACCCGCTGCCCGTCCCAGCCGCGGAAGTCGACCGCCAGTCCCTCCAGGAAGGGCGCCAGGTCCATGCCCCAGTTCCAGGCGACCACCTCGTCAACGCGCATGGCCAGCCCCGGCGCGGACGCCTCGACCGCGTACTGCACGCGGTCCTCGTCGGGCCGGGAGGAGTCGCAGAGCCGCACGCTGACGGAGCGGCTGTCCTGGCAGCGGACGGTCACGGCGGTCGAAGTGTCGAGGTCGGTGTCGTGGGAGCTCATCGGTTGAACGGTAGGTCACGGAGGTCCCACCCGTCGCGGAGATTACGCGTCGGGGAGGCGTCCTGCGTCGACGTGATCGGCGAGGTAGGTCATGACCCCCTCGGGATCCATGCCGAGGGCTGCGGCGACGAGTTTGGGGTCCAGGAGGTGGCTGACATAGGCGGTCGACGCCGATGCCCGGCCGGATCTGGTGATCTTGGTGACGATCGCGTGGGGGTTGTCGGTGCGTCGGTCCGCGCGGTGGGCAGGCAGCGCTGCAGCACCGACCAACTGACCGGGTCCATAGGCACCGGATGCGGGCGTTCACCCAGGCGGATGGTTCGGTTGACGAGGTCGAGGTCGTCCACGCGCAAGCGCCGGAAACCGCCTGATGGCGGACCGGGACGGGGCCGAGCGATGCAGCCCCGGCGCGGTCGCAGCGCCACGGCTCCTCGCCACACGCCGTCAGCCGCCTGCACCCCGCACATCAGCCAGAATGATCTAAATTGCAGCGTTATGGGCACCCAAAGCGGAATCAGTCGTCGAGCGGTGCTGAAGGTCATCCCCGCCGGGAGCCTCGCCGTGCTGCCTGTCCCGGCTCCCGGGTTCTCGTCCCGCACGGATGCGGTGCCGCCGCCGTTCCCGCAGCCCCCGATGTCGGCGTCGCGAACAGTGCCCGGCTCCGTGGCACATGTGCTGGAACAGCATCTCGACGTCCGCTTCACAGACGTCCAGGTGCCGGGCTACGGCCGGGTCACCACCCGTACCTACAACGCCATGATCCCCGGGCCGACGCTGCGCGTGCGCGCCGGGGACACCCTGCGGCTCACACAGGTCAACGGCCTGCCGCCCAACCCGCCCCACACCGGCGGGCACAACACACCCCACCACCCCAACAGCTTCAACCTCCATACCCACGGGATGCACGTCTCCCCTTGCGGGCACGCCGACAACGTCCTGCGCGCCTTCCCGCCACGCACTGCCGAACAGGCCGCCGCCGGCGAACCGGAGCCGCGCTACGTGACGACCGTCCACGTCCCCGCCGGGCATCCCGCCGGCACGTACTGGTACCACCCCCACCTGCACGGCTCGATCGCCGAACAGATCGTGGGCGGCATGACCGGGGTGATCATCGTCGAAGGCGACATCGACGAAGTCCCCGAAATCCGGGCCGCCGCCGACATCGTCGTGTGCATCAACGAACTCAAACTCCAGGACGGCAGAGTCCCCGCCTTCACCTCGGGCGGCTGGGTGAACGGCATCCCCTCCACCTTCACCGTCAACGGAACGGTCAACCCCACCCTCCGGCTCCGTCCCGGAGAGGTCCAGCGCTGGCGCCTGGTCGCCGCCACCGCCTTCACCGCACTGCGCCTGAAGGCCGTCTCGCCCGACCGCGCCGTCCTGCCCCTGCACCAGATCGCACAAGACGGCGTCACCCTCCCCAGAACCGTCACCCCGAACCCGCTGGAACTGACCATGGGCAACCGTGCCGACGTCCTGGTCCAGAGCCACACACCCGGCCGGTACGAGTTGCGCTCCGCCGGAACGCCGAGCCCCCTGATGACGATCGAGGTCGCCGGTGACCCCGTCGAGCCGCCGATGCGGATCCCGGACCTGCTGCCACCGGGAAGACCGTTTCTCGACGAGAAGGACATCGCCAACCCCGACGCGGACCGCGAAGTCCTCTTCCACGCCGACCAAGGGGTCTTCACCGGAGCGTTCCCCAACGCCTTCCGCGCCCTGGGCACCCACGCGACCCCCGCCGCCGACCCCTCCGGGGACCTCACCCGCGACCCCGCCTACGGCCTGTTCGACCCCTCCTACACCAACCACACCCTGCAACTGGGCACCGTCGAACGCTGGACGGTACGCACCGACGAAACGATGCACGAGCGCGGCCACCCCTTCCACCTGCACACCAACCAGGTCCTGCTCACCCACCGGAACGGCAAGCGCCTCGACCCGCCCGTCTGGCACGACACGATCGACCTGCCGGGCGGCACCCCCGCGGCCTCCGTCACCTTTCTGGCCAGCTACGAGGACTTCACCGGCAGAACGATCGCCCACTGTCACCAGCTCCACCACGAAGACCTCGGCATGATGCAAACCGTCGACTACGTAGAACCCTCCCGTCGCTAGTGCTGTGGCCGGAAAGGTTCGACGGAGCCGTGCATCGTCACGCCGGGGCGCCGGCCAGTGATGGAGATCGCCGGGGTGCCGCACGAGCTGATCCGCTGGCCTTCCCGGCGTAGCGACCGGATCGCCGCCTTCCTGGCCGAGCTGGAGCACGAGGACATCACTGCCGTCGTCGACGACGGCGCCTGGTACGCGATCTTGACCGCCGGACCATCAGCGGCAGATCCAGTAGCTGTCCCGGACCGGGTGCCTACGCCGCTGACCGGTCGGGCGAGTCACCACGACGGAGTGACCCTCGTATACGACCCGGTCACCCGCCTCGATGAGCAACGGTCCGTCCAGGTCGACCTGGAAGTCAGGGCGGAGCAGGAACTCACTGACCAGCAGCATGCGCGGCATTGGAGTGACCCCGTCAAAGTTCACAAACACGAACCGAGTATCCTGGAGGATCCACCGCGGGAGCCACGGGTTTCCGGCCGCCGCACGGTGACTTCACGCAGGGAGGGAGGCGCCGCCCACTGTCGGGAAGTCGTGCCGGCGGTCTGGGCAGCACAAGGGAGCTCGGACCACTCGGGGAGGGAATGAGGGCCTAGAGTCGCGCCCATGAACATACCGGTGGCGGTCCGTTGGGCCCTGCTCGCCTGCGCTGGCCTGAACCTCTTCTTTGCGCTGAGGGCGCTGCACCGCATGCGCCGGGTCGGGCCGGGGCACCGGACCGGTCCCGGTCTCGATGCCCTCGACCATGCGCTCGGCACGGTGCTGATCGGCGCCCTCGCCGCGGGCGACGACCACCCGGCCGTCGTCCTCGCCGCCCTGACCCTGCTTGGCCGGTGATCCTCTGGAAGGCCGTCCGCGACGGCCGTGGCCGCCGTGAGGAGGCGGCCCGCACCTCTGCCCGGGCGGCCTAGGTGTTTTGCCCAGTGAGGCTGGGGACGCGGCCCCCATCACCCGGGCCTCCGGCAATCGCCACTACGTGGGGCGCCGGTTCGTCAAGAACAACCGGCTCGACCACGTCGGACACCTATGGGCCTTCTCCTCACTCGGCGGTTCGGCAGGCGCCGACGCCCACTGCCGGCGACGGCGGACCGGCGGGGACTGGCACATCCAGGCTCCGCGGCACCTGTCCAACCGGATGCACGGCCAGCTTCACCATTGTCTCCAGGCACGTGTCCCCTGCCGCTGTGGCTGTGGTCCTCCGCCACCGGCATGGCCGGCGCCGACGTCGATCTGCGCTGCCAGGTGTTCCTGCGACGCTGCGACCTGGAGCACACGTTCCGCATGATCAAGCAGACCCTCGACTGGACCCGACCCAAGCTCCGCACCCCGGCAGCAGCAGACCGGTGGACATGGCTGATCATCGTCGCGCACACCCAGCTACGGCTCGCCCGTCCGCGAGGAGGGTCTGTACGGTCAACGGTGGATCTTCGAACAGGAAGTGACACCTGATGACAGACGTGACTGTGTCGGCGGAGGCTGTGGCCACTTGGGAAGTGTGCGGCGGCGCGGCTCAACCACACAGATCCCCAGGTGTAGGCGATCCAGCCTCCGGGGCTGCCACCCCATGGCTGCCCTATGCCCAGTTGGCGGCTCGGAGTTCCCTCCCGGGGCGGCGCGGTCTCATACCCAGGGATCGAGGTAAACGCCCTGGTGGAGTGGAGGCTGCCCTCGCGTGGGGGATCCCACCCCAGGGAGCCCGTTCCGCTGCGGTCCGGCGCTGGCTGGGAAGCGACATCTGGACGGAGGCTGTCGCGACGGATCGCCGCCCGAGTGGGCGGCACATGGTGCTGATCAGGCAGCTCGTGGAGGGCTGCCTCGTATCGGCAGTCAGACTGATCAGCATGATCGGTGAGAAGCCCATAAGGTGAGGCGACGTCAGGTAGTTCAAGGGGAGCGGATGAAGCAGCGCGCGACACGTGGGTACGGCGCCTTTGAGCCGCTATCAGCGGACGATCCGCGGATGGTCTCGGGATACCGAATCGCGGCCCGCCTCGGCGCGGGCGGTATGGGCAAGGTGTACCTGTCGCACACGCCGGGAGGCCGTCCGGTCGCCGTGAAGGTGATCCGGCCGGAGTTCGCCGAGGACCCAGAGTTCCGGCGGCGGTTCCGCCAGGAGGTAAGTGCCGCCCAGCGCGTCCAGGGCCTCTACACCGCGCCGGTGATCGACAGCGATACCGACGGGCCCGTGCCCTGGCTCGCCACGGCGTACGTGCCGGGTCCGTCGCTGGCCGAGGCGGTGGCCGAACACGGCCCGTTGCCGGCCTCGACCGTCCTGATGCTCGTCGCCGGGATCGCGGAGGCCCTCCAGGTCATCCACGGCGCGGGCATCGTCCACCGGGACCTGAAGCCCTCCAACGTGCTGCTGGCGAACGACGGCCCCCGGGTCATCGACTTCGGCATCGCGCGGGCCGCCGATGCCACCGCGCTGACCGCGAGTGGAGTCGCCATCGGAACGCCCGCGTTCATGGCGCCCGAACAGGCGGCAGGAGGCGAGGTCGGCTGGGCGACCGACGTATTCGCGCTCGGGCAGGTGGCCGCGTACGCCGCCCTGGGGACGCCCGCCTACGGTGACGGCCCCTCCCACGGTGTGCTGTACCGGATCGTCCACGAGGAACCGGACCTGTCGGGCCTGGACAGGACGCTGCGCCCCCTGGTCCAGCGCTGTCTCGCGAAGGACCCCTCGAAGCGTCCCTCGCCCGCCGAGGTCCTCGACCTGTGCCGTACCGCCGGCGACCACACCCAGCTCCGGCGGCCCGAGGACTGGCTGCCACACAGAGTCGCGACGGGCCTCATGAACCGTCCGAGTCCTCCAGCGCCGGCTCCCACCATCGTGGCCACGCCCCCTCCGCCCACAGCACAGCCCGCCGCGACGGCCCAGCCCGCGTACGCCCCGGCGGGCACCTTCAACGCCCCATATGCCGCGCCCCCCTCGCCGACCATGCCGGCTCCGTCGCCGCAGCCGTTCGTGGTGGTCCCCCGCCCTCCGGGGAGTAACCGGAATGCGAAAGTCATCATCTCTGTCTTCGGGAGCCTGTTCTTCCTGCTCGCTGGCTGCGTGACTGTGCTCAGCAACGTCGACGGCAAGTCCTTGGGCGATGGTGCGGACGCCACCCCCCGCGCCACGTCCACGGCCCCGCGCCCTGACCCGAAGCCCATCGAGTACAAGGGGTTCAACCTCCCCGACGACTACGAGGTGAGCTTCGCCGATGATCAGCCGGTGCCTCGCCAGAATCACGGTGACCTGCGCTACCTGTGCTATTCCAGGGTCTGCAGCTTCCACTCCAACTCCGACTCGAAGCTGGCACGGCTCGACAGCGGCACCGAAGGCTCCCTGGAGGCATGCCGCAAGGAGACGCGGTTCACCAGCGAGATCCCCGTCGCGGCGATCTCCCGGGGGGACGGCATCTGCGTACGCACCTCCCAAGGGACGATCGCCTTGGTCGTCTACCGGGGCAGCTCGGCCAAGGACGACCCGAGCACCTACGCCACTTTGGACATGACGGTCTGGCGCGGCGCGGACCGCAAGGACTGACGTGAGTCCGGGCCCCACCCGGCAGTAGCCCGGACAGGCGGAGAACACGCCACCTCGCTGACGTCGTCACCTGGGCGCTGAAACAGACCGCGTCCGGACTCAGCCTCCGACCGATCACCTGGCGGGACAAGGCCGCACCTTGGCCTCAGCGGCTGGAGACCGACCCGGCCCTCGTCGACCCGGATTCGATCGGAGTACGCATCCTGGGCGCCGACGGTTGGACCGAGCTGCATCCTGCCCTGTTCCGAGGCGGCTGGGCAGACCTCGATGCCCTGACCGACGACGAGGTCACCACCGAATGCCCGCAGATCACCACCCTGAAAGAGTTCGGCGGCCTCCTCGACTCGTCAGTCACGCGCTTCCCGGGGTCATGGGCAGTCCGGCCACCTGAGGTGTCAGTGGTCTGCACGATCGTTGTCCGGCTTGTTCCGCGCCGCCGCCCCTGCGGACTGAAGCTGTGCCCGCGGCCTGGTCGGGAACGAGGGCGGGTGGCGGTGTCGAGCGCGAGGTGGACGAGGCGGCCCCCCAACGCAGTGCCGGAGCCGAACGCAAGTCCACCGTAGAAGAGAGCGGCGGTGGCGGCCGCGCCCCAGCGCAGCAGGGGCGGGGAGTCCGGCGTGGAAGACGGTGAGGCAACTGGTGCGGGGGCGGGCCGCTGGGGAGCCGGCGCGGGGCGCGGTACAGCGGGTGCGGCTGCTGGCTGTGCAGAGGCCGGGGCGGAGGTGCCGCGGTCGCGGGGGATGCGGTGCACGGTCGCCGCCTTGGCGAGCGTCTTGCCGACGGGCTGGCGATCCCAGGCGAGGACGTGCAGTTCACCGAGATCGGCGAGAGTGGCGAAGGTGGCGTCGGCGGAGACGACCGTGAAGTGCTTGACGCCGTTGGCGGCGGCCTGGTGGGCGCGGTTGTGGTCGCGCTTCCAGTTGCACAGTTCGCCGCCGGGTGGGCGGCGGTGCGGGATGACCAGCCCGGTGTCGGGGTATCCGCCGTCGGCGATTGTGGTGGTCCTGCCCACCGCTGCCTCGGCGACGGACTCGGACCAGGCTCGGCAGTCGTTGCGGTTTCCGGGGAGAGGCCGGCCGACGACAACGACCATGGACGTGTCGGCGTCGATGACGACCTGATGGTTGGTGGAGTACCGATAGTTCTTGGACTGCTCGGCGACGGACTGGTCCGGGGTGGGCACGAGCGTGCCGTCCACGATGAGCACGGTTCCCCTGCCGAATCGCTGCCGCTGCTTGAGTGCGAGCAGCGGGCCGGTGTGGTCGACGATCCGATCAGCCGCGGACTTTGAAACGCCGAACAGCGGCGCGAGCTGCCGCAGCGTCAGGTTGGTGCGCCAGTAGGCGGCCACCAGCAGGACCCGGTCCTCCAGGGGAAGCGACCAGGGACGCCCTGGGCGCACCTGGTCGGCGCCTTCAGGCCGGAGCACCGTGATGAGCTTGTGGAACACACGGGGGCTCAACTCGGTGAACGGGCCTGTCCACGAAGGGTCCGAAGCTGTGATGACACCCGGCATTCCAAGATCATGACAGGTGCCCGGCTGCCCATGGACGCAGCCGGGGGCCGACCGAGAGGATCTCTCTATGACCCGCGACGACGACACCGCCAACCCGTCGGCCCCGGACGTGGTGGCCTTCCTCAGGACACGCCTGCAGGACGACTGGAACTTTGCCCGCGAGGCCATGATCAACGACGGGCACTGGAAGGCCGAAAGAACGGTGGTCGTTCTAGACACGGGCGCCGAGATCGAGGATGTCTTCCTCGGCCCCGCAGATCACATCGCACGGTTCGACCCAGCGCGCGCCCTGGCAGAGGTCGAGGCCAAACGGGCCATTGTCGATACCTATGCCCGCCCGCCAGGGAATGACGGCGTACCGAGAGCCTTCCGCGACGGGCTGCACATCGCCATCCTCCTGCTCGCATCCGTGTACGCCGACCACGCCGACTACAGCGAAGAATGGAGGCCGTGATCTTCATCGAGCGGTTACGGGACAACTCTTAGCGGACAAGTGGAACGTCACTAGTGCGGACGGCTTGAAAGTAAACAACGGCGACCCGAAGTATCTGGAGAACTGGTTTTTCGCCCTCTGGGCTTACAATTCCGGCTGCTACCCCAAGGCTACTGCTGCCGGCAACGACGGCCTCTGGAAGCTTTGGAATCCCCAGGGAAAATGGTGGCGGGCTGCCGCGCTGCCGGTTGGAGCGGCGACGCTGATCGCAGTACGGTCAAGCCCCCCCCGTGAGCCTTTTCTGTACTCTCGCCAACAGTTGCGACCCGACCAAGATCGGCCCAAACGCCAAGAACGAGCCCGGCCTGGGCGCGTGTAATCGCTCCGATCTCAAATGCTGGTGGAACCAGCAGGTGGCTTGTAAGGGCTCCATCGGTACGCCGATGGAGCCCTGCACGGTTTAACGCCAGAATACCCGGCCATCCTGGATCGATGCTTGGTATCCTCGCGTTAGCGCATTCCCTGGAGTGTTGTGTTCCAGGGTGTTTGCCATGGCGGTGAGTACTTCGCCCAAGGATGAGGCGTATGTTTTGGCGTAATCCGATTCGGAGTACGACAGGACTGGCAAGGTTGCGTCGTGTGTTTCGGATTCCAAAGCCAGCCCGTTGTGCCCATCGAAGTAGGCGACAACGGGGATCCAGGTTGGCTTCCACCAGTCTTCGTCGTCGATGTCGTGGGCGATAGCGAGGAACTGCTGGTGGTTTTCGATAATTCTGCGGCAGTCGAGGAATGCCGCGCCGCCGGGAAAGATGAGAGAATCTCGATGCTGGTTGAGCTGGTACCCCCCCGAGATCGGGGTTTTCGAGTCTCTTGCCGTGCTGCCGTTGTTCAGGCGTAGCCATGCCTCCAATGGCTCAGGCACGGGAAACCCCAGGGAATCATTGAGGCGCAGGATGTCCGCGTCGGCGGCTGGGGGGTTGAGTGCTTCTGCGCTGGCTGGGGCGTGGTCCTCCAGCCAGTGGACGATTCGAGTCCACGACAACGTGACCTCATCTGAATTGGGCACGCATCCACCTCCAGTTCGACAGGCGAGATCCGTCGCAAGGGTTCCCTGCCACCGGCGCTTCGGCAGCTGGTTGACCCTGGGCCGGCGTCGGTATCCGCAGCGACGAGTGCCTTCTGGCCCAGTGATGATCGTATCGCTGGTTACGCAGTCCGGAAGAGCCTGAGCTGCAACGATGTGCTGGGCGGTCCGAAGAAGAGAGTGGAGCGATCTCAGCAGCGTCCGCAGAAGGGCCTTGACCTGGGAAATTGGGATTCCCTGCGGGCCCGGAAAAGGCGCGGGGCGGAGGTCTGGAAGTGCTACCACGTCGAGTTGTGGCTCGGCAGGTCGGCGGTCGCCCGGGCCGGCGACGACTTCACCGACCTCGACCACACCTGGGCAACCGAAAGCACCGCCCGCGGCCTGCCCATCTTGCTCCTCCAGCCGGACCTGTACGTGGGCTTGCTGCCGAAGTAGGTCATCGTGGGCCGTACGTGGGCCGACGGCATAGTACCCGGTTGCCGGGTACCTGCATCCGGACAAGCTGGCTTGGCCTACCGAGGCGGTAACAGAGACCGCAGTTTTCAGCCGCGTAACGCAGCGAACTGGCCTTGTTCTGGCTGTGACGGTTTGAGTCGAAACTTGAGCTGATGGAAATTTCCGGCACCACCACCAGCCTGAAACTTGAGCTGCTGGAAAGTTTTGGATCGGAGCCGGACCGCTCCCGCAGGGCACCGAGGGCTTGGGTTCGAAAACTTTCCATCAGCTCAAGTTTCAGAGCCTTGAAGGCCTCGAAACTTTCCAAGAAGGCAATTTTCGTACGTCCGGCCGACACACATGAGGTCTCCGCTCCCATCCCGAACCCACCCTTCGCGCCACGCAACTCCCGCCCGTGACCTGGGGCGTTCAAGTTCACCAACGCCACTCCACACACTTTCCACCAGGTATTTTGGTCGAAGTGTCGGCTCCCGACGGCCCAAGTTCCTGAACAGTCACCCGGGACCGCACATCTGACGATCTAGGCCTCCACACTCAGCAGCAACTGAGGCTCAGCCCAACTCGTCGGTCCGATGACCCCAAGGATCAAGCAAGGTTGATCAGCCCCATTTTCCAGCAACTGGCCAATTGTGTAGGCATGGTCCAGTGAGGGCGCCCAGTGCCCGAACGATGCGCGTAGCGCAGGACCATGACTGGGAGCACAAGGGGGTCTGGGGGGCGCTGCCCCAAGGGGCCCCAGCGGGGGGATGCTCACCGGCGAACCGGCGCCGACCAAATCCACCCGCCGGGTGCGAAGCCGCCCCCTTTTCCCCGTCGCTGCGATCGACGACCCGGCGCTGCCGGAGGTGCTGGCCGAGCTGGCGGCAGCGCGGGCGGACGAGATGGACGCCGACACCGTCAACCGGGAACTGTCCATCGCGCGCAAGGCGATCGGCTGGTGGCGGCGCCAGGGCTGGATCGAAGGCGATCCGACGCTCGGCATCGAGCGGCGGCCGGCCCCGCCGGACCGCACCAAGGCCCTGGCCGAGAACCAGATCGCCGCCCTGTGGCGCCTGGACGTCGCCCTGCGGGAGAAGACGCAGTGGAAGATGCTCTACGAATCCGCCGCACGGGCCGACGAGGTGCTGTGCCTCAACGTGGAAGACCTGTACCCGCAGGACGAACACGGGAAGATCACCGCCAAGGGCGGGGCGACCGAGTGGATTCACTGGCAGTCAGGCACCGCACAGCTGCTGCCCCGCCTCATCGCCCGGCGCACCCGCGGCCCGCTGTTCCTCACCGACCGGAAGGCCCCGGCCGGAACGCCGACGCTCGACGTCTGCCCGGGGACCGGCCGGGCCCGGCTCTCCTACCGCCGGGCCGAAGAGATCTTCGAGGGGAACACCCGGCTCCTGGCCAACCCCCTCGCCTCACCCGAGGACGTCGAAGACCTGGACGGGTGGACGTTCCACCGGCTACGGCACAGCGCCTTGACACACGACGCCGAGGACGGCACCTCAACACCGATGCTGCTGGCCCGCTCCCGCCACGTCTCCGTCCGCTCCCTGGAGCGATACGCACGGCCCGGCGTCGACGCGGTCGCCCGACACGTCGCCGAACGTGCCCCGGTCGCCCGCCGCCGTAAGTGAGCTCCCGAAACAGCCCGCGCGGCTGCTTGCTCCCCGGTGTCAGAACCAGGACTACGGGCCATCATGACGCCAATGTCGCGGACTGCGGGTCGGCGGATGATTCCGTCGGGTGCCTCGTCTTGCCTGCACCCCTCAGCCGTGTGAACGAGAAGAGGGCGGCACCGGCCATGACGACGGCCGCGCCGACGGCCGCGAAACCCATCCCGTGCGTGAAGGCGTCACGCGCGGCCGCCAGTACGGCATCGGCTGTCCCGTCAGGCAGTTGGGCCGCGGCGGCCGTCGCGCCGCCCAGCGTTTCCCGTACGGCTTCGGCCCGCGGCACGCCGGAGGGCAGCGCGCCGGCCATGTCCCGGCTGTAGACCACTGCCCCGATGGATCCGAGGATCGCCATGCCCAGCGCTCCGCCGAGCTCCTGGCCCGACTCCAGCACGGCCGCGGCTGATCCCGCGCGCTCCGGCGGGGCCGCTCCGAGGGCGAGTTCGTTGGCGAGGGTCATGGCGGCGACCAGGCCGCCCGCGTACAGGGAGACGCCGGCGAGGGTGAACCAGAGTGCCGAGTCGGTGCGCACCTGGGTCAGCCAGAGGAAACCGCAGGCGGAGAGGAGGAAGCCGCCGCCCATGACGTACGCGCGGTCCATGCGCTGTGCGAGCGCGGCTCCGGCCGGGGCCATGACGGCCACCCCTGCGGCCGGTGCCAGGCTCCACAGCGCGGCGTTGAACGGGCTCAGGCCGAGGACGGACTGCAGATACTGGGTGAGGAAGACGGCCATCCCGACCGTGGCGAACATCGCGAGGAGATTGGCGACCACCGGGCCGCCGAAGGCGCGCCGGCCGAGCAGGCCGAGGTCGATCATCGGATGCGTGAGGTGCTTTTGTCGGCGTACGAAGAGGAAGCCGAGCACGAGCCCCACGCTGATGGCGAGGGCGGGCAGCGGCTCGTACCCGTGCCGGGCCCATTCCTTGATGCCGTAGATGACCAGGAGCACAGCGCCTAGGGACAGCACCGCGCTCAGCAGGTCGAACCGCACACGCTTCGCAGACTTGAACTCCGGCACCAGGAACGGCACCAGCACGAGCAGCAGCACCATCGCGGGCAGGTTGATCAGGAAGACCGCGCCCCACCAGAAGTGCTCCAGCAGCAGACCGCTGACCACGGGCCCCAGTGAAATGCCTGTCGTCATGACGGCGGTCCACAGAGTCACCGCCTTGCCACGCTGCTTCTCGTCATGGAAGAGGTTGCGAATCAGGGCAAGGGTCGAGGGCATCAGGGCGGCGCCGCCGAGACCCAGCAGCGCGCGCACGGCGATGAGCAGTTCAGCCGTGTGGGCGTACGCGGCGGCGACCGAGGCCGCTCCGAAGAGCACCGCTCCCGCGAGCACCAGCGCGCGCCGGCCGATCCGGTCGCCAAGCGCGCCCATCATGATGAGCAGCCCGGCGAGGACGAAGCCGTACATGTCGAGGATCCACAACTGCTGCGTCGCGCTGGGCTCCAGGTCCTGGCTGACGTAGGGAATCGCGAAGTACAGGACCGAGACGTCCATCGAGACGAGGAGCAGGGGCAGCATCAGGACGCCGAGGGCGGTCCATTCCTTGCGCCCCGCGCGGGGGCCGGGTGTGTTCTCCATGAACGGCAGGGAACCGGGATCGTGGCGTACAACGCAAACAGGTACCTAGTGCACTGCGTCCTTTCTCGGTGGTGAGCAGCCAGAATGCTCTGTAAGTGCACTAGTACAGTGCACTCATGGCTATGGAACCGCCCTACCTCCGTATCGCTGGAGACATCCGTCGGCGTATCGCCTCAGGGGAGCTTGCGCCCGGGACCCGCATTCCTTCCACCCGGCGCATCACCCAGGAGTGGGGCGTCGCGATGGCGACCGCGACGAAGGCGCTCGCCACCCTGAACCAGGAGGGTCTGGTGCGGGCCGTGCCCGGCGTCGGCACCGTGGTCGCCGAGTCAGGACGAGAGGGCCCTGCGACTCCCCGCCACGGACTGACCCGGGATCGCATCATCCGCGCCGCGATCGCCCTCGTGGACGACGAAGGGCTCGCCGCGCTCTCCATGCGCCGAGTCGCAACCGACTTCGGCGTCTCCACCATGGCGCTATACCGTCACGTCCCGAGCAAGGCCGAGCTCGTACGGCTGATGTCAGAGACAGTGTTCAACGGAGAACCGCTGGGGTCGCGACCACCCGGCTGGCGCGCGCAACTGGAACGGGAGGTGCGGTGGCTGTGGGGCCTCTACCAGCGCCATCCCTGGCTGGCGCGAACCATGGCTGCCCTCACGCGGCCAATGGCCTCGCCCCACGCGATGCGCTACACCGAGCGGGTCCTCAGCGCCCTGAACGGCCTGGGGCTGACACCGACCCAGATCATCCACGTCCACCTCGCTCTTCTGGGGTACGCCCAGGGGGTCGCAGCGGCCGTCGAGTTGGAGTCGCAAGCGCGGCAGGACACCGGCATGACCCCCGAGGAGTGGATGGCCTCCAACGAACCGCGTATGGAGACGATCCAGACCGCCGGGTCCTATCCGCTCCTGTCGACCCTCTTCGACCAGGAGGGGTTCGAACTCGAACTCGACACTCTCTTCGAATTCGGGCTCGCGCGGATGCTGGACGGAGTCGAAGTACTCATCGAGAAAACCCGAAGCTAGGACCACTGGACCCACTCCTGGAGTTCGAGCTCAGACGCAGCGGCTGTCAAAGTCTTTGACAGCAACACCGGTTTCCTTGTCCGCTCCTACTCGGACCCCATGACGCCGGCGCCGATCCAGATCCAGCCCTTGTGCTCGCGGATGCCCTGCCAGACCAGCCAGGCGCCGCCGATTTCGAAGAAGGCGGCGACGGCGAACAGTGCAACGGAACGAGCGATGGTCATACCGCCGGACCCTGCCGGCGGCCTGCGCCCGTGATCTTCAGCGGGCCCCCGGACGCCTTGCAGCCGCACCCGCCGTCACCAGCGGCCTTTGGCGCGCAGGAGCAGGAGCAGGAGCAGGAGCAGGAGCTGCGGCGCTGGCCGAGCCACCAGGTACCGGCGGCGAGCACGGCCAGGACGACGGCGAGGGCGGGCAGCCAGCCCACCACCGCTCCGGCGCCGGTGCCGACGACGCCCGCCGTGATCAGTAGGGGCAGCGCGCAGCACGCCACGCAGGCCAGGGCGGCCAGGTCCTCCAGCGCTTTGGGGGTGCGATGGGGTCTGGGGTCAGCAGCAGGGGCCGGCATGGCGGTTCTCCTCGGCGAGGTCGGTGAAGGGGATGGGCAGCAGGCGCTTCCGGCGCAGACGGTCAGGTCGTCGCACCCGGCTTCAACGGCCGTGGCCAGGGCGGCGCGGATGGTGGTGAGGTCGGCGAGCTTGGCCGCGGCCCGTTCCTGGAGCCCGGCGACGGGACGGCCGTGGCGGTGGCGGCCTGCCTCCAGTAGCTCAGCGACCTCCTCCAGCGTGAACCCGAGGCGCTGGGCTGCCTTGATCACCCGCAGCGCGGTCACCGCGTCCTCGCCGTAGAGGCGGTGACCGCCGTTGCTGGGTTCCGGCTCGGCCAGCAGGCCGCGCCGCTCGTAGTAGCGCAGGGTCTGGATGTTCACCCCGGCCGCCTCGGCGACCTGCCCGCTGCGCAGGCCCGCGCTCACCGCTGCAATCCGGCGGTCCGTGCGGCCAGGGCGTCCAGGATCGTCTCGTGCGCTGGGTCCACCGCGATGTCGAGACTGATCAGGTCCTCGCCGGGGGTGGTGGTGAAGGTGAAGAACGAGCAGCAGCCGCTCTCCCGCTCCACCAGGTCCCGCACCCGCTCCTCGACCCCGGAGCCGGCGGCCAGGTCCAGGCGCAGGGGCAGCGGCTCTGGCCTCGACGAAGAGGTCAGCCGCTCGGAGACCAGCGCGTCCCATTCCGCGACCCGCAGGGGCCGCTCCTCGGTGGGCAGCGTGCAGGACTGCGGCACCCACGCCAGATCACTCATCGCACTCACTCCCGTCGTCACGTCCCCGAGAGCGGGGACATCTCCGACGGTAAACCTGTACCTGGGTACCGGTTGCAAGCCGCGGGGCGGCGAGGTCGGCGTCGGCCCTCGGCATGCAGTGAGGGACCCCGGTTCGACACTGGAGTCCCTCGTGGCGGGTGGGGGAGGTCAGCAGCAGCAGTCGCATCCCGGGCGGCAGCCGCACGCGTCCGCGCTGGTGTCGGCGGACGGTGCCACCGCGGCGGTGGGTGCGCAGCAGCCCTTGCCCTGCCAGGCGTCGCGGCCCTCCTTCACCGCGATGGCGGCGATGACGAGGGCGGCGATCGGGTCGGCCCACGACCAGCCGAGCGTGGCGTTGACCACCAGGCCGACCAGCAGCACGGCGGACAGGTAGGTGCACAGGAGGGTCTGCTTGGAGTCGGCGACCGCGCTGGCGGAGCCTAGTTCGCGTCCGGCCTTGCGCTGGGCGGCCGACAGGAACGGCATGATCGCCAGCGACAGCGTGGCGATCACGATGCCAGGGATGGACCGCTCGGCCTCACCGGTGCCGGTCAGCGCGCGGACGGCGTCGAACGTGACGTACGCGGCGAGCGCGAAGAACGACACCGCGATGATCCGCAGAGTGGTCTTCTCCCGCGCCTCGCGCACGTCGTGGTTGCGGGCGGAGAACTGCCAGGCGACTGCGGCGGCGGAGGAGACCTCGATGACCGAGTCCAGGCCGAAGCCGATCAGGGCGGTGGAAGAGGCGATCGTGCCGGCGGTGAGGGCGACGACCGCCTCGATGACGTTGTAGGTGATGGTCGCCGCGACCAGCAGCCTTATTCGGCGGGCGAGGACATCACGGCGGGCCGGGCTGGGCCCGAGGGATATCGCGGTCATCAGCAGCATCCCTTGTCGTCGGCGTCGGCGTCGGCGTCGGCGTCGGCGCACGTGCGGTCGGTGGCGACGGCCACCACGGCGTTGCGCAGGTCGTCCAGAGCATGGCCGAGACGGGGGTCGGCCAGCTCGTAGCGGGTGCGGCGGCCGTCGGGGACGGCCACGACCAGGCCGCAGTCGCGCAGGCATGCCAGGTGGTTCGACAGCCGAGTACGGGAGATCTCCAGCGCGTTGGCGAGGTCGGAGGGGTAAGCCGGGGCCTCGCGCAGCGCGAGCAGCAGGCGGCAGCGGATCGGGTCGGCCAGCGCCCGGCCGAAGCGGGTCAGGGCGTCGAGGTCGGTGGCGAGGGTCAGCATGGACAAGACGATACACGGATGCTTGAATTCAAGAGATCCTGAACTGTTGGAGGTTCCGTGTCCCGCCGTGCCCCCATGTCGCCCGCCCTGCTTGAGGCGTTCACCGCCGAGATGGCCGCAGCCCGCGCGCCGGGGCCGGCGGCGGAGCGGTGGCGGGCCGCCGAGCGGGCGCACATCCTGTCCCAGCCCTGGCCGTGGCCCCACACCCGCACCCATGGCGCGATGCTCCGTCTCGCCTTGCGCGACCGCGACATGTGCGAGGCCCTCGGGCAGCTGGTGCGCTTGGCCGTGGCCGCTCCCGGCTCGGCGGCCGGGAAGTACCCGGACGGCAACACCGGCCGCACCCGAGCCGGGCTCACCACCCCCATGCCGATCCCGGACGACCTCGCCGCCCTGCTTTGTGAGGCCGGCATTGCACTGCGGCGCTAGATCCCGATCTTCACTAACCTTCGTTTTCTGAAGATCGTCCGACAGGGCTTCCTGACCCCCGCAGGGCCTTCAAGAACCCCTTCAACAAGCTGGGTTATTCAAGAACCCCGGACCACCGTTTTCTGACAAGATCCGGGGTCGTGACCGCCCTCGAACCGGCCGCCGGGCCGGAACTCCTCGTCGCCGAACCGCTCGTCCGCACCTAAATCAAGATCGGGTACGCCAGGGTCATCGAGCGCACGAACGGCCACAAGACGACTTGGCGGAGCGGGACCTGCTGCTGCCACGGCTCCGCTCCGGCGACACTGTCACGGTTACCCGGTTCGACCGGCTCTTCTGCTCCGTCCAGAACCTCGTCATCGTGGGCACCGACCTGCGCAACCGCGGTATCCGCCTCCAGGCCGTCGAACAGAACATCGACAGCAACACCCTCGAAGGACGGGACTTCTTCGGCATGATGTCCGTCTTCGCCGCCCTGCACCACGAGTTCGTACGCGCCGCCACCAACGACGGCCTGGCCGCCGCCCGGGCCCGCGGCAAGACCGGCGGACGACCGCCACGACTCACTCCTGAACAGGCCGAGCAGGCACAACAGCTCTATGACTCTGGCACCCCCATCCCGAAGATCGCCCAGACCTTCAAGATCGGGCGTTCCGTCATCTATGGCTACATCACGCCCAAACGGCCGTAGTCGCCGACGCACGTCGTCCACATCAGCGTCTATCAGGCTCTGACCAGGCAGAAAGGATGCCCAGCCGGATCGGTGAGGACCCGCCACCTGCCCTCATTCGGCTGATGATCAGGTTTGCCCGCTCCGAGCTCAAGCAGCCGGGTCTCGGCTTCGTCCAGGTCATCGACCGCGAAGTCGAGGTGGGACTGCTGAGGAACAGTTTGGTCAGGCCAGCGGGGAGGCCGGTAGTCGTCTACTCGCTGGAAGCCGATGAAGAGTCCGTCCTCACAGTTGAGACCGGCGAAGTTGACGTCGGATTTCGGGTGAGGTTCGAGGCCGGTGGCCTGCTGATAGAACGCCGCCAGAGCCAGCGGATCAGAGCAGTCGAGTGTTATCGCGCACAGCTTCATCTGCAGGGGCATGACACCTCCGGGTCGATCAGTGGATGTTCGCGATGCACACCATAGAGGCGGTCACCCACTGCCTTTGCGATCATTTCCACGGAAGAGCCGCACCCAACCGGCTCTCCGCAGACACGATGAACTGAGACAACGTCATGCATCCACACCCGCCGGACACGATGCACCGAGACGCCGGCCTCGGCGCATGTCGCCACACACTGCATCACACCTGCTCAGAGCGCTGATCGAAAGCTAGATCAAATGAGATGGGACAAATCGGAGCCCAGACTGCCGACGAAGGGGAGATGGCCGTGAGGCACACACTGAACTTATGGCGTCAGGAGCTGGGAGAAGTACCCGAGTCCGTCTGGCGACAGACCGATCTTGATGTGCTGATCCTCGCGGACAACGGACTCACGGCTCTCCCGCCGGACATCGGGAAGCTCCACCGGCTGAGAACCCTGGACCTCGGCCACAACGCGCTGACGTCAGTGCCCGAAGAACTTGGTCAGTTGACCGAGCTCAGCGACTGCCTCTACCTGCACGACAACCAGCTGGTCCAGCTCCCTGACTCTCTGGGAAACCTGACCCGTTTGCGCTACCTCAACGTCGGTGAGAACCCCCTTACCGTCCTGCCGGAGACCATTGGTGGGATGAGCGATCTCATCGAGTTCAGGGCCCAGCACGACCGGCTCACCACCCTGCCCGACACCATCGGGCAGCTCCGCAGCCTGCGTGAGCTGTGGCTTCGAGGAAACGCGATCGAACACTTGCCGTCGTCAACAGCCAACCTGCACGACCTGCGCCACCTGGACCTACGGGAGAACTCCCTGACCGAGGTGCCCGAGCCACTCGCCAGCCTCCCTCGACTGCGTC
Source organism: Streptomyces sp. NPDC090077 (assembly GCF_044747545.1). NCBI lineage: Bacteria > Bacillati > Actinomycetota > Actinomycetes > Kitasatosporales > Streptomycetaceae > Streptomyces > Streptomyces sp. NPDC090077. The sequence goes on from NZ_JBIVEG010000017.1 coordinate 64,666, forward strand.
AGATCGACCTGCGGAGCAACAGCCTCAGCCAGCTGCCCGACTGGATCGCCCTGATGCCGTCACTGGAGAAGCTGGACCTGCGCTGGAACAAGGTCGATCCCTCCCTGCCGCTCCTCAAGAAGCTGGAGCGGCGGGGGTGCATCGTCCTGACCTGACAGCGACGACCCCTCGCATCGGCCATTGCGTGCTCTTCTCCTCTCGGCACAGGGCAGCCGCGCGGGGCCTCAGCTTCCACAACGAACGGCCCGACAGGTCGGGTGCGCCGCCTGTCACTCCTCGTCTTCGTCGTCCTCGACGGCGTCCGGGCCCCGCAGCGGGCGCAGGCCGTGGCCGGGGCTGCTGGCCTTGATGTTGAACAGGTAGCGGCCCAGGAAGTTGATGTGCCGGTCCTTGAGCGGGGAGAGGCGGACGACGTCCTCGTCCTTGATGTCGTGGCCCTCGGCGCGGAGCCGGGCGACGGCCGCGTCCAGGTAGCGGGTGTTCCACAGGACGACGGCGTTGAGCACCAGGCCGAGGGCGGCGAGCTGGTCCTCCTGGCCCTCGCGGTACGCCTGGCGGATCTGGCCGCGGCCGCCGTGGCAGATCGCGCGGGCCAGGCGGTGGCGGGACTCCTGGACGGTGAGCTGCCGGTTCATCAGCCGGCGGTAGGTGTCGTCGACCGGGTCGGCCAAGGCGAGCAGGTGCATGGTCTTGTCGATGCGGCCGTACTCGGCGAACGCGGCGCCGAGCTGGGTGGGGTGGCACTCGCGGCCGGACATCCGCAGCAGGTCGTAGGCCCGGACCTGGTTGGTGATGCGCGACCCGGCCACCCGGAGCATGTCCGGCCAGTGTGTGGCGATCCCTTTGAGGTTCACCTTGTTGCAGGCGACGGCCTCCAGAGGCCCGTACCCGGTCGCCGGCGCCTCGCCGTCGGGCAGGTCGGCCCGCCAGAATCGCTGGTCGGCCAAGTCGCGGAAGCGCGGGGCGAAGCGGAAGCCGAGCATCTTGTACAGGCCGAACGCCATGTCGGAGTACGAAGCGTTGTCGGTGGCGACCATCTCCGGCTTCACCCCGCCGTCGAGGTTCAGCAGGGTGTCCAGGGTGTAGAGGCTGTCGCGCGGGGTGCCGCGTACGACCATCGCGCCGATCCCCGCCACCTGGTCATTGACAGCATTGAGCCAGGTCACGCCCCGTTTGTAGCCGTAGTGCTTGGGCGAAGGGCCGGTGTTGATGCTCTTCACGGGGACGACGAACCGCAGGCCGTCGACGGAGGCGAGCAGTCCGCCGCCCCACATCTGGGCCGGCTCGATGCGGGACCGGGCGGTGATGAGCGCGGCGTTCGCCGCGGCGTTAGTGTCGGCGCGCAGGTAGTTCTGGTCGACGTGGGACAGACGTGAGCGGGTCAGTGCCTTGTTCTCCGGGTCGATGACCGGGGTCAGGCCGATGTTGCAGCTCTCCGCCACCAGCAGCGCGACCAGGGAGACAAGCAGGCCCTCCATGCGGGTGCGCCGCTCGGAGGCGTGCCCGAAGGCGTCGAGGAACCCGGTCCAGGAGTGGACCTCGAACAGCAGGTCCGGCAGGTCGATTCTCGGGAGGATCGCCTCCGTGGTGGCCTTGAGCCAGGTCAGCGACTCCGGCTCGCCCACCGCGCCGAGCTTGTCCACCGACAGGCGGGCGCGTCCGCCGCCCTCGGGTACAACGATCTCCACCTTCGCGTCGGCGCCGGCCTCCTGAAGGTGGTCGGCCATCTGCCGGCATGCCGCGTCCAGCCCCCGGACGAGCTGGGCCAGGTGCCCCTCGGCGTCCTCGGTCAGGGACAGGCCCGCGAGCACGTCCGCGCGCATCGCCTCCCACCGCGGCCCGTCCAGCAGCCTCGCGCGCGGATCTGCCCACCGGTTCGACGGGGAGGCGGACACATCGCGCCGGTTCAGGGCACGGTGCAGCTGCTCCAGCACGCACACCACGTACGCATCGCGGTCGACCGCGCCCTGAAGCAGCTTGGCGTTGGAGAACACCGCGCGCTTCCACATCGCCGGCATCGGCTCGGCGTCGACCTCGCGGGCAGCAGCGGCCGGTCCTTGACCCGGCGCCGGGAGAGCGCGGGCAGGCGACGCACGGCCTTGAGGATGCGCCGCCCGGCCGGGGCCGCGTCCAGTGCGTCCGACTCGCCCAGCAGTGACAGGAACGGGCGCACGGTGTTGTAGCGCAGGGCCGGCTTCTCGCGCATCGCCGCTTCGGCCGAGCCGTCGTCCTCGGGCACCAGGGCCTCGACGGTCGCGACCGCCCCGGCCACCGCCGTACGCGGCACGGCCTCCTCGACCGCCGCCCACAGCGCGGCGACGTCCAGATCCGCCTCGTGCTCGGCGACCAGGTCCAGCTCCTGGGTGAGGATCTTCGACGCCTTCGCCAGGATCCGGGCCGCCTTCTCCAGTTGCGGCAGCGCCGACAGGCGCTCGCGGTCCGACGCCCGCCTGGCCGGGCTGATCAGCCTGTTCGCCATCAGCACCGCGAACAGGTCCAGCGCGTCGTCGACCGCCTGCGCCTCCAGCTGGCGCAGCACCGCCGTCAGCAGTGCGGTCCGCCACGGCTCCGGCGCCCGCTCGATCGTCTGCGCCTTGCTCAGCTGCCCGTACCGGGCCAGCGCGGACAGCCTGTTCACCGGAACCCGCGACAGGTTCACCCGGCCCAGCGCGAACGAGGAGATCTCCTCCACCCGCTCCATGGCCCGCACCATCGCGTGCCCGTCGTCTTCACCGGCGGCGTCCGTAGCCGCTCCAGCTCCGAGACCCGCCTGCCCTCCGGCACCGCCAGCAGCTCCGCCAGCGCCGGCGCGAGCGCCGCATCCGCCCGGGCGGTGGCCCGGGCCACCGCCTCGTACAGGCGTCGCTCGGCCGCCGTACGGGCCTCCGACACCTGCCGGGCCAGCACCGAGACACCCGGTAACAACACCCGGTTCTTCCGCAGCCACGTCACCGCGTGGTTGAACAGAGCCACCGGCCCCTCGGCGTGCGTCGACGCCCGCCCGTACAGGAAGCCGCGGAACTCCCGCCCTCACTTCCGGTCGGTGAAGTCGCGGTACTTGAACCGCCTCTGGACCTCGTCCGCGTGCTCGTACACCGTCGAGCGCCGCTCGGCGTACCGCTTCACGCACGAGGCGTCCGCGATGCCGAGCTGTCCCGCGAGGAACTCCACGGTCTCCCACGGCACCGCGAGCGGGTACTCGCCCAGGAACCGGCCGACGTAGCGGACCGTGCAGATCTGCACCGTCATACCCAGCCGGTGCGCGTCCGTACGCCGCAGCGCGATCAGGTCGCGGTCGTCATCGTCGAGGAAGAAGAACCGCTCCAGCTCCGGGCGCGTGGGCACCTCGGTGAACGTCCCGTACGCCTCGGCCTGCTCATCAGTCAGAAACTCCACCGGCACGAGGCGGACCGCAGCCAGCGCTGGCACCCGCTCGACGATCTTTCCGTGAACCTCAGCGAGGCCACGGAACGGTGTGCTAGCCGACCAAGATCAATCTCACCGGGATTTCCTGTACCCCGACTACTCACACTCGTTTCCGAATGGCGTCCGCACCCCGGCGCCGTAGAACCGTTACGAGCTTCCCGAAGGTGCGAGGACTCGGCCCGGAGAACGGGGCTATCCAGGAAGATTCCGACGCCGTGATCACACCAGCCATACCAAGATCGTTCCACGGGATGGCCGGTGGTCTAGTCCGCCTCTCAGCTGCCGCTCAACGGAGACGTCCACGCAGGGTCATGTCGGGATCTCCTCGTAAGGTGCGCCAGCAGGTGCTCCGCCGCGAGGGAGACTGTCTCTTGTGGCGCGCCAACTGCGGTCAGGGTCGCGATCAGCCTTGCCGATGCCGTTTCCGGCACGTCCGGGTCGGTGAGGAGGGGAAGCAGCAGCAGAAAGCGGGTGGCCGTGTCCTGGACGCCTTCGTCCGCAGGCAACGGGCTGTCGGCGATCCGGATCAGTTCGTGCCACCTCAGCCCAGTGCCCGAGAAATCTCCGTCCCAGCTGGCGATCTGCTCGGCGCAGCTTCTGCCCGGATGGGTGAGGAGGTAGTCGGTGCCGTAGTCACCGTCCAGGTTGCGGTAGATCACCACAGCTCCGGGTCCGTCGTCAGCCGGCACCCTGAACACGGGCCAGTGCTCAGGGTCGAAGAGGACATCGGACAGGGCATCGGCATCGGCGCCGTCCTCACCGAACCACTCCGGAACCGGGCGCTCGGCACACCCCCCGTCGCTGCACATTGCCAAGAGGTAGTTCGACCAGAAGCCCGAGTGGAGCAGCAGTGACTCGCCCGGCACCAACGGGCCGACGTCATATCCCTTGATCAGCACCCCTCGATCCTGTCACCAGCCACTGACACGGTCCGATCCAGGTCGGGCAGGGGACGCCGTCCAGTTACGGGACAGCCCTTAGGGTTGCTCATGCAGATCGCTCAGAAGGCCGAGTTCTGCTGGGGTGAGCTGAGGGCCACGAAGCTGCGGGCGTAGCGGTCCTATGAGAGCTGACGCCAGCACGCTTGGCCGCAGGAGCGAAGTGGGCGAAGCCTCGAGTGTCAGCACGTCAGTAAGCGCTGTGGCAGCGTGGAACGAGCCCGTTGCGGTGAGCGAGAGACGGCTGACGTAGCGATGAAGGAGTCGATCGGCGACGCTCGGGGTCTTGCCGGCCGTGGTGGAGAAGTGGATGTCCTGTCCGACGGACAGGGCCCATGCTGCGTTGACGGGGCGGGCGATGGCTCGTTGGGCGCGTCGGGCCAAGCCGGGTGCCAGGCCCTCGCAGAGCAGGTCGCGCAGGGCAAGAGCGCCATGCGCGATGACTGATATGCCCTGGCCGTAGAGGGGGTTGAAGGCCGCGGCAGAGTCTCCCAGTGCCACTAGTCCTTCAGGCCAGACTTTGAGTCGCTCGTAGTAGTAGCGGCGGTTGGCGGTGCTGTGGGTGACGCTGACATCGCTGAGCGGTTGGGCGTGCGTGAGGAGGTCGGCAATGATGGGGTGGCGCAGGGTGCGCGCAAAGGGTTCGAAGGCGTCCGCGTCGCGGGTGGGGTGACCTCCGGGTGCGCCCATCAAGCTGACGTGCCATCGGTCGCCTTCGATGGGCAGGATGCCGCCAGCGTTGGCGGGCTGAGGCAAGCGGGGGTCGGCGTTCACGCTGACTACGGGCCAGCTCTGGTTGGGGACAGGAGCACGGTACATTCGGCTGGCGTACACCAAGCCGGAGTCGATGCGGTCCTCGACGACACCACTGATACCCAGCTGGGCGAGCCAATGGGGCGTGCGGGAGGCCCGGCCGGAGGCGTCGATAACGAGGTCGGCTCGCAGTTCTGTTTCTGCCTGGCCGGCGGTCTGGATGCGCACACCAGTGACGCGACGCCTGTTGCCGAGTAGTTCGATGACTTTGGTCTGGGTGCGTACTTTGATCCGGGGCTCTTTGAGGACCCGTGCCCGGATGATGTGGTCGGTCAGGTCCCGGCTCGCGGTGATCAGGTAGTGAGTGGCGTGCTGCCAACGGCGGTACCAGCCTTCGGGCGAGTAGATGACCATGTTCGTGGTCATCGGTATGCGATGGGCGCCCGCCGCCAGCAGCTGGTCGATCGTGCCGGGCAGAAGCCTCTCCATCGCATCTATGCCGCCGGATTGCAGCAGATGAAGGTGCACGGCTTGGGGGACACCGACGCGCGACTCCGGGCCTTCGGGCAGATCGTGAGCCTCGATGATCTCAACAGATTCGACCTTGTCCTTGATGGCAGCCGCGGCGAGCATGCCGGCCATACTGCCCCCGATGATCACGGCGCGGGTGGAACTCTGCCGGGGGGCTTCACTCATGATCGGCTGCTTTCTGCGGGGGAACGGTCGTGCTCGCGGAGGTTTTGAACGACAGGCGAAGCAAGAGCAAGGGACAGCGGAATCAGATCCTTGGAGCGCCACGCCGATGATCCAGCGCTGCCCTGGAGTTGCTCGGGGTCGGCGTGCTGCCGCTCAAGAGCGACGACGATCATGGCCGCGTCTGCGCTGGCTGCGGCCGAGGCCTCATCCTGGCGGCAGCGGAGCGCAGCCTGATAGGCCACATCGCGGACGGCTGGATCGCAGTAGGGAGTCAGGGAGAGCATGGCGTCGTACAGCGCAGTTTTCCGGCTCATCAGGAGCATGGCTGGGGACGTTCGCCACCAGGGCAGCGAGGAACGGATTGCCCCAGGGGTAGGTACATTGCGCAGCACCCGCCACAGTGGGGTCAGTTGTCGGAGCTGGCGCATGGCCTGGGCGGTCTGCGCGATTCGCGGCCCCACTAACGGAAGGGTGTATCCGACGGCACCGATGATGGCAGACAGGGCAGCGAATCGCGGAGAGACCTGGCCGATGAGGAAGTCCAAGTTGTGGCCGGCCCAGCGGGCGCTCACGGCGACCAGTCGTGTGACGTCGTAGCCCACGTGGAGTAGGTAGGCGGGAACGAGTAGGCGCAAGCCTGTCCGGAGGGAACCGCGAACCTCTGTAGACCATCGCCAGCACATGGTGAGGTTGGCTGTTGCCGCCACGCCGTGGGCAAGGAGATACGTGACGATCATCTCGCGAATGTAGGGCGTGTTGGCATAGTAGGCGTCGAAGAGCGTGATCTGCTCCACTGGGGCATTCCCGACCCAGAAGAGGACGACGATGATGAGAACGGCCAGGCTGTAGGCCATGAGACATCTGCGTGCAGCGCGTCGGGTCTGTTCTGGCAGCGCTGGCCGCCAATGGATGATCAGCAGGAGGCTTGCGCCAGAATACGTAGTGAGCGCTGCGTAAACGACCACTGCTGCACAGTTCGTTATGCCTGTGGCCTGGTTGAGCGCGAGGATGGACTCCGGGGCGGCGAGCAGCATGATGCATCCCCCGGCAAAGAGCTGCAAGAAAGCCGACCGCAGCAGAGGGTCGCGCCGTCGACGGACGAGCGTGGGAAGCTTCATGGCACAGACGAAAAGCAGTGTTAAACCGGGGACGTAGTAAACGAGGTTGCCGGGTCCGGATGCCACTGTGCTACTTCTCTCCCAGTCATATGCCGCGCGCACGCCGAGTCGAAAGGGTCAGATCTGACGGAAGTGATGGGCCATGGAGGTCCCGATGCGCCCGCTGACATGGTGGGGGTCAATGGAGGAGCGCTTCTGCCGCAGGGCCGTCAGCAGATCGGTGGCGAACCGGAGGCCGAAGTGCTCGGCATCGAGTTCCTCGTCGACCTCGTGGGTGTCTGAGCGTGCGGCGTAATGCAGGGCTGCGTCCGTACGATCGGTGAAAGGGGCATCTGCATCGTCGGCCGCTGAGACGACAGCCACGAGTTCTGCGAGGCCTACTGCTACATCGTTGCCTGCCGCACGGGAGGCGGCGCGTCCAATCGGGCCGCTGCTGCAGTGGCCGTGGAACATGTGCCATGCCTCGTGGCCGATGATCACAATCTGGTGCTCGGGGTCGGTGTTCTCCTCGTAGACGATCAGGTCGTGGCTTGGGCGGTCCACCCACAGTCCGCTGGCCGTCGCCGGTGGGAAGGCCGCCTTGCGTAACCGGACCGTCCGTCCGCGTACCTGGGTCAGGGCCTGGCCTATGAGGGCGATGACGTCCTCGTCACCAGTAGGCTGCGACAAGTTCCTGATGAGCCGGTCGCTGAGCCGCCGCATCGCCCTTGCGCTGCTCATCGGTCTGCCTCTTGGTCATCAAGTTCCAGCAGTGCCTCCAAGGTCGCGTTGAGCACTTTCCAACGCTCAGGCGGAAGGCCGTTCGCCTGCCGCAGGGCGATGCTGCGGACGTTGTCGTACCCCCACAGCACTTCGGTCGGTGGGTCGCCAGCGGCTTGAGGGCTGTCCGGCGTCGGCTGCAGCGCGGCGAGGACGGGCAGCAGCGCCTGGTTCAGGGCCTCGGCGGCTGGGGCCGTGAAGAACGCCTCGCCCCCCGTGACTCCGAAGAAGTCCACCAGGCCGTGCAGGAGTTCCACGCTGGGAACCTTTTCGCCGGCGCACACCTTCCGAGCCCAGAACGCGGATACACCCAACTCCTGAGAAATGCTGCCGGCGAGGTCGGACATGCGCTTGCCTGTCTTCGTCAGGTAAGCGTCGGCGAGGGCTTTGATGCGGGTGCGAACCCGTTCGTTGACGGCATTGACCGTCGGTTCACCGCCCCCCAGCAAGGTGCGAACGGTGTCTTCGGACAGGGCTGTTCTGTCTGCCAGCGCCGCAGGATCGAGCAACTCCGCCGGATCCATGCCTCGCTCTTGGATCAACGCCTGAAGACGCTCAACCGTCGCTGACAGAGGCGAGACAGGGGCCACCAGGTCCTCCGAGGTTGCGCCGGCGCTCAGGTTGGTCTGTGCATGGCACCCTATCGACACTCCCCACCGATATTCAACGATCGTTTACGGCCGAGCTGTCGATCGTTGACGAGTCGCGACACGCATTCAGTCCTTGACGGCTCCTCCGACACGCGAGGCGGTGGGCACGCTTAGCTCGTTCTTTGTCTACCAAGATCTTCCAGGCTTGCCGATGGCCTTGAGGGTCTCGGGGCGCTTGACGGTTTTGCCGATGTCGTAGCGGGGTGCCCGTTCCTTGTTCTTGGCACCGGATGGCCGTCCGCGGCCGGTGCCTCGGGGTTTGGGAACACGCGCCGGACAGGCGAGGTGAGCGCGGATGTTCCTGAACCCCCGGCGGACCCGGGCCGGGGTGAGCCGGTCGGAGGCAGCGGGTTTCTCCCAGGGCCGGCGGAGATCGGCGGCCAGCGTTCTCGCGAGCCGCAGCTGGGTGTGGGGGACGATCAGGATCCAGGTCCAGCGGTCCGCCGCCTCGGGCGTGCGGAGCTTCGGGGTGGTCCAGCCGAGGGTCTGCTTCGCGAACCGGAAGGTGTCCTCCAGGCCGAAGCGGCGGAGAAACGCCTGCCAGAAGCGGTCCACGTCATCCGGGGTGGCGCCGGTCTTGGAGGACCATAACCACACGGGCGGGGCATCCCGGCCCTGCGACAGGTGATCCACCTTCGATCGCATCAGTGTGCCCTCGACCAGGGGTAGTTCACCATCGTGGTCGAGCCATGAGGATCGGTGGGTAAGCCTTGGGTGGACCCGGTCCCACGCCTGGGTCTCGGCCTTGCCGTAGTTGGTGGTGTCGGTGACCGTGGTGATTGCGGGCTCAGGCCAGGTCTCCGGCTTGGCGAAGCGGAACTCTGGTCCGTGCTTGGGCGGCCGGCCGTTGACCCCGTGCATCCGCGGTGGCTTCGGCAGACGCATCACGCGGTCGGAGCGAACCCGGCCAACCAGCTCGACCGGCAGGTCGCGCAGGACTCAGGCCAGGCGGGTGACGTCATAGCCCGCATCGCTGACGATCACGATGGCCGGGTCCCCGGCCTGCCACTGACCAGCGGCAACGAGCCGTTCGACGACACCCCGCGGCTGGGCTGCGGTGATCGCGATCGAGTCGTCCGCCGGGCCGAGCCGGACCGCGTCCAGGATCGCGGTCCAGGACGTGGCACCCGGCTCCAACACGGCCACGAAGGAGTACGGCCAACCCGGAATGAACTGCGACGCCGTCTTCGCCCGGCCGTAGACGTGGCAGAACAGCCGCTCCGCCGAGCACGGCGCGTCCGAGCGAAGCCACGGCGACACGTCGACCGCCAGGACCAGGCGCCTGCCGTCGAAACGCGGCAGCGACAGCCCGGACAACACGGTCCGCAGCCGGCCGACGTCGATCCGGCCGTGATTCAGACCGCCGTACATCGCTCCGTGCCCACGACGATGCTCGGCAACAACGTCAAGTCCACCGGGGATTTCACCGCACCGTCCGCACACAGCACCGCGTCCACCAGCTCGAACAACTCATCGCGCCGGGCGGTCAGACACTCGTAGAACTCGCCCCGGAGCGTGACGCTTCCGCGAACGGCTTTCCTCCGGACAGCATCCGGCAGCAGACCCACCTCACGGCCTTCGTCGTGGTCACGTGCACCTTGGTTGGAGCACATGATCAGACGAAGGCCGCCCCCATGTCCGGGGAATCTCCAGGTGAGCGACCCGGTTCGACGGATGATTCGAGCGGGACACGAGGTGTGGATCTACGCTTCAGGCTCTTGCTCAGCCCGTAGGAAGCGCCCCCAGATCTGGGCCTTGCGATAGGGACCGGCCCCGTCGCAGTCGTATTGCGGCGCGTCGAAGGTCACCCAGTACAGCAGCTCGCCGCTGAGCGACTGGTCATGTTCGTTGGGTTCGGGTGTACCCATCGCATCAATCGTTCCAGCAAACTCGGTAGGTGCGCTGCTCGGCGTGGGCGCGGTGCAGCTGTTCTTGCAGCTTGAGGAGGTCGTCCGGGAAACCGGCGGTGGAGGAGGTCACCCCCCAATCGTAAATCTGTTCGATTTAAGTGGGGAAGTCGACGCTCCGCCCGCTACCCCGAACGGGCCGTCCTGTGACAGCGCACCCTGACCGACTTCCTCAGCCGGCCTGGAGGACTTCGCGGTGCAGCGCGCGCAGCAGGGCCAGGGCACCTTCGTCCTGCGCGCCGGTGAAGGCGTGGATCGCAAGCAAGTTGGACCTGCCGATCCGCTTGGCGGTGACGGGGTCGTCGCCGGCCAGGACGGCCTGATGGTGCAGGGAGTCGGTCAGGAGGAACACGACGCGCGGACTTGATCCGGCGCTATCAGCTGGTCAGGCCGTCGTGCGCAGCGGAACGGCCTGCTTCGGGACCAAGGGAGCCGTTCCGGCATGCCGGGCGGCACATTCCGCACGGGCCCGCCGCAGGGCGGCGGCTTCGGTGACGGCAGCCTGTCGGCGCCGCTGCATGTGGGCCTGTTCGATCGGGGCCGGCGCATCGTCCGGGACAACGTCCGGCTCAGGAAACGCTCGGCGGCTCAGTGCGCGCATCGCCTGGTTCTGCCGTTCGATCGCCTCGGTAACGCCTGACGCCACGTGCTCGACGCGCGGGACGGCCTGGTGGGCGGTCATCGCCCGGTGGAAGCCGGGCGGGGCCATGTCGCAGGTCTTCACCGGCGCCTCGGGCGCGGCCGCCGAGGTCGGAGCGGTGACCACCTCGCACGGCACCGGGTCCGTAGCGCCCACGGTCAGGACGCGGACGGTGCGGATCGCCTGGGTGCCGACCGCATCGTTTGCCGCGGCGATGATCCGGGAGCTGATCAGGCGCAGCTGGGTTGCGTACGCGGGCGAGTCGGGGCGCAGGTCCAGCTGTCCGGTCTCCGCGTGGAAGGCGACCGCCTGGACGGACGGCGAGCTTCGAGGAGAGGGCGGCCGCGATGTCCGGCCACTGGTCCAGGAGGCGGAACACCCCCGCGTCGGCGGGGAGCACGCCCACTTCCCCCAGGTCAAGACGCTGGAGGACTTCAACCTCGACCACCTGCCATCGCTGCGGCGCGACGTCCTTGCCCACCTTGCGACCGGTACTTTCGTTGCGAAGGCCGAAAACGTGATCCTGCTGGGGCCGCCCGGGATCGGGAAGGCCCACCTGGCCATCGGCCTCGGGGCCAAGGCCACCCAGGCCGGCTACTCGGTCCTGTTCGACACCGCCAGCAACGGGATCGCCCGCCTCGCGACAGCCCACCAGGCCGGCCGCCTGGAGGCCGAGCTCAAGAAGATCCGCCGCTACAAGTTGATCATTATCGACGAGGTGGGATACATCCCGTTCGACCAGGACGCGGCGAACCTGTTCTTCCAGCTCATCGCGTCGCGCTACGAGCAGGGCTCCGTGATGGCCACCTCGAATCTCCCCTTCGGGCGCTGGGGAGAGACCTTCTCGGATGACGTCGTGGCCGCCGCGATGATCGACCGCCTGGTCCACCATGCCGAGGTTCTCACACTGACCGGCGACTCCTACCGCACCCGCCAGCTACGAGAACTGCTGAACAAGGAGAACGGCGCCGGACGCCGGTACTTCACAGCGCCCACCAGCAATACAACCGCTGACCGGAGGCCCGCGCGCGCTGAGCCAGTCCAGCCAGGCCCTTCAGAACGTCCGCCGCGACTTCGGCGCCGATCCGAATCTGCCGGAGTTCGTCGGTCTTCGACCACGGCTCAGCAAAGCGAACGAGGTCGTCCTGCGTCGCCGTGACGAGGGCATCGAAAAGGGTGTCCGACAAGCCGACCACAAAGGGCGGGCCGTCCTCCTCCGACGACAGTAGTTCTCCGGACCGCGGGCGTTCGCTGGCCTCCTCATAGCTGCAGCCCGTCATGATGGCCTCAAGTTGGGCGATCGCGACGACCGGGTCGATGTTCTTGAGGAGGACCACGTCGAGCTCCGCTCCACCCGGTCCTCCCGGAGACTGCAGGACCGCGATGGCAGCCTGGTCGTCAGCGGCGGAGAAATAGTCACACAGCGTCATGCCGCCGATTCTGGCATCCACGGCTGACAACCCTGCCGACACAACCAGGGCACTCGGCGGCCAACAACATGGGGGTCAGTTTTCAGAGAGCGTTGACATCCTTCCCGCTCGGCTTCGGCGACAGCCCGGGACCGCCGTCGGCAGGATGCAGGGAGAGGTGTTCGAGGTAGGCCGCCCACCGCTCGCCGAACGCGGGGTCGAAAACCTGCTGGTACACCAGGCGGTCCTCGGTGGACAGCACCATCCCGTCCACGCACCCGCGCGCGGCGGCGTTGGACCAGCGGCGGAAGTAGGCCGTCTCCCACCTCGGCACGACAGCAGCCTTGTCCATCGCCTCCATGGTGCCGTCGAGCACGGTCCGCACGGCGGTGAGCGCGTCGGCGCGCTTGAGGTCACCGAAGTGCCGGTTCTGCTCACGCCGCTCGCTCAGCCAGTCGGCGAACGCCGTCTCGCCCTGCCGGCGGCACACAGCCCGTACGGCGGCCCACGTGCGCTGCGGGTAATACACCGTGCGCAGCGCCTGAAGGAGCCCGGCGGCCCGCTCATCGTCGAGCACGCAGGCCGGGACGGCCAGGTCCAGCACGTGCCGGAGGTTGACCAGCGGCCAGGTCAGCGCCTTTTACGCCCCGTCCGGGGCCTGCCCAACCGCCACCTCGTCATCGCCCTCGATGCCCCCTCGGACGTAGGCGGTGTAGATGTGGCCGACGCCGAGCATCCCGTACGGCGCCAGCTCGGCCGCCCGCAGCGCGCCGATACTTGCCGCCCCGACCACCCCGACGCCCCGGCCCATCGCGGCAAGGATCTCCTTGTGCCGCAGCGCAGGCGCCTGGTGATACACGCCGTCGATGAGGACGACCGTGTCACCGCCGCGGATCGCAGTGTCGAACAGGTCGCCGTGCCGCGCCGGCGGCCAGACCCGCACACCCGGCGCGGCGAGCTGCGGCTCGGACCTCGCCGGCGTTGGCCCGACAAACACGTGAATCACTACCGGCCTCCAGGGTGAAGCGAGAGGGGCGCCCCTTCCCCGGCCCGCGAGCTGGGGAAAGGGCGCCCATGCCAGGGCGAGGACGGGGGCGAGGACTACTCCTCGTCCTCCACGTCGACGGCGACCACGACGGGCCCGGTGACCTCATCGGTCTCCTGGGCCGACGCCTGGGCGCTGATGGCGGCGAGGGCGGACTTGGACTGCGCCATGGGATGGCTCCTTCTCTGCGGAAACGGCGGTGCGGGACGGCTGCCCGCCCCCGGTGGTGCTCCGGGCCCGGACGTTCTGACCCCGGGCCCGGCCATCCCGCCCCCGGCAGGGGCGGGAAGCTGATGGGCGGGTCGGACGTTGTCGACGGCGGTGGTGAACGCCCTGCCGGACGCGTTCCGGATGTAGGAGAGCTCCATCCAGCGCTCGATGCCGGTGTCCGAGACGTTCTCGTTGATCACGGCCATCAGCTTGCCCTCGACGCCGGACGCGATGTCGCGGACCCGCTGGTGGAGCAGGCGGTGAGGCTGGTACTCGTACTGCTCACTCACCGGAGGCCTCCCCCGTGGTCCTGAGGAAGCGCTCCTAGCCGACCCGGGCCCGCACGAGCCGTAAGTCCGTGAAGTCCGCAAGCAGCTCCGGCAGTAGTTCGCCCGCCGCCGACGGCGCGAAGCCGCAACTGCCCGCTGGGGCACTCGGCCGGTCCTGGGTCGGGTCATGAGGGTTCGCGGCAGCGCTCATCAGGGCCTCCGTGGCGCGCGGAAACCGGAGGAATTCCCGGCACCACCGAAGCTGGAGAGGGGCGCGTGGGGCCCTCAACAACCTTGCGGGAACTTGCGGACCGTTCAGGCGAGCGAGGCCTCGGCGGCCCCGATCAGAGCGCGAGCCTCCTCGCCCCGAACTGCGGAGCGGGACAGCTCGGCGAACGCGCGGGAGTAGTCGGTGAGCTCGCGCGGCTGACGGACGTCGATCTCGGCAGTCAGGGTCTCCACGATCACGCGGGACTCGTCGTAGAGGTAGAAGGCCTCCAGCGGCCACACCGTGCGCGGGGCGCCCAGCGGGATGATGCCCAGCGACACCGCCGGCAGCTTCATCACGGTGCGCAGGTGTGCCAGCTGCGCGGCCATGGTCTGCGTTGTTCCGATCCGGGAGCGCAGCACCCACTCCTCCATCAGCACGACGTAGCGGTGGTCGCCTTCGTAGAGGTAGCGGGAGCGGGCGAGGCGAGAGGCGACGGCCTCGGCGACGTCGTCGGGGGTGCCGTGGAACTCGGTGACGGACCGCAGGATCGCCTCGGCGTACGCGGAGGTCTGGAAGAACCCGGGGAAGACGTTGGAGACGTACACGCGGCAGGTCTGGGCGTTCGCGTACCGGCCGATCACCTCCTCCTGGCCCTGCCGCAGGCCCCGGCGGGCGATGCGCTTCCACTCCCGGTACATCGAGTCGACCGTGCGGGCGGTGGCCACCAGGTCCTCGGCCTGGACTTCGGCGGCGCAGGCCGCGCACCAGGCGCGGATGTCCGCGTCCGACGGCTGGGCGTGCGCACCCAAGATCCGGGAGGTCTTCGCGGGGTCCCAGCCGCACCGGGCCGACAGCTCACGCCGGGTGATCCCTGCGTCCTTGAGCAGATGGAGCAGGCGCACGGCGAGCGCCTCGCGCATGGCCTGCGCGCTGGAGGAAGGGGAAGAGGGCATGAGCTGTCGGTCCGGTGCCGCGCCTACAGGGTGTACTCGGTGTGCGGGACCGCCCGTTCCCAGACCTTCTCGAACGCCGCGGCACACAGGGCGGTCACGGACGGCTCCCGGCTCCACTGTTTCGGCGGCTGCGCCCAGTCCCCGTCGCCGGTGAACAGGTTGAACTGCACGGTCTTCCCGTCGAACAGCCAGAAGTCGTTCCCGGGCAGGGCGATGTCGGAGGCGAGGCGCCGGGTCAGCCAGCGGACGTCCTCCCCGGCCTTGAGGTTCACGCCGGTGATGGCGTGCTCGTAGCGGATGTAGTCGGTGACCGGCTCGGACACGATCCTCGCCCGCCGCATCACCACGCCCCGCGACACGGCCTCCTGAACCATGTCCGGCCACGTTCCCCAGTACGCGTCGGCCGGATCGGCGGCGGCGGCCTTTCCGGTGCGCAGGAACGAGTTGAAGTCGTCGGCCTCGTCGCCCACGGAGTACCGGTCGCGCATCTCGAGGTGGACGGCGCTGTGCCGGGCGGAGCCGAGCAGGTCAGCGAACTCCATCACGGTCGATGACATCGAGCGCCTCCCTCAAAATTGCTGCCATGCTGGCCGGGATCCGGACCACGCCTTCTCCCTTGGGAACCCCGGGGGAGTGATCGGGGGCCCATGCCTTCTCCTCGATCTCGCGGACCGTGGCCGGGTCCGGCAGCCAGCCCTGGACCACCACCTCGCGCGACTCCTCGTCCACCCAAACGGTCGGCGACCCTTCCTTGCCTGTGTCCGGGTCGATCCCGATGAACCGTAACGCCACGGGTACCTCCTGTGTCGCGCTCCTTGCGGGAACTTGCGTACACCGCCAGGAAAGCAGCGGCCCGGCACGGGGTCCAGAGGGGCGTCAGCCGATGCAGCCGCTCGCCGGTGGCTGGGCGCCTTCGTCCGCCGGGATGCCGCACGATCCCGCACGAGTGGTGGGATCTCGCCCTGGATGGTCAGGGTCTTGCCGATGGGCTTGCCGTCGGCCCTGAACGTGGTCCGGATGATCTGCATGACGAGGACGCGGCCCGTGTACCCCAGGGCCTCCAGTTCGCGCCGAGCCCGGCCCGGCTGGCGGCCTGCCCCCCAGTCACGCGGGGACCAGCGGTCGTAGGCGGCGTCATCGGCGCCGCGGATGGTGGAGCGGACCAGACCGCGCAGTTGGTGCGGCGGACAGGCCGAAGACGTTCTCGCGGACGAAGGGCCGCACGGCCGCCGCAGCGCTGGCGCCTCCTGGGCCAGCCCGGCGGCCGCGGTGGCCAACGTCAGGTCGGAGGAGGCGGCCCTGTTCTGCCGAAGCCGAAGCGGAAACCGCCCGCTCGATGGGGGACGGCGCGGCCGGGTCCGCATCCTGAAGCCCCGTACTCCCGGCGTCGCTTACCAGGCGTCGGGATCGTTCACTGGGTGAGGCGCCGGGCCGGGGAGGGCCCGGCCTTGAGCAGTGAGGGAGCGGGCGTGGCACGTTCGTTAGGCGCATCCGCCGGTCGCCGCGATGTGATGCCGCGCGGCTGTGCGCAGCGCTGCGATGACGGCCGTGGTCGTCGGGTTCTCGGTCTCCGTGTGCCGGGTCGCGGCGAACAGGAGGCGCAGGATCGGGTGGTCCTCGATGGGCGCTGTGCGGATTCCGGGTGTGGCCGGGTCGATGGCTGTCCGGGGGACGAGGGCAGTGGCGAGGCCGGCTCGTGCGAGGGTGAGCTGGGCGGCGATGTCAGCGGTGATGTAGTGCGTCGTGGGTGTGAAGCCGGCCTGGTGGCAGGCGTGCAGGATGGCCTGTCCGCAGTCCGTGGTCGCCGGCGGCATGGCGAGGTTGTGCGTGGCCAGTTCGCGCAGGGCGACGGGCCGTTCGTCGGCTTGGCCGGCTGCGGTGACGACGAGCAGTGGATCGTCCAGCAGCGGCGAGACTGCGATGTCCCGGGGTGGGGTGTCGGGAAGGTGGTGATACCGCTGCCCCAGCACCACATCGACGGCGCCGAGGGTGAGTTCCCGCAGTTGCGCCTGGTCGGTGACGAGACAGGTCACGGTGAGCTGCGGCTGCTGTGAGCCCAGCTCGCTGAGTGCGGGGGCCACGATCCGGGCGACGGTCGAAGGCAACGCGGCGAGCGTGACTGTGGTCCCGACCGTGCCTTTGACCGCCGCGACGGCGCTTTCGGCCTCCTGCACGGCGGCGAGGATCCGGTCGGCGTGTTCAAGGAGCACCCGGCCCGCCTCCGTCAGCGCCACGGTTCGCCCGTCGGGGCGCAGCAGATCGACTCCCACGTCACGTCGCAGTGCGGACAGCTGCTGGGAAACGGCACCGGCGGACAGTCCCAGGGCCTGGGCGGCTGCGGCGATGGAACCGCGGGCGGCGACGGTTTTGAGCATGTGCAGACGGCGGACATCCAACATGACTCGATAGATTACCTAAATGGTCTCATCAGAAAACATCCCCTTGACCTATCGGGTCATGCCGGGGGACCTTCAGCGCATGGAGATCTTCGACTGCATTGCCGCGGTTGCCCGCCCCATCCACGATTTCGGTGACGAGTTCATGTCCGACGAGACGACCGCCACTGTGGGTCAGCGCGCCGGCTTCCCACCCGGGCGCAGCTTCTACTGCCGCGGCCGGTTCGGAGTGCTCGGCGAGGCACCAGTCCCGGTGGTCCAGGCGGTACAGGGCTTCCTCGGCCCGAACCTGGTTGCCGCGGGCTGGCTGGCGGGGCGGGCCGTGATGCCGGCGGAGGACGCCGCCGCTTGTTATGCGCAGGCCGTCCGGGAATGGGGGCACGCCCATATCCCCGTCGGTGTCGATGTGGAGCACTTCAACCACTTGGCGCAGCAGCTGATCGACGCCGCTGACGCCGACGCCCTGCCCCTGTTCGCCGGCTGGCGCGCACAGCCCTGCCCGGCCGACGACCCCGTCGGGGCGGCCATGCAGCGCATCCACGTACTGCGAGAACACCGGGGCGCCTGCCATCTGGCGGCCGTGCGCCTGTCCGGGCTGACCGCCCAGATGGCAATGGTCATCAACCTCGGCGTCGAGCAGGCAACCCACTACGGCTGGCAAGAGCCACATCCCGTCGCCGCAACCCTGATCCCCCGGTGGCAGCGCGCCGAGCAGCTCACCGACGAGCTGCAGGCGCCGCTCTACACCACACTGACCGACCGGCAACGCACCGAATTCGCCCAGCTCGTCAACGCCTTGACCGCCTCCCCCACCTCATGACCGGACGTCGAGAACATCAACAAGAGCACGAGGCCCAGCTGACTGGCCATGACGGTTTGAGTTTGAGTCGGTTCAGGCACGGATTCCGTGAAGTGGATCGTGCTGCCGTGCGCCGGTGACGCTCCGTCATCTTGGACGTCATTCTTCGGTCGTGTGAGACCTTGCTGGAGTTGGTGTTCCCGCATCTCGTGACGGTGCTGGTGGAACGCGTGGTGGTGGAGAGCGGCGTGCTGCGGATCGCGGCGAGCACGAAGGACGGGACGGCGGCCGCGTGTCCGGGGTGCGGGGCATCGTCGATGCGGGTGCACAGCCGCTACGGACGCAAGGTCGCCGATGCTCCGGTCGGCACCCAGCCAGTACTCATCGAGTTGTCGGTGCGCCGGCTGTTCTGCGACAACAGCGGCTGCGCGAGGGTGACCTTCGCCGAGCAAGTCGAGGGGCTGACCCGCCGCTACGGTCGGCGAACGCCCGTCTTGCAGCGGATCATCGGTGCTCTTGGTGTCGATCTGGCCGCCCGCGCCGTGGTCCGGCTGGGGCTGGTGCTGGGCATCGTGGTCAGCCGGATGACCGTGCTGCGCGTGCTGATGGCGCTGCCGGAGCCGGCCTGGGCGGTGCCGCGGGTGCTGGGAGTCGACGAATTCGCGACCAGGAAGGGGCGCCGGTACGGCACGATCCTGATCGACTGCGAGACCCACCAGCCCCTGGACCTGCTGCCCGACCGTGAGGCCGAGACCCTGGCCGCATGGCTGCGCGAGCGCCCCGGCGTCGAGATCGTCTGCCGCGACCGCGCGGCGTTCTTCGCTGAAGGTGCCCGAACCGGCGCCCCGCAGGCCCAGCACTGCGCAGACAAATGGCATGTCTGGCACAACCTTGGCGAAGCCGTCGAACGCCTGGTCTCCCACCACCGCCTTCTCCTCCGCGACCTCGTCGAGCCGGGACCTTCGCCCGAACCCGAGGCGGGGCCCGTGCCGACCTCCGCCGGCCAGGAACCATCCGAGCCCTACCCTGCTGGGAAGTTCCTCGACCGCCTCCGCGACACCCACGCCGCGGTCCGCGCCCAGGTCGAGCAGGGCCTGAGCCTGCGCGAAGTCGCCCGCCGGCTCGGGTTGGGCCGCAACACGGTGCGGAAGTAAGCCCGCGCCGCCAGCCCGGAGGCGATGCTGCACGGCCAGTGGCAAGACCGGACCAGCAAACTCGACCGCTACCGGCCCTACCTGGAGCAACGGATCGCCGAGGGCTGCACGAACCTGTCGATCCTCCACCGCGAGCTGCAAGAACTCGGGGCCCGCTGCGCCTACAGCACCCTGCGCGACTCCGTCCATCCGCTGCGTCCCGGACGCTGACCCGCAGCCAACAGTCCGCCGATGGCCCGGCCACCCTCGCCCCGCGAAGCCACCCGCTGGATCATGAGCCACCCCGACCACCTTCGCGACGCCGACCAACTGCGGCTCAGGACGCTGCTGGCCCGCTCGCCCGAGCTCACAGCCGCCACCACCCACGTCCAGACGTTCGCGACCGTCATGACCAACCGTGAAGGAGATCGGCTGCGCGGATGGATCGCCGATGTCTGCGCCGACCAGCAGTGCGGCCTGGCCTCCTTTGCCGCCGGGCTGATCAGCGACCTCGATGCCGTCGTCTTCGGCATGAGCACCGAATGGTCCTCCGGTCCCGTCGAAGGACGCGTCAACGACCTGAAAGCCCTCAAGCTCAGCATGCTCGGCAGAGCGAAACTTCCGCTACTGCGCAAGCGACTCCTCCTGATCGCGGCCAGCCGCCGCCCCTAACATCTGGCGCCTCAGTCCTGGCGGTCCAGGAACTCGACCAGTCGCGTCTCCGAACGTAGAAGCCGTTCTCGCTGTTCAGGAGGAAGAGACACGAGGAGGTCGACCAGGACTTGCTTCCGTGGGACATACACCATGTTGCCGGAGTAGATCCGGCAAGCGGAACACCAGGCGAGTCCGATGCACCGCTCGAACATCGAGGACTCGGGCGGATGGAAGCGATACTGGTACGAACAGACGGGCGTTCCGCACACGGTGCAGACGCGCCGATCGCCGTCGGAAACCGTGTCCCAGCTCCCCACCTTTCGCCAATGCTGGCGCCCGGCCGTTGCTCTTCAAGTCGTCATGCCGAGCATTCTCGCGCACAAAGATCCGCCCAGCACAGCTTCCGAGCAAAACCCCGGCCGACCACAGGCCGTAATCGACGCTTGGTCACCTTCACGGAATCTGTGCCTGAACCGGTGGAGGGTCTGGCGCACAACCCCTTCAACCCCCGTGTGGAGCTCCGCTCCATCGAGGAACTCGCGGACAGCCTGGCCTCGCGCGGAGTCATCCAGCCCCTCACCGTCGTCACCAGGTCCGCCTTCCTCGACGCCCACCCCGGCCAGCAGGAACTGGGGCGCGCCGCGTTCGTCGTCGTGGACGGCAACCGACGGCTTGCAGCAGCGCGCCTCGCAGGCCTGGACGACGTCCTGGTACACGTGGACGACACCCTCGCCGGAAGCGCTGACACCCTGCTGGAAACCGCCCTCACCGCAGCCGTTCAGCACGAGAGCCTCGACCCGCTGGACGAGGCGAAGGCCCTTGAACGCCTCGTTGAGGTACACGGCTCGCAGCGCGCCGTCGCACGCGCACTGGGCAAGTCCAGCCCCTGGGTGACCCAGCGGATCGCATTGCTGAAGCTGACGCCCGAGCTGCAGGCCGCTGTCGAGGACCGCACCCTTCCCGTCGAGATCGCACGGAACGTGGGGCAGCTGCCTGCACAGCAGCAGAAGGAAGCCGCGCACGAAGCACTCGAGAAGCGGGCCACCAAGCAGCGCAAGCGCGACCAGACGGGCAGGGGTGCTAACGGCGTTAGCACCCCACCTGCGCCTGCCGGCACCGAGTCACTGCCCGCGCCACAGCCGTCAGGGGGTGCCTTGGGACGACGGGCACAAGGTCGCCGACCTCGTCTTCGAGAAAATGGACGCCGCGCAACGTGAGGTCCTCCTGGAGCGCCTCCTGGCAGCGAACGGAAACGACTAACTTGGCATGGAACCGGCATGAGGCCGCGCAGCGAATCTGCTGCGCGGCCTCATGTGTGCTGGGGTGCTAACGCCGTTAGCACCCCAGCCGAACCGCTGACCCGTCTCAGCGAAGTTTGACGAGTCTCACCGAAGTTCGACCGGCGGGGGGGGCCTCATTGAAGGTTGACCGCCACTTCAGGACGGCGGCTCGCTGCGCGGTCTTGGGCAGGCCCGCCCGAGGGCCGCCAGCACGGCTGGGAGAATCTTCCAAATGACCTCTCCTCTCCAAGTCCTGCGCGTCCTCGGTGAGCGCTCGTTCGCCGAAGTCGGTGAGCCCCTGCTGGCCGTACCCGAAGAGGGGCGCGGCCTACTCGCCGTAGCGGGAGAGCCCGGCTTCGCCGGGACGACGACGGTGGCGGTGTACAGCACGAGAGACCTCGGTTGCCGAGCCATGCTGCGAACCCGATTCTCCGTGAACGCGCTGGCCTTCCACCCAACGATGCCTCTGCTCGCGGTCGGCACCGGAGAGTACGACGGCGGCTACATGTTCGAGGGCGAGCTGCTCCTGCTGGACTGGGAGAGGGGCATCACCACCTCGCTGATGGAGAACGAGTTCGGCCGCCAAGTCCTCGGACTGACCTGGCTCGACGAGCAGGCTCTGCGCGTGCTGCTGGCACCACCCGACGACTGGAGAGACCCGAAAGCGCACCTCGAGGGCCACGTCGCTATCGTGCGGCGGGCAGACTGGCCCGCCGTCCCGCCCCGCTCGCTCACCGGCACCGACCTGGCCGGTCCTCGCGTAACCGCCCCGCGATCCGACGGGCAGGTCGAGGCCCGGCGGGCGGTCCTGGCGCTGAGCCCGGACTGGGAACACCGGCGCCACGTCATGGCCGTCAAGACGCTGCCGGATGGCGCGGTGCTGGCGACCGTCGGCCGGGAGGGTGGCAACCAGGAACCGCCGGCGCGTACCGCCCTCGCCGACGGCCTGCTGATCGCGAACGAGCCGACGGAGGACAGCGGCCGGGGTGACTTGCGGATACGGCACGCCACCCGGAACTACGTCTACGAGGCACCTCACGGCTGGCGAAACCTCAAGGAGACCTGGCTCTCGGTACGGCTGCCCAGCGACACGGGACTCCGGCGCCTGTTCCCGTTCCCGTGGGAGACCGGGGAGGCACACTTTCCCGGGCCCGGCGCGGAAGTCGGCAACGGTGACCTCGTGTACGCCGGCACCGTCCGCAACCGCCGTGGACAGGAACCCGGCCGTGCCTTCGTCGTCCGCAGAGGGGCCACTGACGGCACGCTCCGCTGGGTCTTTCGCACGAACCGTGATGCCCTCGACGCCGCCACCGACCTCGTCACCGATACTGCCACTGCCTACATTGCCTACGGCAGCGGAGAGCTCGTAGCCCTCGACCTCCACAACGGCACCCCGCGCTGGCGCCACCCGCTGACCATCCACGGCCTGCCCACAATCCCAACGGCGCTCACCATGACCAAGACCGGCCGACTGCTCGTCGGCACCGCCGACGGTCGAGTTCTGGAGTGCGCGACCACATGAGCAGCCTGGCCCTGACCTAGATCAACGCATGGGCAAGCTCTCTTGAGACAAACGTCCGCCCGTCAAACTTCGTTGAGACGGGTCAACCGCGGTCCGATAGAGCGTCCTCGCCCCGTGTCCCGTCTCAGTCGATCTGGTCCCCGTCTCAAATGATCTGGTCCGATTCGTTCGGAGTCTCAGATGATCTGGTCTGCCAGGACTGTCAGCAGGTGCCAGATCCGGGCGGTTCCATGAGGTGCGAGTCGTGAGAGGCGCCCCGCATGGAGCGCGCCAATTCGCAGGCGTGCCGTGTCTGGGCAGCGGATAGACGCCGTGCCTCCCACAGCAGCGCTGCGGCATCCACAGCCTCTGGGGGCGGTGGCGTAGGCACCTCATCCAGAATGACGCCCGTCAGTGCGGCCAGGCCGCGGGCGTCGATCCCCAGCAGGGCAGCGAGGTCCGTCACCAATCGCGGGGTCAACGCCTTGCGACCAGAGCCGATCACACCGTAAGTGGCCGCCGAGAGGTACGTGGGCGTCACGGACGCAAGCGTCATCGCCATGCCCGTCCAGTTCAGATTGCGGTACTGGAGCATGCGGATGACCCAAGCGCCCGGACCGCCGGCGAGGGGCATGAGCGGCTTCGGGGCGAAGCTGGAACACCGTTCCTCCTGCGGCAGTGAGTGGATCAGCTGCAGAAGTTCGCGGCGTTCCGCTGCGGGGAGACGCACCGCATCCGTCACCATGCTCCTCACCCATATCGCGGCCGTGGCGTCCAACGGCGCCATGTCGTCCGGGACTGCCAGCCTCGCGAGGATGAACAGGTCGACGGCGTGAAAGCTCAGTGCGGGCCCGAGCCGCCGGAGGAGGTCCTCGCCAGGGCTCGCCCCAGCGAGCACTGCGCGGACCTCGTCCGCGTTCAGCCCAGCGTGGTCAGCCAGTTCCTGCGCGCCGAGTTCTCTGTGGTCCAGCAGCCACGCCAGCATCGCGCCGAACCCGGGGTGCTCCGTCATGCCCGCAGACTAGCCAGAAGCGCGAGCGGGACACAGGGTCGGACCAGATCAGCTGAGACAGCACCTCGCATTCAGGCTTCCGGGGCCAGATCACTTGAGATTTCCGGCACCACGGCGTCTCAATTGTTCTGGTCGCCGCAGGTCACAGCCCTACTCGCAGAGCAGATCAATTGAGACGGGGCACCCCGTTCGTGTAGTCCCCGGGTGCTAACGCCGTTAGCACCCGGGGACTACACGCAACCCGCCGACTGCCGCGTGCGTCACGTTCAGTCGCTGACGTCCTTCTTGATCTGTACCAGGAGCAATGCTCAGGACTTGTGGATCAGCTCCTTTGGAGGACGCGCGAAGGGCGTACCTTCCCGAGCGAGTGATCGTCAAGTCACCGAGTAGGCCCGCGCTACGAACGCGGGTCGGGAAGGCACGCCCATGCTCAGAGTGGTCAACGAAGAAGGCACCACCGAGGCCGGTTCCCTGATCGACGAGATCGTCCGCGAGGGTGCTCGGCGGATGCTGGCCGCCGCGCTGGAGGCGGAGGCGGACCAGTACATAGCCGAGCTCGCCGGGCAGCGTGACGAGGCAGTTCGCCGACTGGTGGTCCGCAACGGCCGGCACCGGCCGCGGACCGTGACCATGGTTGCTGGGCCGGTCGAGGTGCCCCACGAGTGAACGGCAAGCGGGTCGACGAGACGACGGGTGAACGGCAGCGGTTCTCCTCGAAGATCCTGGCGCCGTGGTGCAGGAAGTCCCCGAAGATCAGCGAGGTGCTGCCACTGCTCCATCTCCACGGCCTGTCGTCGGGCGACTTCGTGCCCGGGATGGAACAGTTCCTGGGCTCCTCGGCCGGGCTGTCGCCGGCCACGGTGACCCGGCTGACGCAGCAGTGAACCGTCGGCCACGCCGAGTTCCAGCGCTGTGACCTGGCCGGATCCGACTACGTATTTGTCTGGGCCGACGGCGTCCATCCCAAGATCCGCTGGTCCCAGGTTCACAAAACAAGGAACGTCTCGAACGTGCTGCCGAAGTCCGCGCAGCCCGGCGCGAAGAGGGCTCTGCTGGCGTTCTACGACTTCCCCGGCAAGCACTGGGTCCATCTCAGGACAACGAATCCGATCGAGTCGAACTTCTCCACTGTGAAGCTCCGGACCAAGGTCACCCGCGGCGCCGGCAGCCCGGCCGCGGCCCTCGCGATGGTCTTCAAACTCGTTGAGTCCGCCCAGGCCCGCTGGCGAGTGGTCACCGCACCGCACCTCGTCGCCCTCGTTCGAGCCGGCGCCCGCTTCGAGAACGGCCTCCTCGTCGAACGCGACGAGACCCTCGCAGCGTGATCCACCTCAACTGAGGGCCACCGACGAAATGTGCTGACCTGCGCTGATGGCTTCGGTCACGTATGTGGGATCCCGAGCTCGTCGTGGGGCGGCCATCAGGGCCGTTGTCACAGGCGATTGGCAAGATTGCGGCCATGAATGCCACTCCTGTCACTCCGCCACGGCCGATCGACGTTGTCGCGGTCTTTCCCCAACTGGCTCCGCTGGCCCGCACGGCGACCCGCCTGCACCCCCGCCCCGGGGCGCCGACGTGGCACGACAGCTCGATCGGCGGGCCGCTGCTGTGGCCAGCCGAGGAGCCGTGGCCGCACTGCGAGGAAACGCATGTGGTGGACGGCATCAACCCAGCCCGGTCCCCGGCGGATCTGCGGCTGGAACGACGGATTTTCGCCGCCTCGCACGGCCGGGAAATGACTCCGGAGGAGCGGGAGACTCTGGCGCGGATCCGCCCCCCTCAGACGTATCCGGTGAAGGTGGCGGTCCAGCCGTACGAGGGCCCCATAGCGATGCTGCCCGTCGCGCAGCTGTACGTACGGGATGTGCCCGATCTGAGCCCGCCGGAGGGCAAGGACCTGCTGCAGGTTCTGTGGTGCCCCTTCGATCATCCGATCATGCCCAGGACCCTGCTCTTCTGGCGTTCGGCAGCCGCCGTCACCGACGTCCTCGACACGCCTCCCGAGCCGCCCGCAGTGCAGTTCGACGGCTATCTACCGGATCCGTGCGTACTCGAACCGGAGCAGATCACCGAGTACCCCGACCATCTGGAGCTGAGCGAAGAACTGCGGAAGCAGATCGAGCAGTGGAGTGTGCCGCAGGCAGCAGAGGAAGACCTGACCCCGGACACGTACTACGACCTTGTGCTGTCCAACGCGCCCGGCTGGAAGGTGGGCGGCTGGGCTGGCTGGAGCTCTACCGACCCCAGCCCGCAGCACTGCTCCGAGTGCGGCACCGGCATGGAGATTCTGATGACCGTCGCCACCTTCGAGGAAGGGGACGACGACGCGAACAGCTGGTCACCGTACCCCCACCCAGGCGCTGGACCGTACCCCGGCCACCGCGGCTACAACGCGACCGGCGTCCAGATAGGCAGCGGCTACCGGCAGCACCTGTTCGTCTGCCCAGCCGAGCCCGAGCATCCGCACATCGAGTTGATGACGTAGTCCGTCCGCAGTGTGCAGCCGGGGCATCACGGTGCGGGCATGCCATGACGCCGGGTGGCCACCAGGCTCAGGGTCCCGAACAACCGACGGAGTACGTTGACCTGCGGGAACGTTACCTTTGACGCGTGGAGTGCCCGCGCAGGTGGGCCAGCATGTCCTTCCATGACGGTCGGTAGGGCACGAACGTAGGCACATCCTGACGGTGCCCGACCGGCCCCTGCCTGCGTTTCGTCACTCGGTAAGGCCCACTTCTTCGGTGCCTCACTGATCCACAGGTCTTGACAATTGCTCTCGTTTGGCCCAGGTCACCGGAAGCGAATGGCAGCTCGCCCCGTGCTTTCAACCACCCCTGTCCCCCCGCGAACGCGAACTCGCTGCCCGGCACTACGAAGGGTCCTGCATGACGCGCTGGCGGGGAGAACGCCGAAAGCGCGAGAACCCCGGGCTCCTCGACTTCGTCAATCTCCCGGATGCCGCCGCAGAGAACCTCGTCGACACCCTCTTGTCGGCGTGCACATGAAAGTGCTCACCGAGGTAAGGCGCTACGTGCCCATCCCGCGCGCTCTGGGCCGGCTGTTCAGGGCGCTTCGGAGAAGCACACCCGCACTGCGAGGAGGTCACCCGACGAATCCAGATCGGCGATCACAGGGAAGAAGCCATCTCCCCAGCTCGTCATCGCGCACAGCACACGGGCATCACCGAGTTCCACGGATCCGGCCTCGACTTGCGAAGCACGTACCTCGCGCATGATCTGCCAGTGATGGGAGTGCGGCCGGAAGTCCACCGCCATGCGCCGTCCGGTCTCGTCCTTCCATCTCAACAGAGCACGTGCTCTGTCCCTTGCCTCCGCGACGGGCAGGTCAGTCCACCCGCGAACACCTTCCTCGCCGAGCGTGCCCAGTTCGGGTGCGGCAAACGTCGCCGCCGCTTCGTCTGCCGCGGCTCCCCAGAACGCCACATCGGCCAAGCCGTCCACCGGCTCATCGTGCTGCCAGAGGCCCAGGGCGTCGACGTCGCCGAAAAGCACACGTGCCCAGTCCACGCCGATGCCACCCAAGGAAACCGATGACGCCGCCTGGCCCTCACTCATCCGGATCGAGATCTCGGACCAGCGTTCTCCAACACCGTCGCCGTAGTCGACCCGTGTAGCCAGCACGGGCAGGTGCCGACTTCGGGGTACGCCACCTACTGCAACGACGGGCACCCCGAACATCAAAAAGCCGCCACCGCCCTCTTCCCCGGTCCTGCGGGCCCTGCGGGCGTGTGTCTCCCGAACCGGCAGGGCCTCCAGCCAGGCGTCAAGACCGGCAGATCGGCAGTGTCCATCGAAAGCCGCCTCGAACTCGGCGGCTTTCGAGGCCGGAACGTCATGGAGCCTTGAGCCTGGCTGACGGTCAAAGCTCCGAACGGCTTCGGACGCGTCCGGCCCGCTGACCACGAAGTCGACAGCGCCCGTTACGTCGGCGGCCATTGCGGTGTCTTCAATACCCAAGGAAGCCGGATTGATTTCCGCCGGCGACTGGTCCCCGCTCCACAGCCCCAGGTAGCCACCGTCAACGAGCACCAGGGTGCCGGACGGGCAACTGACGGTCCCCAGCTCGAACATCTCTTCCATGGCGCGCGAGTCTACGACCACCCGCCAATCCGTCCGCAGGCGGATGGCTCAGCTGTGTCGGACAGCCACTGGGATCCTGCGTTGCGTAGCAGGGGGTGCGCACGCTTCCGCGTACCGCCCTGTGCACTTTCACGCGAACGCCGACACCTCTCCGCAGAACGACACGTCAACGCTCGGTAACGGAACTTGGCCGCGAGCCGCAAACTCCCGGGAGCAGAACTCACAGAATGCGGTGAGCAACCGGCTCGTCACCTGCGACTACTCATCGATCCCTCGCAAAGCAGCAGGAGCAGTCACACCGAGTTCGGACGGCAGCGCGTTCCCCCTTGACCTGGTCCGCCAGGAGCGACAAACAGCCCATCCTGAGAGGGGAGAAATCTCCGTCCCGGAATGCTGAGCAACGGCATGGGGGATGGCCAGACCACGCACGCGGTGATGCTGCCGGCCATGGCGGCGGGGATGGTGACGACCTCGTTCACGATCGTCTCCGAACTCTGCACCGTACCCACTGAATGATCACGGCTCGATAACAGGCGTCACACCATCGGCCTCCCCGGCACCTGTAGCAGGTGAATGGGGGACTCTGCCCGGAGTCCCGCGCCCACCGCGTGAGGAGCCCGACCATGACGTACACCAGCAGCGCCCGGCAGCCCGAGCCGGAGCCGGACCCGACCTGGTCAAGGGGTCCTGAGAGCCCCGCAGACGGCCCGGATTCCAGTACTGCGTCCAGTGCCGTGAACGATTCCAACGTCGTGCCCGTCACTGCAGCTCATGCCGTCCGTAAGGGGGCTGCCCGGCACGCTGACACCTTTCTCCCTACCCCTGAGGCGGCAGTGAAGGGGAAGAAGTCCACTCCCACGGCCGGGAAGGTACGGGCCGATGCTCTGCGGATGCTGGGGTGTGTACGGATAGGCACGGTCCGGCAGATGGCCCAGGTGATCACGGGGGAGGGGTCGGACGGCCGGTCGTACGTGCGCAGGGCCATGGTGGAACTGGATGCGCCGGGACTGGCGGAGACGAACGGCAAGGACGGCAAGCACCCAATCTGGAACCTCACCCCGGCAGGGCAGAAGGCTCTGGCCGACGGCAACGAACTACCGCCACGACCGAAGGCCGGCACCGGAGCGAAGGCCGTAAGCGCCGGGCTGGGCCCGCACGCCGTCGCGGTGACCGACACGATCCTCGCCTACACGAAAACTGTCCTCGGTGGGCGCCGGGAGTACCTGACCGACTGGCAGGTGGAGGTCAACCACGCCATCAAGGAGACCGGCCTGTCCTCCAACACCGACGCCGTCCTCGCCGTACCGACCAAGACCAGCGAGGTCCGCCTCTTCGAACTCGACAACGGCACCATGTCCCAAGCCCGCCTCGCGAAGGAGGTCTGGGACTACGAGCGCTACGCCGGGCACCGCGTCTGGGAGGGAGCCCGCGGCACCATCGGCGGCACGTACCCCTTCTGGCAGCGCCACCGCTACACCCGCTCCACCACCTTCCCTCGACTCCACGTCGTCCTGGCGGGCAAGGCCGAACACCTCCTCGACAACCGCCTCCAGGCGCTCAGCACCGCCGTCCGCGGGATCACCATCGCGGTATAGGTCAACACCCTGCCCCGGCTCCAGCGCGGCGAGCCCTGGTACGAGATCGGCGTCGACGACCCGCACCGGCGCCGCTTCCGCCACCCCGAACCGGTCGGACGCTGACCGGCGCTGGGCAAGCCCCCGGAGAGCCTGGGCAAGCCACCCCCGCGCACCGGCTTGCCCACCTCGGCCGGGGTTCGTTGGGCAGGGCGGCATCGGTCACGGCCACTGCTGGCCTTCACGGGCAGGGCGCGCTGACCGATGACGCGTGACCGATGACCGGTCACCGCGCAGAGCGGAGTTGCATGGACCGGTCAGGGCGCTGACGTGCTGGTTGCCCGATCGTGGGAGACGGGTCGGTCACGACCGGCTGGCCGACCGGCCACGGGTTCTGATGGGCAAGCCCTTGGCGCGGGGGGCTTGCCCAGGGTCCGGATCATGTGGCGGGACGGCTCCCGAAGTCGCGGCGTCACCCTCCGGGACGCAGCTCCTTGGAGCCGGCCGACGCCTTCTCGTCGGTCGTACACCGGACCCATGAGACGAAATAGGCAGAACAGCCCCGGGCCCGTGCCCAGCGCTGCGGGGGACATGTGGCACGCCCTCGCCGCTCTCCGCCAGACCCACTCCGAACCCGTCGGGCGCCTCGCCCCCTTCGAGCGCCCCGACGCACTGCTCTCCCTGTGCTCCCACTGCCACGGCACCGGCCGTGCGCACCCTCTGTGGGCGCCGACGGCCGGGCAAGCCTGAGCACCTGGGCAAGCCGTAGGCGACCCTGGGCAAGCCCTCCTCGAAGAGGGCTTGCCCAGGGCCTGTGGCGATGGGGCTTCCCGTCCCGGGCGCAGGACGTTGGCGTAGACCCGGGCCCGGACGCCTGGCTCGCCGGGATCGGCGCACCGGGCCGATGCCGGAGGTGGCCCAGCGCTCTTCCAGTGAGGCCATGACGGCCGGCCGGTGTCTTTGTCCCCGCCGGTGATGTCCAGGACCACCAGGCCGGGCTTCGCGATGTGCTGCTCGTCGATCGGTTTCACGAGCTCTGCGACGGTGCTGGGACCGGGCTGGTTCGCCGCCGGCCCAGGGGCCACCCGCACGAGGGACCCCGGCCGCGGGTGTCGCGCGGTCGGTTCTGTCGGGGTGCGGCCCCCGTCGCGGCCCTGGTGGCCAGGGCCGCACCCCGTACGTCCGAACGTATTCCTTGGCCGAGGCCAACGGTTTGGCATTTTCGCCGGCGGCCGTGCTCTGCGGCCTCACCCGTTCGCGTCTGGCCGGGTGACGGTGGGGTGCTGCGGGGACAGGCTGGGCGCATGGTCGCGAAGCTGATCGTCTACCCATCGACGAGCAGGGCCGGCGCCGGGTGCGCTACGACGGGGGTCGCCATCGGCGTCGCGCACCGGCCGGCCGACATCCGGGTCTTCCTCGCGGCCTCCGGGCTGGAGAACGTCGCCGACGTGGACCTCACCGACCCCGACTTCGTGGAGTGGCGACGCGCCGGCCCGGAAGTGTGACTGGTCGAGATAGTTGTCACTCATCCGGCGGCGGACCTGGACCTCAGTGGTGCACTGGTCGCAGTCTTTGTCACCATATGGTCAAGTTTGCTGTCATCTGCTTCGGTTGGTCATCGTGGCTGTCACCCCAGCACCGGGCGATAATCCCCACGCCGAACGGCCTGCGCTCGTTACCCTGCCGCTCGTGCCCAACGACGCAAGCCCCGCCGACACCATGTTCGAGCGCCTCTTGTGCTGCATCTGCGGCCAGAGCACCGCCGACTCCGACGACTATGTACTCCTTGGGATCAGCGCCCCCGGCGTCCCTGCTGAACAGTGGCTTGGTGCCCACGCGGAACACCTCAACGACCTCCTCGCCCGCGGATTCTCGGTCGAGGTGCACAAGATGTGACCCGCCCGGGGCGCATGACAGCCCTGGGCTGCTGGCGCGAGGCCTCAGGTGGCCGATCAATCGCCAGCATGATCGCAGCGGGCCGAACTGACGCAGGAGACAGATACCGCGATCAGGTGACATCTATCTCGACCAGTCACAGGAAGCCTGGGAGCCTCTCCGCTGATCCTCTGCGGGGGTTGCACCGGAGGGCGGTTGGAGAGTTGTCTGCACGGTTGCACTAGGCGGGGGACCGCAGGTGTGACCGGGAGTGGGACCCCCGAATCTGGTGATCTTTCATTCGTGCAGGTCAGATGCCGTGGGCAAGCCCCTTCTGGAAAACGACACCTCTTACCTCGCGATAGCCGAGGGGAGAGGTCTATCCGTTTCCCGCGGGCCGGTGGCCGCGCGGAGGGGTACATGTACCGCTATGGCTCGTGAACGGATCCGGTGGCCCCTCGTCGTGGACCGTGCCCGGGAGATCGTGGACGGGCACGCCCCGCTCAAGGTCACCTTGAGACTGGTCATGTACCGCTCGCCGCCGAGGGCGCGCTGCCGCACACGCCGCCGGTGTACCGCCGCCTGTCCGCCAGGCTGGCCCAGGCCCGCCGCGAGGGCCGCCTCCCCGACCCGATCGACACCGTCCGCCAAGTCCACGTCCCGCCGGCCTGGCCGAGCGCGGACGCCTTCGTCACCGAGATGCCCGGCTGGTTCCGCCTGGACCGCACCGCCGGCCAGGAGCACGCCCTGTACGTCGCCGCGGAGAAGGACACCCTGCGGCAGCAGCTGACCGGCTGGCTCGAGTTCGCGGGCATCCCCGTGCTCATCGTCAGCGGCTTCAGCTCCCGGTCCTACGCCGACGTCGTCCGCGACCGCGTCGCCCACGAACAACGCCAAGCCCACCTCGTGGTGGTTGGTGATTTCGACTGCTCGGGGGGAGGACATCGAGCGGGACTGGGTGGAGCGGACGGGGCGCCGGCGCTTGATGGGCCGGGTTCGCGGCGGAAAGCAGAGCCGGAAGCCGGAAGTACGCGAGCACACGGACGGCAGGACGGACATCGCCGTGCACGCCCTGAAGAAGCGCGGCCGGACCGCCGTGGTCGAGGAGTCTGTCGCACGCTTCTACCCACGCGGCTCCGCCACTTTCACCTGCCACGGCGCCGTGCCGGCATTGCGTCGTGGCCACGCCCTAGGCCGGGCCGGCGCAGTGCAAGCGGAGCGTTGACTTCAATCGTCGTGGCCTCGCCGGACAACCGGGCTCTCGGTGGAGACAGGCGGCGGGTCGACGAGGCTGCGGAGTTCCGGCAGGATCTGGGCGTCCGTCCCGTTCAGCGTGTGCAAGGCCGTCAGCCAGTGTTGTCGGGCTGCCTGCTCGTCCCCGCAGGCACGGACGGCGTGTCCGTGCTCGTGGTGGGCAAGCCCCGCAGCATAGCTGTCGCCGCGTTCCGCAGCGAGGCCGAGGAGTACTTCGCAGGAGCGTCGTGCTTCTCGGGGGCGGCCGAGCAGACGCAGCGCCCGAGCCTTCCCGATGCGGATCCTGCGTTCGGCGTTCCAGTGCTTGACGCCGGTGGCCGTGAGGTCCAGGGCCTGGGCGAACCAGAACAGCGCTTTCCCGGGTTCCTCGAGGGCCAGGTGGCAGTGGCCGGTGTTGGAGAGCGCGATCAGGCGTATCACCCCTGCCCCGATCCGGGTCGCGAGCTCCAGGCTGTGGAGGTGGTAGGAGATCGCCAGGGGAAGGTCGGTGGGTTCGCTCACGTAGCCCTGGTGGCTCAGGAGAAGGCAGCGGTGGAAGTCGTCCAAGGCTTCGGGATCCAATGACAACGCCTGTTGCAGGACGGCCCGGGCTTCAGCGTGCCGCCCGAGTTCTTTGAGCAGTGAAGCCTTGTTTCCGAGGGTTTGCACGCGGATGACGGGGCTCTGCCCCGGGTCCAAGAGGAAGGACTCGTCCAGGAGCAGCAGGGCTTCGTTCAAGTGCCCTTCCGCAGCCCGGGTGACGGCCATCGTCCGGAGGGCGCTCGATTCGGCCGTCCGGTCGCCGTTGTGCCGGGCGGCGGCGATGGCCTGCAGGGTGAGTGCCCGCCGCTCCTGGATCAGGCCGTGGTCGTACAGATACGGGGAGAGGATCTCGATGAGTTCGCACGTGCGCTGTGGTCCGAGCCTCCCGCCTGCCGGCTGGCCTGCCAGGAAGATCAGGTTGCCGGCTTCCTGATCGGCCCATGCGGTCGCCGCTGCCGCGTCGCGGAGGAAGGGATGGCCTGCGACGGCGGACTCCGGAAGCGGGCCGAGGGAGTGGGGGGAGGGTCTGCCGTGGCGGAGGTGGCGGGCGCAGGCCGCGGTCTGGCGGACGTACCAGTGCAGCGTGGCTTCTTCGAGTCGGCGATGGGTGGTGCGGTCGGGGTGGTCCGCGGCCAGTTCACGGGCGAAGTCCCGTACCAGGTCGTGCGGGCGGAATCGGCCGGCGCGTGTCTCGTTCAGCAGGGCGACCTCGGCCAGCTGCTCCAGTGCGAGTTCGGCACGGAGTTCGTCGGTGTCCATGAGGCGGGCCAGCAGGCTCGGGGAGTACTCGGGCAGGTCGAGTCCGCCGATCCGGGTCAGGGCGAGGGCCGCGTCGCGTTCGCGGGCCTGGTCCGACGACACCAGGGTATCGTGGGATACGGACAACGAGCGGCGGACGCTGAGGTCGTCGAGTTCGAGGTGGTCCAGCCGAGCCTCATGGGCGGAGAGGCGTTCGGTCAACGCGTCCACGGTCAGGGTACGGCGGGTCGCCAGCCGAGCTGCCATGATGCGCAGGGCGAGGGGCAGTCTTCCGCAGAGGTCGGCGAGCTGTGTCGCCCCGACGGATTCGAGGGTCGTCCACTGCCGTCCCGAGGCCTTCTCCAGGAGCAGCACGCTCAGGGCGGGGGACAACGGTTCCAGGCGGATGTGCCGGTCGGCATCGACGGTGGCCAGGGGGAGCCTGCTCGTGGCGAGTACGGCGCAGCCGGCTCCCGCGGGAAGCAGAGGTTTGAGCTGCCTCGCGGAGGCGACGTCGTCGAGTACGAGGAGTACGCGCCTGTCGGCCAGGGCGGATCGCAGGAGTGCGGAGGCTGCGGTGGTGTCGGCGGGGATGGCGCGGGGATCCATTCCCAGGCCTTGGAGCAGAAGGGAGAGCGCCTGCGCAGGTTCCAGTGATGCGTCGGAGCCGGCGGCCCGGAGGCTGAGATAGAGCTGGCCGTCGGGAAAGGCCGGCCGGAGCTGCTGCGCGATGTGGAGGGCCAAGCCTGTCTTGCCCACGCCCGCCATACCGGTGATCACGGCCACGGCCGTGGTGGTGCGGTCTTGCAGGAGAGAGGCGACGACCTCGGCAATGTCCTGGCTGCGACCGACGAAGTGGGATGGAGCTGAGGGGAGTTGGAAGGCCGGCGGAGTGTGGAGGCGTGGCTCGGTGACCATAGGGGAGGAGCGGTTCTCGCCGGAGAGGATCGATTGGTGCGTTTGCTGGACCGCCGGTCCGGGCTCCACGCCCAGCTCTTCGACGAGCAGGCGGCGCAGGTGGTGGAACTGGGTCAGGGCTTCGGCCTGCCGACCGGTGCGTTCGAGTACGAGCATCAACTGCTGGTGGAAGGTCTCCCGCAGCGGGTACTGCTTGACGAGGAGGTCCAGTTCGGCCGACAGGCCGTCAAGCCGTCCGAGCTGCAGGCAGGCGTCGAACCGGCACTCCAGCAGGCGCAGGCGCTGCGCGTCCAGGTAGGCGATCTGGGGGTGCTCCATGGCAAGTGCCGTGTCCGCCAGCGGCTCGCCCCGCCACATCGCCAGTGCCGCAGACGCTGCCTGTTCTGCCCGGTGCCAGTCCTCGGAGCGGAGTGCCTCATGGGCACGGTTCCCGTGCCGGGCGAAGACGTCACTGTCCAGCTCTCCGTCGGCTACGGAGAGGCGGAACCCCTGGCCTACGGTGCGGAGCCGAGACGCGGCTTCCGGTCCCAGGTCCTTGCGCAGCCTGAACATGTGGTTGTGCAGGGAGGCGGTGGCCGACGCGGGTGGTCGTTCACCCCACAGGGCGGACATCGCCGAACCGAAGGGGACAACCTGGTTCGGTTGGAGGAGGAGGGCGCCGAGTAGCGCTCGGGATTTGGGCCGGGCGACGTTCCTGGAACAGCCGTCCGAATCTGCCACCGTCAACGGACCCAGTACACCGAAATGCATGACGCTTCCCCCGGAGATCGAACACTCCGGCATTCTCGTCCAGCGCAGACCGGTGATCAACTGCGTTCGAGGACAGGGCCAACCGCCCGGTGGCGGACGGCCGGCCCTGTACGGGATCCGCGCCGCCGGTCCCGCCGAGGGGACCTGTTGCCGAGGGTCAGTCCGACCCCCTGCTTCTGCTCCGGCTTCCGCCGATACGGCCGATCACGACTCCGCACATGTCGTCCGCCCGCACGTACCCCCATTGCTTCGAGTCGGCGCTCGCAGGATGCGCACCGAGAACCAGGTAGCGAGCGTGGGGCACCCTTCTCGCCGCACGGAATGCGGGCAGCGCGGCGAACGGGGCCGGTATCCGGTCCCCGGGCAGGGCGACGAGCCGTTTGACGAACAGGCCCCGACCGGTATGGGTCTCGCCAGGGATGTTCACCGCCGTACGGTCGATCACGACGGCCCGGCCTCGCCGGAGCCGGGCGAACGCTCCCCGGCGGACTACCAGGAGGCGATCACCGTGTTCGAAGTCCGGTGACATGCTTGATCCGTTGACTTCCACCAACGTCACGAGCCGCCGGATGCAGAGCGCCGATCCCAGGATCACGAAGGCCACGAGGCACACGACGAACGGACTTGCCGTCACGCACGCCTCCCCATGGCGGGGGACGGGTCGGCGGCATCCGTGTAGCCGCTGGCCTGGGCCTCGAACAGACGACGGTACTCACCGCCTTGTGCCATCAGCCCTTCGTGCCTGCCGGCTTCCACGACGGCGCCGTCCTTGAGGACGATGATGTGATCGGCGGTCCTGACAGAGTTCATGCGGTGGGACACGATCAGTTTGGCCGCCTGAGGGGCGAAACTCCGCAGACGCCCGGCCATTTCAGCCTCGGCCGCGGCGTCCAGCCCAGATCCCGGCTCGTCCATGATGACGAGGCTGCGATCGTCCCGCATGAAGGCGCGCGCCACCGCCAGCCGCTGCCACTGGCCGCCGGACAAGGAAACCGGAGGTGTATGCTCCGCCGTCGGGTTCGACAGGAATGCTCGGCTCAGGAAGGTGTCGTAGGACTGCGGTAGGGCAGCGACGAACTCGTGGACACCGGCTCCCTCCGCTGCCCGGCGGATCCGCTCCCGGTCGTGGGAGGAGGAGTGGTCTCCGATGCCGATGTTCTCGGCTGCAGAGAGGTCGTAGGCGGCGAAGTCCTGGAAGACGGTGGCCGTGTGGTTCCGATAGCTGGACGGGTCGAATCGGTCGACGGCGACACCGTCCCAGCGGATCACTCCGCGGGTAGGCCCGTACAGTCCGCTCAGGAGTTTCACCAGCGTGCTCTTTCCGCACCCGTTGACCCCGACGAGCGCGGTCGTTGTTCCCGGCATGAGGTCGAACGAGACGCCCCTCAGTACCCAGTCGGACGTCGGCGAGTACCGGAACCACAGGTCCGAGACACTGATCCGTTCCGACAAGGGAGCGGGGGAAACTGCCGAACCCGGCGGCTCCTCCACGGGGAGGTCCACGACGGCGAGGTAGTCGTCGAACAGGACGAAGCCCTTCACGGCGTTGCCCGCGGTCTTCGCCGTGGCGGCGGAGTTCGCGGTGACGCCCGCGATGCCGGACAGCACGACGGTTACATCCCCGACCGACAGGCGTGCCGCGATCACCTCCGAGGCGACCCAGAGCATCGCGCCCGCAACGACCGCCGCGTGGACGAGGAGGACGGGAATCTGTCTGGCCAGGGACTTGCGGTCGACAGCGGCGAGCGCGTCGTGGGAACTCTGCAGCTCACCGTCCAGTCGCCGGAGCCAGAAGCCGCCCAGCCCCAGCATCATCACGTCCTTCACCGTCGCCGACGATGTCAGCATCGTCGTGTAGAAGGCCTGCCGACGGGCGGCGGTCATGGTCTGCTGCATCGCCTGAGCCGAGAGCCGCGACGTCACCAGTCCGGTGACGACGACGAGGGCAGCCGCAGCGAGGACGAGAAGCAGGATGGCCGGCTGCACGGCGAACAACGCCACTGCGAACCCCGTGATGGCAGTCGCGGACTGGAGCGAACCGAACACTCCTCCCACCACCTGCGTGGGCACCGAGTGCGCGGTGCGATGAGCGAGGTTGACGCGGTTGAGGAAAGCCGGGTCCTCGAACGCCGACAGCCGGTTGATGCGGCTGAGACGCCCGAAGATCTCCGTCTGCATGTGCCGCTCGACGGCACGGTCCAGATGGGCCTGGGCATAGGAGGCGACATGGGGGAAGAAGAGGGATCCTGCTCCCGACGCGGCGATCAGCGTCACGGCCAGGGCGCCCTGGGAGGTGGCCGGCCCGGTATCGGTGAGCGACTCGATCAGCAGCTTCACCCCCCAGGCCATCAGAGGGGGCAAGGCTCCTCCCGCAAGGCTCGCCAGCAGCAGGACGTACGGGTGTGCGCCACCGCACCGGAAGACGATCGCCGCGATGCGTGCCCCCTTCCTGGCCGCCCGGAGACGCTCCGTGCTTTCCGATGCGAGCAGGTGAGGGCTGACCCGGCTAGACATCTTCCGGCCGGCGCGCGAACTCGGTCATGGACTTCTCCAGTGCCAGCGCGCCGCTGCCCCAGGAGCGGATTCTCCC
Source organism: Streptomyces sp. NPDC090077 (assembly GCF_044747545.1). Taxonomy (NCBI): domain Bacteria; kingdom Bacillati; phylum Actinomycetota; class Actinomycetes; order Kitasatosporales; family Streptomycetaceae; genus Streptomyces; species Streptomyces sp. NPDC090077. Next base: position 102,746 of record NZ_JBIVEG010000017.1, read on the forward strand.
CGTCTCCGCGACGACGCCGAATGCGGGGAAGCTCCTGATGCCCAGAGGTTCGAGCACGGGGCCCTCCAGCTCCTGCCGCACCACGATGCAGACCTCGCCGAGGGAGAGCTCGAATGCGTCGGCCACGGCTCCCTCGCCAACGAGGATCGCGACCGCCCTCTCGCGTGGGACATGATGACGGACCATCAACTCCTTGAAGACGGGAAGCTCCTCCGCGCAGCCCGCACATCCGGCCGAAAAGACACCCAGGATGACCGGGTTCCCCATCTCGCCACCCAGAGGGGCGAGCTCGCCTCGCGAGCCGAGGAGAGGTGCGATGTCGGGGAAGCTCTTTCCGATCGGGGTCACGAAAGCCGGACGGCCTTCCGCCGACTCCAGGATCTGCTTGGTGCGCCGGGCGACCACCAGTGACAGCAGGAAGGCGAGCGTGGAGAACACCAGCGCCGTCGCGGACATGGAGGAGTTCAATGCGATTCCTTCGGGGAGTTCGTGAACAATGCAATGAGGTCGTCGAAGAACGTGACGACAGCGGCTGCAGCCATGGCCGGCGCGGCAGCGATCACGTGGTGCGCCGCCCACTCGGACATACCGGGGCCGGCGATCCAGGAGCCCGCCGTGGCCGCCCCGGCGATGACGACGAGCGCGCAGTTGCGCAGGACGTGGAGCGGCGAGGCGGGTACGTCGGACTCACCCATGCAACCGCAGGAAGCTCCCGCACCTTCGCGTACGAGGAGTACTACATATGCAGCGAAGCCTGCGCAGAGTGCAAGGATCAGGGCAAAGCCGTACCGGACCGCCGGGGCGGGCAGGAGCATGGACAGCGCTCCCGCCGATTCAAGGGCGATGACTCCCTGGGCGGCGAAGGGAACTCCGGAGACCAGGCGGGGCAGCGTCCCTGCCAGATGCTGCTCGAACGTACGGAAGTCCCGCATCTTCAAGATGGCGGCGGCCGCGAGCACCATGAAGAAGAAGGACCTGCTGAACACGATGAAGTAAGCCATGGGTGGTCGCCCGAGCGGGTGCCGCGTCGGCCCGGGTCCCGGGCCGACGCGACGTTCCCGCTCCTCGGGGTGGTCAGCCGCAGCTGACCTTGCAGTTGAGGAGGTAGCAGCAGGTGTAGGACCCGCACCCACCTCCCGCACATTCGCGCTCCTCCCAGCAGGTCGGGGCACAGCCGGCGGACGCAGTCGTGCTGGGCAGGAGAACCTCGGCGAGCTTCAGACCCGCGGAGAGAATTGTCTTCGTCATTCTTCCTTCTCACATTCCATGAGTTGCGAATTCCCGCAGGCTGTCTTTGCGGGCGTCAGTCCAGGTCAGGACCAACACGACTGATCATCGGAGGGGCGAATAACAGGGCGTTAACCGTCCACCAACCGCGCCGCCGGATGAAGCCACCGCCCGCCTCGCCGTCCGGATACGGGCCGTGCACCGGGAACGGACGGCACCTGCGTACAAGGCAGTCCCCTACGGACCGGCGGCCGGCCGCCGGTCCGTAGGGGGACGTAGTAGCCGGGTCCGTGCGGTCCCTTTTCGGCGACGAGCCCTTCGTTGTGCAGGGCGGTGCAGATCGGGGTGATCTGGTTCGGGCGGAGTTGGAGATCCTGCGCGAGCAGGCCTGTCGGCAGGGGCATTGCCGGGGCGGTGGTGTCCGTTTGCGATCCGCCGTCGGATGGTGGCGAGGCAGGCCTCCAGCCGGGCTGGGTGGTGTCGGACGCGGTGGAGGTAGCCGGCGCGGGTCTCGTACCGCACGCGCTCCCCGAGGAGTACGCCCAGGGCTTTGGCAGCGTTCGCCGGGGGAATGCCGAGTCGCTTGGACAGGGCTGGGGCGGCAGCGTTCACGCCGCCGCCCGCGAGGGTTGGGCTTGCTGCCGCCTCTGGTGGGGGAGGCCGGCCCCGGCAGTGGGGGTCAGGAACCGGTGGCCTGCGGCTCCTCGGGGTCCCGGAGTGCGAGCGCGGTGTATGTGGGGTCCGGGCCGAGTTGCCAGCGGCGGCTGTCCTTCCAGCCGTGTCGCAGTTCCTCGATGTCCTCTTCGGTGAGGCTGAGAGTGTGGTCGCAGGGGGTGGGTACGGTGGCGGCCACGACGTAGAGGGTTCCGGTGTCGGGTGTCAGCCAGCGGCGGATCCGGCCACCGCCAGGTCGATGCTCCCGGGGGCTGCTTCCGGGTCGCTGCGGTGGGTGAAGTCGCGTTCGGTGAAGGTGAGCTGGAGGCCGCTGCCCACGAGTTCTCTCGCGGCGACGATTGCGTGCCCGGACCAGCCGTAGCCGCTCACCTGGAGCCCCGTGTGGGCGAGGTGCGCGGCCAGGACACCCCATCCGCAACTGATGTCGACGACCGCTCGTGCGTCCGGGGGAGTGACCTGTTCCTGGAGCAGGGCGAGTTCCCCGCCGGTGACGGGCAGGCTGGTGAAGGGGGTGGGGTCGAGGTAGTAGAGGTCCCAGTACCGGCGCGTGGGCACAGATCCAGCGCCGCCGTGGCAGCCGTACGCTCGGCGGCCTGAACCGTGCTCACAGTGTCTTCCGGCCGCGACCGCGGGCACGGGCGGCGATGTGTGTCGATGGCGGACCGGCTGTAGCCGTGGAACCGCAGCCGCGCGGCGATGCCGGTCCCCGGGGGCGGTGGGGGTTCGCCCCGGACGGCTTTGTGGCTTTCGTCGTCGGCCTGCGACGGGGTGATCCGCCGGTCGGTGAAGCCGGGCAGGCCGTCGAGCGTTGCACGGACGGCAACGGCAACGGCAACGGCAACGGCGACGGGCCACTGCTGGACGGCGTAGCTCCCGCCGCGGCGGGAACCGCCGACGGGGACGGCCAGCATCCCAACCCGGAACAGCCGCACCGCCACACTTCCGTCGAGGAAGGAGCGGTTTTCCAGGCGCGCCCGCCAGAACACGTAGTCGACCGAAGTGCTCGGAGCCGCCACGACCTGTTCTACCGGGTCATGACCGACTGCCGCGCTGAGGCCGCCGAAGCCCTGGACGATGCCCGGTGGCTGGCGCTCACCGACAGCCACGCCCGCATGTTCCGCCCCGGCGACCGGCCCCGGCAACGCGAGGTCCGCAAGGCGGACGAACGCAACTACATCTGCATCAACGACACCGACCTCAGCAGCATGCTCACCCACATCGAGCTCCTCGGCCTGCCAGCCGAGCAGACTCGCACCGTCGTCGGCGACGCCCGCCAGGCCGAGCAGACCGGACTCGGACATCCCGCCGTCATGCGGGCCTGGCTCCTCCAGGCCATGACCGGACGCCGGGCCAGCGAAGTGCTGATGATGGACTTCGAACCACTCTCCGACATCCCCGGCCTGGACGCCGCCGCCGTCCCCGAGGGCGGGATGGTCGCCCGGCTCCGCTACCAACAGACGAAGACCGACGCGGCCCCGAACACCATCCTCGTCGGCCGCGACGTCGTCGAGATCATCCGGGAACAGCAAGCATGGGTGCGCGAGCACTGGCACCTGGGCCCCGCCGACACCATCCGCTACCTGTTCCCGAAGACCACCGGCAACCGGCACGGCACCAAGTCCTGGGAAACCAGCAACTACAACCACGTCCTGAACGACTTCAGCCACCACCTGGAGCTGCGCGACGCACGCGGCGAGCTCCTCCTCTACTCACGAAGCCACCGGCTCCGCCACACCAAGGCGACCACCCTGATCAACGCCGGCGCCCCCATCCACCTCGTCCAGCGCTACCTCGGCCACCTCTCCCCGGAGATGACGATGCGATACGCGGCGACCCTCGCAAGCACCGCCGAGCGCGAGTTCCTCGCCCTGGCCAAGATCGGGCGCGACGGGCGAGAGATCGGCATGGACCGCCGCGACATGCTCGACCTGGTGCAGCTCGACCGCCGCACCGACCGCATCCTGCCCAACGGCTATTGCCTGCTGCCGCCCACCCGGTCCTGCGACAAGGGAAACGCCTGCCACGGCTGCGACCACTTCGCCACCGACCGCACCTTCCTGCCAGACATCCAGCGCCAACTCGCCGAGACCCAATCTCTGGTCGCCACCCGGCAGGCCCGACACACCGAGCGGTACGGCGGGCCGATGAGCGGGACAAACGTCTGGATGGAACAGCGAGACGCCGAGATCCGCAGCATGCAGCTGGAGATCCTCGCCCTCGAAGCCCAGCCAGCCGACAGCACCACCGTGGTCCGGGGCGCCGGCGAGCTCGGCCGCACCGGCTACCAGGACGCCGCCGGCGCCTCGGACAACAAAGGGGCGTCACGCTCATAAGCGAGCGGCTGAACGAAACGGCCGGAACCCGTGGCTCCCGCTGACCGGCGGATCGCCGCCCTGCGGCAAGCCACCCAGGACAAGCACCAGCAGGCCGTCCAACGGGCGGAGACAGGCATCCGAAGGCTGATCAAGGAAGGCGAGGAGATCAACTTCCGGGCCGTCGCCCGCACGGCGGGCGTCAGCCTGGACTTCCTCTATGCCAACACCGACCTGCGCAAACGCATCGAAACCCTGCGCTGCCAGCAACGTACCGCAGACCGGCCTCCCCCTCAGGCGCCCTCAGCCGACGACGGCACGGTCATCCATACCCTTACCGAAGCCCTTCGTCGTGAGCGCACCACCCACCGCGAGCGCGTCCAACAACTCGAACAGCGACTGGCCGCCGCGCACGGCGAGATCCTGCGCTTGCAACGCATGATCCAGTCAAATGGCCCAGGACTATGACACCACTTGCCGGCCGGGCTGCAGAGCCTACGATTCCGAGCGCAACCCAAGAACACTGTGCTGCACCACGCCCGAGGGAAGATCGCTCCTTCCCGAAGCCCGGGCAGTCAACTCCACGAGACCGGCACGGAGGTCGGCGGCGGGCTCACCAAGGATGATCGCGCTGATGATCAGCTCCATCATCAGGCAGTCGTACTCGTCGCCCATGCCCCGATAGCGTTCCCCATCCGCCTCCACCACAGCAGAGACGATCCTCCTCCCACCACCAGTCAGGGGGGCGAAGGACGCTTCATAGACGCCGTGACCGGTCCAACTCCGATGCATGAAGAGGACATCGCCTTCAACGAAGACGTTCCACTTCTCATCCATGTCCCGGGCGTGATATCCGCGCCGGATTTGGTCCCAGTCCTCGTCGGTCCAGACACGGTCCGGCAACTGAGACACCGGCCGGGGTGTGCTGATCGGATGGAGGCGCCGGAACGACTCTCGGGTGAGCGGGGCATCGGCAGTCATGACGTGATCCTACGGAAGCACCACTCCAACAGGACAGCGGATTACCTACAAGAGCAGGCAACCTGGGCGGAGGGTGAATCGCAGCCACCTTCCCGACGCGTCCGCAGCGTCTTGAACAGCAGCTTTGCAAGAATCCTTCGCTACTACCCCAGATAAGTTGAGGACTTCGACTACGAGAAGAACCCCAACGTCAGCCCCGAAGTCGTCGCCGATCTGAAGTCTCGTCCTGATCGGGGACTCGGGCACCGGCAAGTCCCACCTGCTGATCGGAGTCGGCATCGCGATCGCCGAAGCCGGTCTGTCCGTCCGCTACACGAGCACCTCGGCGCTGGTGAACGAGCTGGCCGAAGCAGAGGCCGGCCGCCGTCTGTCGTCGGTGATCGCCCGCTACAGCAAGGTCGACCTGCTCTGCCTGGACGAGTTCGGCTATCTCAACCCGGACAAGAAGGGCGACAAGCTCCTCTTCCAGACCTTCACCGAGCGTGAGGAATGCAAGGCGACCGCGGTCGCCACGAACTCACCGTTCGCCGAGTGAGACAAGACCTTCGGCGACCCCCGCCTCTGCGCAGCCATCGCGGACCCTATCGCCTTCCGCTCGGTCAGTCCCTGCGGGAAAGAGGAGTCTGCAACTCCACTCGGAGCCGGATCGAAGTGTCTATGGGCAGTCCCAGACTGGCCAACCGCAGGTCCTTCGAGTGGTTCGCGATGAGGTCGAGATCGCGTAGTTGTCGCTGGAGCTCGGCAACGGTTGCCTCGTCGAGGTCGGGAAGGTCCTCTTCCTGCTCGGCGAGGTGCTCAAGCTGCTCGTCCACAGCGTCCACGGCCCGTCGACTGGCCCAAACCGCGAAGTCCCGGCACTCGAACAGGTAGGCGTGCGCGGCATAGAGCGTCGCAGCGGCCGCGTTGTCGTCCGCGTCCTCGGGACCGTCCTGGCCATCGTTGTGGCAGTAATCGCAGAGCATGTACTCGGCCACACCCCGTTTCACGGCCGTGAAGGCGGTCGAGTCCCCGAGGGAACCCTCCCACACGGAGTTCAACAGGGGCCGAAGGCTGATCGTGAACGGCGCTCGTTCCTCCTCGGGCAGGGCTTCATGCCACCTCATGAGCCGTTCTGCGGCCCCTGCTGCGAACACGGCGCGCTCGCTTGACGACATAGCTGCCAAGCGATCTTCCACCGATGCCGACAGCTCTTGCCACGTGTTCAACCGAGCCACCCCCGAGTCGAGAAGACGGCGTGCTCGCGCCCGCCTCGGAGATCATCGCACCCACCGCTGACAGCGCCTGAAGCGCTCACAAAGAGGCGGGCCGGTCCGCGCCGCGCCTGTCAGGGACACGGACCGGCAGGGCCCAGAGCACCGAACCACTGGCCCACGTCCGTCCGCTACCGCAGACACTCCCACCCAGACATCACTCGATCAGGGTGGCTCCCGTTCTCGCCGCCGATCTTGGGCCTAAGAAGTTGCCCGTCTCCTGCACGGACGGAGCAAAGCGGCTCCCGAAACCACCGCCCACGTGGCTCTCGCCCATCCCGCCGAATACAGGCTCCCGGAAGTCCCAGAGCGGATCCTGGGCCTCCACCTGGAGCCGAGTGTCCGTCCACTGCGCCCGCATGAGCAACGGTCGAAGCTCGTTGTAGCGTCCGTGCTCCCACCACTGGGTGACCATATCCACAGTAAGGGATCCACCACTTCCGATGCGGTACTGCACAGGAGCGCCCTCCTGGAGACACCACGAGCGGTGCCCGCGGTCTGAGAGCCACTTCAGGAACTCCGCGCTGGTCCCGTGGTTCTCCGCCTGGGCGTCCTGTACCCAGTGCGCATTGCCGGACACCATCGTGGGGTTCGTGGCCCGCTCCGACAGCTCACGCAGGAGGAGCGACTTGCCGCTGTTGTTGGCGCCGATGAAGAGGGTCATGCCGTTCTTCGGCGGGGTGACGGTCACGCCTCCCGCAAGCCTGATCTCGGTTTGCGGGCGCTGATGACGCGGAAGAGTACGTGGAGTAGAGACCCCGTACAGGGCCGTTTCGACACCTTCTGCGCTGGCACATCAGAGCATCTTCGAGGGCAGCCGCACGTGCCAGGTGCCTCGCCTTCAACCATGGGGTGGTCGTCGCTTCGTGTGTGGGTGTCGGGCGACACGAAAGTGTCAGTGGGCGACGTGACGTCACTCGGCCAGAGACGCGGCTTCCGTCATCAAGTGGGATCGGCGGCTGTATCAGGGCCAGACGTATGTGACCCAGTATCGCTGCGCGCACTCGAGCGGGGAGCCTGTGTTGTAGCCCAATGTGAAGGCAGCGGTGCGCTCGGACTTGTTACCGTGCGGCTGGTGTGCACCGATGGTGGTGTCGGCCGCAGAAATGAGCGCCTGCACTGCCTGTTGCAGGTCAGCGTGGCCGACCATCTTCTGCTTGAAGGCGTCCTTGGCCCAGTTGCCGCTGAAGCAGTCCGCGATGAGCTCGGACTCCTTCACCGGAATGGTGCTGCCGTTCTCGTCCAAGACGGGTGCACCATCCTTCATCTGCACGATGGCCGGCAGGTTCAGCTGAGTCATGTACTCCTGGGTGACCTCGTGGCCGTACTCGTGCGCTACCACAGTGGCTACTGCGAAGGCGCTGGTGTCGGCTTGCAGGCTCATCGCAGAGCCCACGGGTATGTGGATCCCACCCGTGTAGGTGGTTCCCTCGGCGTTGGTCCAGGTGTCCGCCGAGCAGTAGAAGTAGTTCCGCGTGTTGGTCTGTATCGGCTCAGGCAGACACCGGCTCACGGACTCCTGCCCGGATCCGATGAGTGAGTAGTACGTGGACGGCCCCGTTAGCTTTTCCTGCGTGAAGTGATTCTTCCAGTACTCATCAATCTTGCCGAAGGCGAACGTCAGGTACTCGGCAAGACCCTCGGGAGTGTCGGTAGGAATCTCCTGGGCGTAGGGCGCTGGAGCGGTGGAGGGCGGAGGCGGCTCCGGTTCACTCATCGCGCTTCCGGTGCCGGCCGCGACGAAGGCAAGCGCGGCAATCAAGGTGGTGCACGAGGTTGCACCCTTGCGTCGTCGCATGACGGACTCACTTTCGGGGGCTTCCCTTTCTTCCACCGTGCGCCCATCGGGATTCCCCAGCAACTGCTGCGGTTCAGTCACTCCGGGCGGCCCGCGACGCGCCTCGGCCCCGCGCGGGTGTGAACCAGCGTGGTTCATCTCGTGCGGGGGATCACCGGCGGCCCTCTTCATCAACCGCTTCCACAACAACGTGCTCTACAGCCTGCGGACGCTCCCCGAGTCGTCACCGCCTACTGACACGCTTCATGTCGCTGATCACTGACATCTCATGCCGTCAGCCACTGACACTCTGCTGTCGTCCGACATGCCGGGCAGGCGGTTTCGGGAGGGCTTGTGCAGCGGGCTGGGAGGATTTCCTCAGCATCAAGAATGGCAGCCAGTTAGTGCGGAATGGAACATTACGCACTAACTGATCTTGATAAGGCCCCGGACCCCCGGGGCCGTTTTCGGCGTCCGGGCGTGGTCGAAATGGGGTGGCAGGCGATGGCTGGTGAGGGTGGCCGCCGATGTGAGCGGGAGAGCGGGGTCCGGCGTTCGGAGCGGGTGGGTGTCGCGTTCAGCCCGGCCGAGTTGGAGGTCGTGCGCGGCTGCGGTCCGTGAGGGGATGTCGGCGGCGGGGTGGGTGGGCCGGCAGACGATGGCGGTCGCGTAGGACGTCCTGGTGCCGGTCTCCGCTGACCGCGCGGACGTCCTGCGCGAGCTCGTTCAGGCGCGGGCCGGCCTGCGGGAGGTCGCGGTCCGCCTGGATGCTCTCGGCCTCGACGGCGTGATCGGGGCGGGGCTGGCCGACGCGGTGGCCGGTGCCCGCGCTGCGGTGGTGCGGGTGGAGGCGGCGACGGTGGCGGTGATGGGTGAACGCCGGGCCCGCACGTGATGCCGAAGAAGCCGGAGATGGGCGACGACACCTACAAGCTGTTGGAGTGCCTCTTTGGTCCGGGCAAGCGCGACGAGCACCTCGTCCCCCACCTCGTGGCGGCCTGGGACCCTCATCTGCCGTGCCCGGCGCCACCTGGGCCGTACGACGCTGGGCGGGCTGGCGGACCTTCTGGATGCCCCGGTCCAGGCGTTGCGCGGGGACCGTCCGGACAAGCACGTGTGGCACGTCTCGGTCCGCAACGCGCCCGGCGACCGGCCCCTTATGGACGCCGAGTGGGCGGAGGTCGCCGCCGCGATGGCCGACGCCGCGGGCATCGCCCCGTACGGCGACGAACAGGCCTGCCGGTGGGCCGCCGTACGGCACGCACCCGACCACATCCACCTCGTCGAGACCCTTGCCAGGGTCGACGGCCGCCAGCCGAGGCTGCGCGGCGACATCCTCGCGATGCACGCCGCCGCCCGCGCCTTCGAGGCCCGGTGGGGGCTGACGCCGATGTCACCGCAGGACCGGACCGCGTTACGCCGTCCGTCGACGGGGGAGCTGGCGAAGGCCGGCCGCCGCGGCCTGCTGGAGACCGCGAGGGAGTCCCTCCAGCGCACCGTCCGTACCGCGGCCGCGCTCGCCCACGACGACGCCGACTTCCTCGACCGGCTCCGCGACGCCGGTCTCCGCGTGCGCGAGCGCCACGGCGACGACGGCACCCTCGCCGGGTACGCGGTCGCGCTCCCCGGCGACCGCGCGGACCACGGCACCAGGCCGGTCTGGTTCTCCGGCAGCTCCCTCGCCTACGACCTGTCGCTGCCCCGCGTACGGGAGCGCTACGAGCCCGCCGTCGGCCCGGCGGACTGGTCACAGGCGGAGCGCCTGGTGCGCGAGGCGGCCGCCGTCCGGGCCGCCTCGGGGCGGGCGGAAGGAGCCGGGGACGTGGCAGCCCTCGGCGACCTCCTAGTTGCCGCGGCCGCGCACGCACCCGCTGTCGTACGTGAGCGGCTGACGTCGGCGGCGGACGCCTTCGAGCAGGCCGGCCGGGCGCCAGGTGAGCGGTCGTTGGAGGGCCTGGCGCGTGCGGGCTGGCGGGCGTCGGCGCGCGCGTTGGAACACGCGCCGCGTACCGCGCGGGGCAGCGGCGCGGTGGTGGTCCATACCCTCCTGGTGGCGCTTGTGGACGCGGTGGAGGCCGCCCGGCTGTGGCACGAGGCACAGGCCTACCGCGCGCAGGCGAAGGCCGCAGCGGACGCCGGGCGGCTGCTGCGGGATGCCGCCGCCACGGCCGGCGCGCCGCCCTCGAGTACGGGCCCGGCGCGCACCGCGCGCACCGCACGGGTGGCGGGCCGTGGCCCGACCGCGCCTGGGGCCGTTACCGGTGTGCCGCCCCGTCCACCGGGCCCGCCCCGGCCGGGTGCGGGGAAGTCCCGCTGACCGCCTGCGAGGAGCCCGCCGTTGACCACCCCCGCCCCCGACCCCGCCGCCGTCGATCCGTTCGCCGAAGCCATGGCGGAGGCTGCCCAGACCGCCGCGGCGGCGTTCCGGCTGATGCTGACCATCTCCGACGCCGTGCGCCGCGCCGCCCAGAAGGCCCACAAGGGCGAAGAGGAGGAACTCGCCGAGGGGGGAGGAGAAGCTCGCTCCGGCGCATCACCGCGGCAGGCACCGACCGCCGGGCCGACCTCCTCACGAAGACGATGCCGGGCGGCTTGGTCCGCGAAGCGATCCTGGCCTCCCCGGCCTGGCCGGACATGGCCGCCAAGATGGCCCTCCTCGACCAGCAGGGTGTCGACGTCGCCGCCTTCCTGACTGCCGCGCACGGCCAAGGCGTCGGCGTGGACCGGGCCGTCGCCGCTCTCCTGGCCCAGCCCGCCGCCGGACCGGCAGCCGGACCCGCCCCGACGGCCGGGGTGCCCGCCGCCCGGCCCACCCCCGCCCCGAACCCGGCGCCCGCCGCACCACAGGACATTTCCGCCCCCGCCCCGGCTGCTCCCGACCCGGCCCCGGCCCCGGCTGCGGCCTCCGAGCCGGTGGCGGTGAGCGCGCACGCCCGCACGCCCGCGCCGCGCTCGGTGCCCGCCGGAGAAGCACTTCCTGCGCCTGTTGACGGCGGAGGCCGGGCGGTCATGGGTGCTGGGTCAGTGCTTGCTTGCTAGCACTTGTAGACGGACTCGATGTCGTCCTCGGCCCAGAACGGAAGCTGGTCCCAGTTCTCGTGGGGTCCGACTGCCATGACGTTGCCCTGGCGGTTCTGTCCGCTGGACAGGCAGATCCGCATGTTGGTCTGGTTGGAGAGCGACGACGTCACGTTGTTGAACAGGCCGAGGCTTCTGGAGTAGCCGGGAGTGTTGGCGTTGGCCAGGTTGTGCGACACGATGTTCAGCTGCCCGCTGCCGAAGGAGCGGTCCCGGTACAGGCACAGGAACCCGGGGTTGCAGTTCGGCGGCTGTGACGCGGCCGTCGCCGACGGCCCCACCATGGTTCCCGCCACCACACATGCCGCCACAACCATTCCTGCCCGAAGCCGCGTGAAACCCATGTCTTCCCTCACCGTGTTGACGAAACCAATCATGATCATTTTTCTAAGGGGCGAGCGGCAGTCGGGCATCAGCGCGGTCAGCCGTGCCTGCTGCTCGGGCAGCGGCCACGCCCGGATGGGTGGCTGCTGCCGTAGTCGGTGGTGCCGTGCCAGTGTCATCGCGCGCCGAGGTGCCGGCTTGTCCCTGACCGCCCGCTCCTGGCCCCAGGGCGCCATGCTCTTGATCTTGCTGGGTGACAATGGTCCGGCAGGTGATCGGGAACGGGCGGGGGAGAGCCGGGTGCTACTGCTTGATCTGGATACGGTTCCGCCGCGCGAGCGGGTGGATGCCTTCCACCACGCGATGACCGACACCTCCGTGCCCAACCGCATCCGGCACGAAGAACCGGACACGGGCATGAGGGCGCGTTTCGAGGGCTGGCGCGTGGGGAGCCTCGACCTCTTCGAAATGCGCTGCACTGGTTTCGAGGTCCGGCGCACCGCCTGGCACGTGCGCAGGCACCGCGACCGTCCGGTGGTGTCGGTCTCCCTCCAGACATCGGGGGTCGGCCTGGCCGAGTCGGGTGAGAGCCGGTTCACGCTCGACGCGTCCGACGTGTGCGTCTTCCACGAGCTGGCGCCCCGTGCGTACGGCTGGTCCGGCTTCGGTGCCTCGCAGGCCCTCACCATCGACATGGACGAGCTGGGCCTGTCGGTGGACGCCGTGGTCCGAGCATCCCTTCGCCTGCGCTCCAGCCCCGTGCACGACCTGGTCCGCGGCCATCTACAGGGCCTCTTCCGCCGGCCGGGCCTCCTCGAGACCGATCCCGGGGCTCCCGCCCTGGCGGGCGCCACAGTGGAGCTCGTCCGCGCCCTCCTCGCATCGGCAGCCCTCCCCAGCCAGAACCCACTGGCGCGCGACGCCATGGCTGACTCGTTGCTCACGCGCGTCCAGGCCTACGCCCGACGCCACTTGACCGACCCCGACCTCTGCGTGGAAGCCATCGCCCGTGCCCACCACGTCTCGTCCCGCCACCTCTACAAAGCGTTCCACCGGGCCGGTATGAGCCTTGAACAGTGGCTGATCCACGAACGCCTCGAACTCGCCCGCCGCATGCTCTCCAACCCCCGCCACGCCCACCTTCCCATCGCCGTGATCGCCGCACGCTGCGGCTTCACCAGCCACAGCCACTTCACCCGTCGTTTCCGCACCGCCTACGCGACCACGCCCACCGCATGGCGCAACAGCCGACCACCGAACCCGGCACCGATCCACTGAACAGGACATGACGCATGGCCCTCGGGCCGGGTCAGACCCGGTCGAATCCAGACGGGCGGTTCCGGCCGCGCTGCTGCGGCCTGGCGCCGATGCTCGACCTCCTCGCCGCCGCGGGCCGGCTCTCCACCTGAAGAACGCTTGCCGATTGGTGCTGCAGGGCTCGGTTCCGCGCAGTGGCGCGGCTCTTCGAGATCGTCACCCCGACGGATGTGTTCGAGGTCCGGGAGCCCCGGCCGGGCGACCGGATTCGGGGCCGGCCACGCATCTCCGCCTCCTGGCCGCCGGCCTTCTGCGGGCGGGCCGCGGCGAGGATCGGCGGGGTCGCGGTCAGGTCGAGCCGGAAGTCCGCCGGGATCCGGTGGGTTCCGTTCGTTCGCACCGGTCTCGCATCGGGCGCCTGCCCTGCTTCCCGGGTGTGAGGTGCCTGGACGCATACCGGGCGCGAACTCCGCGCTGCCGATTCACAGGAATGGCCGAGTCGCCTCGATGCCGTCCGCTCCCACCGGCTTGAGGAGGCCGGTGGCCGGCCCTGGGGCAAGGACGGCGGCCAGGGAGCGGGGCAGCGCCTCGTGCCAGCCCAGCAGGCGTAGCCCGCGGACCGTGTTGCCCGCGCGGCAGAGTTCGAGTCCGGCGCAGTCCGTCGGCTGCCAGCCTGGAGGAGATTCCATGCACGCACCGTCCCCACGCCTGTGCACCTGCCGGACCCGGAAGCGGGTCACGACGCGCCGATACCACCCGGCTGGAGCACCTTTTCGTGTGCTGCTTGGGCCGGCTGGGTGGCTTTCCCCCAGGTGGCCTGTCCACCGCGGCCACGGTGACGAATCCAGGACAAGCCGTCGGCCACCCCGACCAATGGCCAATAACTGGAGGAACTATGCGAAACCGCACCGTGACCGCCGTTTCCGCTGCTGTGCTCGCCGCTCTGTGCGCGGCGCCCGCCCTGGCCGCTTCCGACACCCCGCCCCAGACTTTGCCCGCCCACGACCACAAGGCCCTCAGCGCGATCGGGCTCACCAGCGACCAGCGTCTGGTCGAGTTCGACGTCAACAAGCCGTCCAAGACCTGGTCGCTGGGCCGGGTGGCCGGTCTGGCCGGGGACACCAAGCTGGTCGGTATCGACTTCCGCGTGCAGAACGAGAAGCTGTACGGCGTCGGCGACCGGGGCGGCATCTACACGCTGAGCACCACCAACGCCCGGGCGATGAAGGTGTCCCAGCTGACCGTCGCACTCGCCGGGACCGCGTTCGGGGTGGACTTCAACCCGGCCGCCAACCGACTGCGGGTGATCTCCAACACCGGCCAGAACCTTCGCCACAACATCGACGACCCCGCGGCGCCGCTCACCACCACCATCGACGGCACCCTGACCAACCCCACCACGCCGCCGTCGACCGCGATGGGGGTGACCGGCGCCGCCTACACCAACAACGACCTGAACGCCGCGACCGCGACGACCCTGTTCGACCTCGACACGATGGCCGACCGGATCTCCCTGCAGTCCCCCGCCAACGCCGGCACGCTCGCCCCCACCGGCAACCTCGGCGTGGACGCCGCCCTCGACGCCGGGTTCGACATCTACTACAACCCGATGGCCGGAACGAACCACGGCTACGCCGCCATCGGCACCGGCAACACCTACCGCCTCTACGCGGTGGACGTGCTGACGGGCAAGGCCACCGGCAAGGGTGCCTTCCCGACCAGGTACCAGGTCACCGACCTGGCTCTGCCCATCAACCAGAAGTAGCCGCACCCTGACACCCGTCCCGCGCCACCGGTCCCGACGGGGGACCAGTGCGCCGGGCCGGGCCGGCTGGCCGATCCACGCATAGAGGCCGGCCATGGCGGTGGCCCTGCGCCCTTCGGGGAAGGAAGCAGGGCCACCGGCCGTGCACAGATCGTTCCTGGCGCGGGCTACTTGGGCATGAGGACGGTGTCGACGATGTAGACGTTGGCGTTGGCGGTCTTGACGTTGCCGCAGACGACGTTCGAGGTGGCGTTGACCTTGTAGGCCTCGCCGGAGCCCTTGGTGGTGACCATCCCCTTCTGCAGGGTCTCGAAGGAGCCGTTCTCCAGCTGCTTGGGGGTGAGCTTCTGGCCGACCACGTGGTAGGTGAGGATCTTGGTCAGCTGCTCCTTGTCGGCGAGGACCTTGTCGAGGTCGGCCTTCGGGATCTTGGCGAAGGCGTCGTTGGTCGGGGCGAAGACGGTGATGTCCTTGGCGTTGTTGAGGGTGTCGACGAGGCCGGCCTGCTTGACGGCGGCGACGAGGGTGGACAGGGCCGGGTTGTTGGAGGCGGCGGTGGCGACCGGGTCCTTGGCCATGCCGTCGAACGAGCCGGCGCCTTCCTTCGGGACGCCGGCGCATGCCGCGCCGAAGGGCTGGTCGCCGGTCATCGAGTCGTCCGACGGGCTGCGTTCGCCGGTCTTGGCCTGGTCGCCGGCGGCCGCGGTGGGGGCGGCCTTGGTGTCGCTGGAGTCGGAGCAGGCGGCGAGGGTGAAGGGCAGCAGGGCGGCTGCGGCGACGGTGATGGCGGTGCGGCGGATCTTCATGCTGTTCATGATCAGTTGCTCCCTTTGAGCTTCTGTCGGTCTGTCAGGGTTGTGAGGGTTTCGGGGGTGGTGCTGCCGGACCGGGCCCTGTGGTGGGCCGGCCGGGGGTCTAGGGGACGGTGACGAAGGCGCTGTGCCAGCCGCTCGCTCCGTCGGGGATGGTCCGGGCGCGTTGCTCGGTCTGGACCTGGCCGGTGCCGTCGGTGGCGCGGACGGTGATCGTGTGTCCGCCGGGTGTGGCTTTCCAGAGGTAGGACCACTGGCGCCAGGTGTCGACGGTGGCCTGGGGTGCGAGGTCGCCGTCCTGCCACGGTCCGTCGTCGATGCGGACCTCGACGCGGGTGATGCCGCGTCGCTGGGCCCAGGCGACACCGGCGACGACGACGGTGCCGGCGGCGGGGCGGGCGAACGGCTTGGGGGTGTCGATGCGGGCCTGGGTCTTGATCGGCGCGCGCCGGGCCCACTTCCGCTTCACCCAGTACGGGTCGTAGGCGTCGAAGGTGGTGAGCTCGATGTCGGTGATCCACTTGCAGGCCGACACGTATCCGTACAGGCCTGGGACGAGCATGCGGACGGGGAAGCCGTGGTCGAACGGCAGGGGTTCGCCGTTCATGCCGACCGCGAGCATCGCGTCGCGGCCGTCCATGACGTCCTCGACCGGGGAGCCGAGCGTCATGCCGTCCACCGAGCGCGCCACCAGCTGATCGGCCTTCCCTCCCCTGGACGGGGGCCGTACGCCGGCCTCCTGGAGGAGGTCCGCGAGGGGGACGCCGAGCCAGCGGGCGGTACCCAGGTAGGGGCCGCCGACCTCGTTGGAGACGCAGGTCAGGGTGATGTCGCGCTCGATCAGGGGGCGGGCCAGGAGCTGTTCGAGGGTGTAGGTGCGGGGGCGGGTGACGCCTTTGCCGTGGATGCGCAGTCGCCAGATGCCGGCGTCGACCTTGGGAACGGTCAGAGCGGTGTCGACGCGGTAGAAGTCGGCGTTGGGGGTGGTGAAGGGGCTGATGCCGGCCACCTTGAGCTGGACGCCCGCGGGGACAGCGGGGGCCGGGGAGGCGGGAGCGGGCAGGACCAGGCTGGTGCGGGATGCGACCGCGCCCTGGCCCTGGCGGCCGGTGAAGAACCGGCCCAGGGCGCCGGCCGAGGCGGCCGCCACAGCGGTCACACCGGCCGCGGCGAGGAATCCGCGCCTGCTCCACTCTTTGCTGCCCCCCTGCCCGTCCGCACCGGCGGGGGCCGCAGCGGGTACGGCTTTCGATGCCAGGAGGTAGAGGACGAGGGCTCCGGCGAGGGCTCCGGCGATCGAGGGCAGTGCATCGCCGATGCCGGTGGAGTCCGGACGGCTGAGAGCCGCGGCGGAGCCGATGATCCCGAACACCAGCACGCCGGCCGCGCCGGTCCGGCGGTGGGAGAGGGCGAGGACGCCCAGTGCGACGGCGATGACGGCGAGGATCGCGAGGATTCCGAGCTGGAGGACGGTTTTGTCGTTCTCTCCGAACGTGCGGATCGCGAAGTCCTTCACCGCGGCAGGCGTCCGGTCGATCGCCGCGCCGCCCACCACGGTCACAGGTCCCGCCGCGGGCCTCACCAGTCCGGCGACCAGCTCGGCCACGGCCAGCGCCGTGAACGCGGCCAGAAGACCGGCCAGCGCGCCTCGTGCGGCGCGGGAGAGGGTGCTGCGGAAGCTGCTCACACCTGCCATTCGGAAGCCCCCACCTGGCGGATGGGTGTGCCCCTCGAAGGAGTGAACGGTCCGGTGGTGCTGCCGTCACGGCACGGGAGCGGGGGCGGGGCGGTCGCCGTCGCCGGTGTGCGGGCGCGGAATGCTGCCGGGGACCGGGCTGTCGCCGGGCAGGCGGGGGGCCACCAGGTGCGGGGGCCGAGGTCGAGGATGAGCGCGGGGACGAGGAAGAGGCGGACGAGGAGTGTGTCGATCAGGACGCCGAGGCAGACGATGCAGCCGATCTGCGCGAGGTAGAGCAGGGGCATCACGGTCAGCGCGGCGAAGGTGGCGGCCAGGATGAGTCCCGCTGCGCTGATGACGCCGCTCGTGGTCGCCATGGCCCGACGCACCCCGGCCGCGGTGCCGTGGCGGCCGGCCTCGGCGCGGATGCGGTGGACGAGGAAGATGTTGTAGTCCACTCCGAGGGCGACGAGGAAGACGAAGGAGAACAGCACCACGGCCGGCTCGGTGGCGGCGCTGCCGGTAGCCGGCTTGAAGGCGAGCGCGGCGGCCCCGAACGCGGTGAGCAGGCTGATCCACGCGGCCGCGACCAGAAGCAGGGGCAGGAGCAGGCAGCGCAGCACAACGATCAGGACGGCCAGGACGGCGGCCAGCACCAGCGGCATGATCAGCCGGTGGCCGTCGACGGAGGCCCGGTGGTGGTCGGTGAGCTGTGCCCTCTGCCCGCCGACCAGTGCCCCGGTCCCGGTCAGCGTCGTGCGCAGGCGGCCACCGTGTCGCGTGCGGGGGCGCTGTCCGGGGCGTGCGCCAGCGTCGCCAGGACGTCGACCTGGCCGGCTGATCGAGCCGGGGCCGGGGCCATGGTGGTGGCTGCCACACCGGTCGTCCTGGCGATCCGGCTGCGCGCCTCGGGGGCGTCGGCTGCGGGCATGACGATGATCAGGGGGCTGGCGGTGCCGGCGGGGAAGTGGCGTGCGAGGACGTGCTGCCCGGCGGCGGAGGGGGAACCGGCCGGCAGGGCCTGATGCAGGGGGACTCCGGCCTGCGTCAGGAGCGGGGCGCACGCCGCTCCTGCGGCGAGGAGCATGAGGCAGCCCGTCCACACCCGGCGCGGCCGGCACTCGATCGCACGGCCCGCTCGCGACCGCCGGCCGCCTTGTCCCGTTTCCGTCGTGGGGGAGGGGCGCAGGGTCCGCCGTCCGCACACGAGGAGGACGGCGGGGAGGAAGGTCAGGGATACGGCGGCACTGCAGGCCACGGCGATCGCCACGGCCGGTCCCAGCGCCTGCTCGGCGGGAAGGTCGCTGAAGGCGAGGGTCATCATGGCGCAGGCGATCGTCGCGGCGCTGGCCAGGACCGGTGGACTGGTGGCGCGGCACGCGGCTGCCATCGCACGTGCGGGATCGGGCCGTTGGGTGAGCTCTTCGCGGTGGCGGGCGGCCAGCAGGAGGGCGTAGTCGGTGCTCGCGCCGATCACGAGGACGAACACGATGCCTTGCGTCTGGCCGTCGATCGCCAGCCATCCCGTCCGGGCCGGCACGTACAGGGCGGCGCACGCTGCGGCCAGCGCCACGAGGGCGCTCGCGATCACCAGCAGCGGCATCAGGACGCTGCGGTAGACGGCCAGCAGGATCAGCAGGACGCCGGCGAGGGTGACGGCCAGCAAGGTGGCGTCGGTCTGCGCGAACGCCGCGTCGAGGTCGGCCTGCGCGGCGGCCGGGCCCGCCAGGTCGACGCTGGTGGCCCCGACCTCGGAGGCCGCCCGGCGGATGACCTTCAGCTGCGCGGCCAGGTCGGCCGGCCCGGCGGCGATCACCGCCGTCAGCGCCCGGCCGTCCGCAGCCAGAACCGGGGCGGCGGCGGAGCCCGCCAGGCGGGCGGTGACCTGACGGGCCGCCTCCTGCTGGCCCGCGGTGATCTGCTCGCCGTCCGCGCGCGGGGTCCAGATCACCGCGAGGGGCAGCGGTTCGTCCTGTGCGGTCGGATTGAGCAGACGGGCGACCCGTGCGGACTCGGCGTCGGCCGGCAGCTGCAGCTCCTGGCCGGAGCGGGCCACCTCGCCCAGACGCATGGTGTACGGGCCCGCGGCGACTGCCAGGACCAGCCACAGCAGCAACACGGCCAACGGCCCTGCCCGATGGAACTTCCACACCACGAGGGCGCCTTCCGATCACGGCGGCCGAAGCCGCCCGGCGGCCCTGCGGAAGCCCGCGGACCCCCGTCCTGGACGGGTGTACGGCGGTGCTTCGACGCCACGGCGGGGCCGGGATGGGCTCCCGGATGCCACCCAGCCGGGCGACTTTCACTATTTAATCCGCTGACACAATCCTTAGTCCCGTTTGCCCCGAATCCTTCGCGTGAGGCTCCTGACGGGGCCCGCAGCACACCGAGTTCCGCGATCGGCAGGATTCAAGGGAGGTGAGAGCGGTGACCGCATCCGTGAACATGCGCAGGCTCGTGGCCGGCGCGGCATCGGCCGGGCTGCTGGCCGGCGCGTCCGTGCTGGGCGTCTCCGCGACGGCGAACGCCACACCGGCGCCGTCAGCGGCGTCCTCGACGGTGACCAGCGACCGGGACCACCGGCACGACCGGTGGGACCGCCACGAGCGGTGCAACTGGGTGAAGGGCCAGTGGGGAAAGAAGTGGGTCAAGGGCCACTGGGAATGGAAGTGGCACCCGGGCAGCTGGCACCACGGCTACCAGGACCGCCACGGGAAGTGGCACGACGGATGGTGGGGCAAGGGCTACTGGAAGCAGCACTGGGTGCCCGCCCACTACACCACTCACTGGGTGCCCGGCCACTGGAACTGCCACGACAAGTGGTAGCCCCTGCAGGGCCGTCGTGGGGTTCCGGCACCACCGGAACCCCGCTCCTGTCCCTCACCGCACCTTCCGCCCCGTCCGTGGACGCTGCCGATCGCGAGGAATGATCATGGACACCGTCATCACACCCTGCGGATGTCCGGCCACGCTCCACCTTCCGCTCCCGCCGGGCACGCACGCCGCCCCGCACGCCCGTCGCAGCGTGACCCGGATGCTGGCCCTGCAACCGGACGTCTGCCCGCGTGCGGTTGCCGAGGACCTCGTGCTGATCGTCTCCGAGCTGGTCACCAACGCGGTCCTGCACGCGCAGGGCCCCTACGCGCTCACGGTGAGCCTTCAGCCGGGACGGGCGGGCATCGCCGTCGGCGACGGCTCCCCGGATCTGTCGGGCCGACGCCCCGACGACCCGGCCCGACGGATCGGGCCGGGCGGCCGCGGCCTGAAGATCGTCCGAGCTCTCGGCGCGGACCTCTTCGTCAGCCGCTCGGGCAGCGGTAAGCAGGTCGTTGCGGTCCTCACCTGGCAAACCGGATGAACAGGACGTACTGCGGGTGGCTGTGCCGACAGCCACCCGCAGCCGACCGGCCCGACAGCGGTCGCGCACGCAGCGCGTCCCCAGAGCCGCGCACGGCAACGTGCCGGACCGGGTCACCGGCCGGCGCCTCCCCGTCTTGACGGCGCCGGACCGGAGCACGTGCCCGCGGCGGACGGTCAGGCGTTGACGCAGGTGTTGCCGAAGGCCGGGTTCAGCAGCCCGATGACGCTCACAGTGTTGCCCGCAGGCGTTGACCGGGATGTGGATCGGCACCTGGATGACGTTGCCAGAGGCCACGCCCGGCGAACCCGCGGCCACGCCCTGAGCCCCCGCGTCAGCGGACGCCACCGACGCACCCGCCACCAGCACCGCACCTGCCGCCAGGGCCACGGCCAGACCGCGTCGCACATCAACCATGTCTTCATACCTCCCGTGAGGATGCACGGCCGCGCAGAGGTCCCGCTCGGCCGGTGAGGAACCCCCGTACACGCCTTCGGGCTTCCTCACACCCGGCTTTCGCTGCCGTTTCCGGGGCGGCTTGGCCGAGAGGCCCGGCTTCCCCCCAACGGGTGAGTCCCGATGCGCAGGCGCTGACGAGGCGGCCTCCCATCCGCAGACCCGCCGGCTACGAAGAACAGGCGAAACACGCACAGGTTTCCCAGGCCGGACTGCCCCGGGGGCGGTCCGGTCCCGCACCAGCGACGACACAAGGACCGGCATGCGATGGACGCCCTGCCCTCTGACGGCCGCCCCAGGCCGCCTCTTCGCCTTCTCTCCACAGCCGGAGCCCCGCGGGTGAACCAACCGATCCCCTTCAACACCGGCCGTCCCTCCGACCCTGCCCGCCGCGACCTCACCGAGACCATGCAGAAGGTCGCCCACGGCGACAAGCAGGCCTTTTCCGCGCTCTACGACGCCCTCGCGCCCATGGTGTTCGGGATCGTCGTCAAGGTCGTGCGCGACCGGGCGCAGTCCGAGGAGGTCGCCCAGGAGGTCATGATCGACCTGTGGCGGCAGGCCGCCCGCTACCGCTCCGACGCCGGCAGCGTCACCACCTGGGCCGCGACGATCGCCCACCGGCGGGCCGTGGACCGGGTCCGCTCCGCCCAGGCCGCCGCCGACCGCGAGCACGCCCAGGCCGCCCGCGAACACCGCACCGCCTTCGACGAGGTCGCTGAACAGGTCGAGACCCGCCTGGAGAGCGAGCAGGTCCGCCGCTGCCTGCGGAGCCTGACCGAACTCCAGCGCCAGGCGGTGACCTTGGCCTACTACCGGGGGCTGACCTACCGTGAAGTCGCGGAAGCCCTGCGCACACCGCTTCCGACCATCAAGACACGCATGCGCGACGGACTCATCCGGCTCCGCGACTGCATGGGGGTGACCACATGACACACCACGCCACCGACACCCACACCCTCGCCGCCGCCTACGCCCTCGGCGCACTCGACGACGCCGAACGCAACGACTTCGCCACCCACCTCCAGGACTGCGAGGCATGCCGGCAGGAAGCCGCCGAGTTCGAAGCCACCGCGGCCCGCCTGGCCGCGGCCGTCGCCCAGCCGCCGCCCCCCGCGGCCAAGGAACAGGTCCTGGCCGCCATCGACGAGGTGCGCCAACTCCCGCCGCGCGTTCCCGCCCCCGCCCCGGCCCCCGCGCCCGCCCGCGGTGGCATCCTGACCCGCCGGGCCGTCCCCCTGGCGTTGGCAGCCAGCGTGGCAGCCGCCGCACTCGGCGGCATCGCCGTGTGGCAGACACAGGACGGACAGGACCTCAAGGCCCAGGCCCGCCAGGCCCAGCAGCAACTCGACACGATCAGCTCCGTACTCGCCGCCGCGGACGCCCGCGCCGTCCACGGCCGGGCCGCCAACGGCGCCCTGACCACGGTCGTGTCCTCCGAGCGGCAGAACAAGGCCGTGTTCACCGCCGCCCGGCTCCCCGCCCCCGGAGCCGGGAAGACCTACCAACTGTGGCTGGACCACGACGGCATCATGCGCCCCGCCGGACTCATCGACCACGACGGCACCGTCATCCTCACCGGCAACCCCGCCGACGCCGGCGCCGTAGGGCTCACCCTCGAACCTGCCGGAGGATCCCCCCAGCCCACCACCGACCCCCTCCTCCTGATGACCCTCCCCGCCTGATTCACCCAGCCACCCCAACCGTCCCCGGAGGGGGAGCCATGACAGAGGTCGGTGGATGGATCCGGGAACGCAACTGCTCGGGCGAATACATCGAACGGGACTGGGTGGAGCGCACGGGGTGCTGGAGCTCGGTCACCCGGGTACTGCTCACCCACGAACAGGTCCGCGCGTACGCTCTCCCGGCGACCGAGGGCAAACGGGACGACCCGCGGCGGCCGGCCTTCGCCCGCCGCTACGGCTTCGACATCGAGCACCCGGTCCAGTGGGAAGTCGAAGCGCTGGAGCCGGACGAACTCCAGCGCCTGGTCCTCGCCGCCGTCGACCCGTACATCGACCGCGACGTCCTCGCCCGGCAGATCGCCCGCGAGGAGCAGCAGCGCCGCGCCCTGGAGGAGTTCGTCGGCAGGTGGGCACGGAGGGCGGTGGGCAGTCCTAGGCGTGGCGTGCGCGGGAGGGACGAGGCGCAGCAGGACGGCCTTGGAAGGTCAGCGTCGTCCGATGGTGCCGCGGACGAGGGCGTAGGGCATGACGCAGAAGGCGCCGAGGTTGGTGGCGACGATCAGGGTGAGGAACAGCCAGTAGGAGAAGCCGTGGCCGTTGGAGGAGGCGAGGAGCCACCCGTAGGTGAGGGTGGTGAGGATGCCGGTGAGGGCGAGTCCGGCCGCCCAGCCCGTCTTGCTCAGCCCGAAGCCGAGGCCGATGTAGGCCCAGAACAGGGCGGGGCCGGCGACGGCCGTGATGGCCAGGAACACCGGTAAGTCGGACCTTCCCAGCCCCGGTTCACCGAGGCCACGAACACCTCTTCCGCGTCGGCGACCTCAAGAGGTGGGCCCGCAACCGGCCCCGCGGCGCCGCCGGCACCACCGACGTCGACTGACCCGTCCCGTCCGGCGGCCGCGAACCGGGCCTGTCCGGTCCGGCCGCCCGACGTCTCAGGGACCGGCTCGGGGGCGCAGCGTCCAACGACGCTGCGCCCCGCCGTTACGCGGTGGCCGGCTGCGGCTCCTCCAGCACACCGGCGACCTTCCTCGCCAGCTCCGCGACGTGCGGCGGCAGGTAGCTGTCCAGCGAGGCGACGTCGTCACACAGGCGGGCCTTCAGACCGTGCAGAACGGCCTCGGTGAACAGCCTCGCCGGGTCGTTCTCCACCCTCTGCGCGTTCGCGGCGTGCCGCTGCCCCGAACGGAACTGCATGCTGGCCCGGTCCTCGGCGCGCTCGCCGCCACCGGAGCGTCCTCGCCCAGCAGGCCCGCCAGGTGCGCCCAGTCCCCATCGTCCGGCCCCTTGGCACGGTCGTGCTGCTGAGCCAGCTGGAGATACGCCTCCATGGAGTCCCGGCCCATGCCCGTGCGCCGACAGTACGCGGCGATCAGCATCGCCACCATGTTCATCGTGTCCGCCGCGTCCGTGGCCCGGTACAGGGTCATCCGCTTCCATGTGTGGGCCTGATCGGGCTCGGTGTACCGCAGCACCTCCTGGCAGTTCGCGATCGCCTCGGAGACAAGCTGGTGAACCGCCCGGCGCAGCGGCTCGGGCATAGGTGTGGGCTCCATGGCCGCACGCTAAAGGGGCTGCGCCGCCGGACACCGGAGTTGCGGCCCCTCGCTCACCTGGACGGACTAGGGTCGGTTCCGGCCCGCACCGGAATGGAGCGCGTGGGCAAGGCCCCGGTCCCCGTGACGGGACGCAGTTCGGCCGGGGCCGCCCCCCTCGTTTGCGCTGCCCGGAGGCGGGGGCGGCCAGCCTCAGTCGGCGTGGCTGCGGTCGGCGGCCTGGGCTTCGGCGAACGTGCCGTAGTTGGTCGATCGGTCGAGCAGGGTGAAGTCCATGTCCCCGGCGGTGAACCGGCTGGTGTAGTAGTGCCCGGTAGCGGCCTTGGGCTGCAGCCCGGTCACTGCGATCCGGCAGGCTCCCTCGTGCCGGGGGCTGCGCTGCTGGTGTTCCACGCGGGGCGTGTTGTCGTACAGGAAGCCGATCTCGGCGGTGCCCGAGTTCTCGGGGGCGGCGATCGTGGCGTTGCTCGAGCGGGAGGTGCTCTCCTTCGTGCGGAGCGTGGCGTGCAGGCTCCAGAAGGTCTGCTCGATCGTCATGTACGTGGTGATCGGGCCCCGGTTTCCTCCTTCGGGGATGTGGCTTTCCGGACTCGGTGCCAGCATCACGCGCCAGGTGCCGGTGACCCACGGGCGCCCGGTGAAGCGGTGAATGACGGGCCAGTGCCAGGCCCACTTGTCGAAGACGACGGTGCCGTAGCCCACGAGGGCCGGGATGTAGGCGAAGAGGTACCGGAACTCGGACGGGTAGAGGCCCAGGACGAGCAGGACGACCGTGTAGAGGGTGGCGGCGATGGTGGCGCCGGTGCGGATGGTGGTCGCGGTGTTCATCGTCAGCCTTCGTAGTTGAGGTAGTCCCAGGCGCCCTCGATCAGCTCGCGGGCGTCCTTCTCCGTCCACTTCTGACCCTTGCCGAAGACCTTCTTGATCCCGTTCGGCTCCACCATGCGCTGAGAGCTGAACCAGGCTCCCGTGAGCTGCCGGTAGACCTCTCGCAGGCTCTCGCGGACCACTTCGTCCAGGGTGTCGACGCCGAGCATGACGTGGTCCGGGACGTTGTAGATCAGGCACTCGGAGAAGTACGACGGAAGGGCCGTGATCACGCCCTCGGAGGCGAGGTCGTTCTCGACGTTCTTCAGCACCCGCACGGCGAACTTGTACCGGTACTTGGTGTTGGTGTTCTTCGTGCGGCCGTTGGCCAGCTGGAGCTCGGGCCAGTTGATGACACGCTTGCCGTTGCGCCCGTAGACGACGCTGCCCACGTACTCGCCGCCGGGCACTGTGGTGTCGTAGGCCACCCACTTGAAGCACGGCACCACGTCGATGCTGGGACGGCTGCCGACAACTTCCGGAACGTACAAGGCGAGGTTGTGGTCCGTGTCTACCGATCCGAAGTGGTTGGTGAGCGCGTCCTCGACCTCCTGGCGGAGCTTCTGCCGGGTCCACGGCCCCGCGTAACTGGCCTGCTGCCCGAACCACCACGCCGCCAGCCCCTCCGTGTGGAAGGGGTCATTGAGCTTCACCATGATGTCGACGTCGCTGTCACCGCGGACGTTGGTGTTGTTGGGATACGAGCCCTTCGACGCCACCGTGATGTCGAGACCCTGGAACGGCTCGTGTCGGGCCACCGCCTGTTTCACCATGCGCTCGGCGCGCTCCAGCCGGAGCTGTTCGGAAGCGCCCGGAGGGTTCCTCCACTTGTTGATCAAAGCGATCCGCTGGTCATACGTCAGCTGTCGTGCCATGAACGCCTCCAGGCTCCGGCGCGCCTGCGCCGGCCAACAGCGTACGAGCGGGCACTGACAGCGACATACCGGTATATCCGCGCGAGCGCTCAAGGCGGGGTCGACAGGACCGGGGTGCTTGCCAGCGCGGCGGGGGTGCGACTCGACATCTCAGGGGCCTACCGGCCCCGGCGACGTTCCCCGGGGCTGGCTCTATGCAGTCGTACGTCGACGACGGCCCGGCTACGGCGTCAACGAACGAGTGGGCTTCAGCCGTCTTCGCCCGGCGGCTCGGCGTGCAGGCAGTACGCGCACTTGGACGCCTCATCGGCGCGGCCCATGCACCGTCGGCAGGCGCCGCGTTCCCGGACCGGGCCGCGGCCGTCCGCGCATCCCGGGCAGGTCATCACCGGCTGCTGAAAGCCGAAGCTGAGCACCCAGCCGTCGTCCTCGGCCGCCTTGCGCGCCAGCTGGGAGACATCGTTCGCGGAGCGCTCGTCTCCGTCGTTGCCGGTCTCCACCGCCAGATAGACGGCGAGGCAGTCGTCCGTGTCGCAGACGACGGCTACTCCTGTAGGCATGCAGTCTTCTCCTCGGTCGTCCGGAGCGGTCAGCGGTTGTTGCGGTAGGCGATGATGCCGCCAGCGACCAGGCCGCGGCCGCGGGCGGTGCGGAACTCCTCCAACCGCTCGGCGTCGGTGTACTTCACCGGCGAGCTACCGGGCGGGGTACGCACGCCGAGCTGCGGGCCGGAGAAGCACACCGCGTACCCGTGGTGCAGGACGGCGGAGTACCAGTCGGGCGAGGCCGGGACAGTGATGCGGGAGTAGACACCGCCGTCGGGGGAGCGCAGCTCGATCCGGTCATCGGCGAGCCGGTGGAGGGCTCAGCCGGGGATGGTCCGCAGATCGGCGACGCCACGGGGGAAGCGCCGCATCCCTAATGCGATGGCGCCCTCCACCTGGATCTCGGTGGGCGCGCCGCCCGGGATCCGGGACATCATCGCGCGCTCGGGCTCGAAGAGGGCCACCGGCATCGGGTCCTCGCCGTCGGTGGTCTGCAGGGTGCCGGTGTCCGGGTCGATCCCGGTGGCGACCTGCCCCAGTCCAAGCACGGGTGAGTTCATGTAGAGCAGCCGGCCGTGGTCGTCGACGTTGTTGCTCAGCTGCTCCCCGGCCGCCAGGATCTCCGCCTGGCTGACGGCCCGGTCGTCGATGTGGAACCGCTGACGCGGCGGCTGGTTGCTCCGCTGCTTCTTCGGCTTGAACCGTCCCATCGAGGCACCCCCCTTGGTGTGTGATCAGCCAAGCCTCAGCCAGGCGCGAGCGGCGGCACAAGACCGCCTCTCGCCAACCGCGGCCGTACGGCACAATGCCCCCAACAGCGCCGGGGGCCTCGCCGGGGGACGGTGCCGGTCAGGGCGAAGCCCCCGCCGAGATCTCGCCTGACAGCGCCCCGGCCGGGGAGGTGCCCTTGACGCCGGTTCCGGCCTGCGGGACGGTCTGCGCAACTACGCGCAACCGAGTCCCAGGGGAGTACGTGATGACGCTACGGTTCGTCGGGATCGACCCCAACACCGGTGGGCGGGGATCACCGACGGTATGGGTGGAAGAGGAGAGCGCGGACCTGGTCCTCCAGGGCGAGGAAGCCGACGCCCTCCTCAAGGACCTGGTCGGTTCCACCGAGTGGGTGGCCGGCCACAAGACGGGGATCCCCGCGCACGAGCGGGTGATCCGGATTCCGGCCCGCATGGTGCCGATTCTGAGGTTCTGGCACAGATCTTGGGGAGGGGGCGCGGAGGGTGACGGTGGCGTTCGAGTCGCTCAGAGCGCGATCGGCCGGTAGCTCAGTGCTTCATCGACAATCTGCTCCGCAGACGGGCCTTGAAGGACGTCTGAGGGGTAGAAGACCAGGTCACTCACCCGGGGATGCGACACGTTCGCTTCAAGGAGCCGCAGGTAGTGGTCGCTCTCTGCGGAGGCGGTCAGGAGTCTGCGAACGATCTCAACGAGCTCGTCCCGGGTGATGTCCGCAACCACAGGGCGAGCCGGCCGGGCCGCCTCCTTCGCGAGATCCTTCAGGCTCCTGTTTCCGTCGTACTCAGCGAAGTCGAGAGCCACGTAGTCGTGACCGGTCATTGCGTTGAACTCCGCGATCGCCTCGCCCGCCGCTTCTGGGCAGGCGACCAGCAGCTCAGCGATCCGCTCAACTTCAGCACGCAGCTTGTTCAGCCGCTGCTGGCTCACGGGCGGGGGCAGCAGCTCCGGTCTCAGGTCCACAGCGGCATTATGTCCGTCTGTGCCGACACGCGGCACGCTGTGGGCCTGTTCCCAGGGTGAGTACCTTGAGCTTGCCGGGCCGGCGAATCCGGCCTGGGTGCGGCTCGTTTCGAGTGACGGCCGCGATTGCAGATGACCTTGACCCTGTCCAGCGGTGAGCAGGATCGTTGAGCAATGAACTCAGCTACCGGTCGCAGTCATAACGAGGTGTGGGACGAGCTGCTGGACAGCCATCGGCCGCCTCATTCGGAAGGTGACTGGGCGTCACCATCGATGTGGTTGCTCCTCCAGGCCGCGGTCGCCGATCCGCTGTTGTCCTCGCTCTATCCGTGGAAGGGCATGAACACCCTGAGCGTGTGCACCTCCGATTTATGGCGCGACTTCGGCACGGAGGGGTTCTCGGGAATCGCGGCCGGTCCCGGCGTGTACTCGGTGATCGCCCACCCGCTGGCCGAGGGCCGCATCGTTCTGGAGACCGGTGATCCCGCTGTCGCGGTCGAGGTCATGGCCGGGGAGGTTCAGAGTCGGCTGGACGGGCGCACGACGGACGGACGACAGCCTGGGTCTGTTGACTGAACACGGTTGGAGCTTGCCGGGTGATCAAACGGTGAGGGTGTAATTACGCTGGTCGGGAGTGGGGTAGGGGCGTTCGTGCTCGCGGGCTGCGTGGTAGCCCAGTAGAGAGCAAGGTCACCGTTGGAGACGACAGCACGCAGTCGCAGGACGGCTTCGGCTCCGGGCAGGCCCCAACGGGCGCCGGTAATGTCGAGGCGGTCGGCGATCAGGTGGCGACAGGCACCCTCGACCGCGACGGCGGCTATCGGCCACCCGTTCTTCAGCGCGGTGTCGTAGTGGAACTGGTCGAGGTGACCGGTCAGGTAGCGGTGGCAGTCGCAGGACGGCCTCGCGCCCCGAGACCGGCAGGTGCATTCGCTTGGCCTCGGTGGTCATCTCGGCGGCAGCGCGGGCCGCGTCACCCGACAGGATCGAGGTCAGACGGTCGGCCGCCCATGCCTCGGCTTCGGTGGTGCCCGGCTTATGCAAGGCGTGAGCGGCGGCCCATACGTACTCGGCAACGTGCACGAAGTCCAGCAGCACGTGGACCGTGGCGCCGCGTCGGCCGGTCTCCGCTTCGATCAGGTCAAGCTGATGGCGGGCCCCGTCGACCAGGACGACCCACAGCCGTAGATACTTGGGGTCGCGGGCCTGGGCCTGGTCGAAAGCGTCGGCAATGACCTGCCCGGGCGAACGGACCAGCGAGGCGGTGCACCACTTACTCTCTGCCCGGGGCCCGGGGCGTTCACCGCCGCGGCCGCCGGGAGGGTGGATCACGTCGTGCGGGCGCCTGGGTGTGGGGCGGGTGTCGAAGACGCAGGCGACGGTTGCCATCCGCTTGTGGTTCGGCTTCTCGCCCGGCGCGAGTCGGCCGCGGTGGTTACTGGCTGCCTTCTCGGCGGCTCGTCTGGTGGCCTCGCGCAGGGCCTCGGGGCGCATGACCACGCCCTTGCCGTCCACCTGGACCACCAGCGGCATCTCGCGGCTGCACGGGACGGGGATCCTGGCCTGGTAGAAGCCGTCTATGTCGACCGCGGCGGCGACCACGAGCTCTTCCAGCCTGCGCTTGCCGAGCACGTTCCCGCAGCGGCGCTCGATCGCGTCGTGAGCCTGGTCGAACGAGCCGCGGACGGCCTCGGTGACAGCGAGCCGCCGTAAACCGGTGGAGTGCCGGCCGGCGGGGAGCGACAACGCGGTGTCGGCGGGGTGGACGTTGCAGGCGCCGGGGCCGCGGTGGGTGACCCGAGTAACGCGGACCAGCCCGAACACGGTGGCCAGCCAGCGCTGGTGGCCGGTTTCTCGCCAGGGCCGGACCTGGCCCTCAGGCCCAAGCACGACCGGACCGCCACCGGTGCGGACCTGCTTCTCCTGGCGGGCCGCGCAGCTCCAGGTGGTCGTGCAGCAGCAGTCGGAGCAGGTCCCGTCCGGCCGCGTCGAGGTGTTCCTCCAGTTCGGCGTGGGTCCACGTGCTCGCGTCGCCACCTGACAGGGTGCGTATCAGCGTCTCGAAGGCACTGAGGGAGCAGGCAAAGGGGTCAGTGGTGGCATGCGTGTCCTACGGTGTCATCTCCAGGGCTCTTCCCGTCCAGCATCGATTGGGTCGCACCTTCGAATGTAGGAGCGGAAGAGCCCTGCTGTTAATGGGAGTTGGGCGATTCAGTCGTCCGTCGGCGGGCCGGGGTGAAAATCCCGGGCGTGTCCTCGTCCAGCCAGCCGCGCTCCACCAGCCGCTTCAGCTTCGACCGGGTGCCCTCGATCTTCCCGGTCTCGGCCGGCAGCCCGATCCTGGGCACGATCTGCTTGGCGCGGATCGGCACCGGGGCATCTGCCACCACCTCCAGAATGTCTCGATACACCTGCGGCAGGACGTCCGACCCCATCCCGGGCTGCCAGTTCGGAACGGTCAGCACCCCGATGATTCGCCGCTCGGCCCCGGCATACGCGGACACCGCCGGCTCACCCAGGGTCGGCTGGTCGGCGCCGACATCCGCTGCCAGCCTTTCCGGGGTCAAGTCCGCGAGCACCTCGGCGACCGTCTCCCGGGCAATCCGTAACCGTTCCAGGCTCTCCCGGGCCAGACTCAGCTGTCCCGACAGCTCGGCGAGCTCGGCTTCGAGCTCCTCCACGCGCACCCGGGCAGCCGCCTCGCGTGCTTCCAGTTCCTCGAACAGCGAGCCCATCCGCAACCCCTCCTCCACCATCACGGTAGAGACGAGAGGCCGCCGTGAACACAGTCCCAGTCAGCGTTCTGGGAGTTCAGCCGTTCCCTTCGGAGGAACCGCACCCGTTCGGCCTCGGGACTGGTGGACTCGCATGTTGAGGTGTCGCGTGTTCCCCGGTGAGGCCCTCGGTTACCACGACAAGACGGCCACCCGATCGGTTACCGAAGTCGGAGGAACGTGGAGCCGATATGCCCCTGGCGATCACCGCTGCTGACACGCGGGTACTTACCCAGGGTTTGCTGAGGCTCGCTTGTCCTCAACATGGACGACGTGCAGTTCGGTGCCGTCGCGATGACGCTTCGATCGCCCAAACAGCCCGACAGTGATCTCCGACTGGTCCTGAGGCTCGTCAGGGCCGACATAGGTAAGGACGTCGTTGTGATGACCGGTGACGACCCATCCTTCGACGTCCTTAAGGTTGATCACCCCAAAGTCTCCTGCCGAAGATCCGGCATGCGCCGGGCCAAACTTCCTCAGGATCTCGGTGGCCTGTTCAGCAAGCTCCCCATCGGGAGCGGTTAGCACGACGCAAGTGCCATGCTCGAACAGAACCCACGACTTGCGAGGGTCGGCGAGAAGCCGCTGCCAGACGTCTACCAGTATCTCGGTGTCCATAGCGTTCATGATGCCGGAGAGAACCGGCGCAGGGTGACAACCGACCGACACCTATAGAGAATTCGCGACTCCTGAACATGCGCGCCTACCAGTCCCAAGGCCGATGGAGGCCGGCCTCTACGACCCCGATCAGTCCGTCCCCATCAGTCTGGACGCCCCAAACCTGCTCGTGGACACCTCCGACGGCTACGCCCCCGCCCTGGTAGAGGTCCAGAGATTCTTGATGCAACCAAATCACGAAGGGGATGCGGCGCGGGTTCGTCCCTGACCGGCGCGGTCGGCTCCGGCAGCGCGGACATCTGGGCCAGGAGGGCGCAGGCGGCGTAGTGGCGGGCCGTCTTGCGCGACCACGCGGTACGCACCGAACCAGCCCAATCCTGCTCGGCCCGCAGGCGGGCGCACACCTGGTGACGGCCCTCAGGATCCGGGCTCTGCTCCTCGTAGGTTAGCCCGTTCTCCACGTTGTGCTGCTCGGCGTACCAGTGGAGCATCGTGGCCGCCGCCGGCGGCATCGCGGCAGCCCGTTCCAGCGCCGCCCTGCGCACCGCATCCCAGCGCGCACCCCGTGCGTCGAACAGCAGCGTGTACATGTCGCGGTGGCGCAGCCGTCCGGCGCGGGCGCGGCGCAGCAGCTCCTCCTCCAGCACCGGCCCCGGTCCCTACCCTGATTCCATCCCGTGGCGGAGATGCCGCTCGAAGACCTCGGTCACCATCCCCGGCAAGGCCAGGCGGCGAGAGGGTCGCTCCGCAGATGGTCCCTGTCCGGGCACCGCAACTCCCGCGAGTCCGGCAAGGAGAGCGAGTGCCGCACGCGCCTGGGCCTCCTGCTTGGACGGCGCGCAGGCCGCAGGGCCAGTGACTTGGGATCCCGTGGGACCGAGCGTGACAAGGCCGGTGGTCGCGGCGCCCACGGCGGACACATCGGGAAGGACGGCGAACTTTGAGCAGCCGGCCGCCCGGTGCGAGCTGCTCCACCCACGGCACCGGGACACACGGCACGCCGATGCCGGAGTGGATCCGGTCGTATGGCGCCCTCGTCTCGTGCCCTTTGAGCGCGTCACCCTCGATCACCTGCGCCCCGACACCGAGACGGTCCAGGTTCCGCTGGGCGAAGGCCGCCATGTGTCTGTCCCGCTCCACGCCGGTGGCGAGTCCGGGGCCGGTGATGGCGGCGGCGAGCGCGAGGGAGACGCCAGGGCCCGGCCCGAGCTCCAGATACCGCTGCCCCGGCCCGAGCTCCATGGCTTGGAGGGCTTCGACCGTGGCGGGGGTATAGGTGGACATGGACGTCATGTGCCTGCCGGTCACGGGCCCGCGGGGGAGGTCGTCGAGGGGTTCGCCGTCGCGCTGGAGCAGGATCGACTCGTCGCTGTGGATCAGCTCGAGCCACTCCTGACGGTCGTCGGGGTGGGAGCCGTCGAGGAAGCGCCAGTCGATTGGGTCCGCGCCCGGGCCGCTGACGCGGACGTAGGCGTGCGGCAGCAGGATCTCGCGTGGCAGCGCGAGCAGAGCTTCTCGTACCGGACCGCGGCTCAGCTCTCCGCTCTCCTCGAGCCGGGCGAACATCGCCGCCCGGGCTGCCGCGGCCTCGGAGGTGTCGTCGGCGGACTGCGGCGGCGGAAGGTCCGCGACGGGTCCGGTGTTGTCGGTCAGCACGGTGCGCTCCAGGGGATCGGATGGAACGGCGGTTGAAGTCGCCGTCGGTGTGACCGAGCTGCCGGCCACGCTCGTGGCCTGCCCGGTCAGGTACCGGCAGAAGTCCCGGTGCCGCCACAGCGAGGCTCCGGCGGCGGAGGTCTCAGCGCCGGGTGGCACGGCGTACCTTCCTCTGGCCCCGCTAGGAGCCCCCGCAGCACATACATAGGCTCGGTCTGGGCCCTCCGGCCGGGCCTGCTGCCGGCGGGTGTGCTCACCCTGTTCAGTCGGGTAGCCGGGGTGCGTTGCCGCACCCCGGCCCCCTTAGAACTCCTAACGAAATGACCTCATAGGGCCTGCCGATGAGCGCGGTTGATACTGTCCGACCGTGACGTTGACTGACCTGAGAGACGGCTTTCGCGACGATGACCAGCGGCAGTGGGTCCAAGCAGTCGTTCACAGTCGCCTCGCGGATGACCGGGAGCCGCAGGAGTGTCGCTACCTGATGCGCTTCTGGTGGCAGCTGCGCATGCCGTACCAGGAAGTTTCGCTTGAGGAGCTACACCTCAACGTCGGCAGGCAGAAGCTGGACGCCCTCATGGAACTGATCAGCGCCATCCGGTCCTCCCACGACGAGATCGATGCCTGGCTTGCCGCTGCGGAGAAAACGTTCCCGGTGATTCAGGACCGCGGCTTCAGCTTGCACAGCGACGGCTGAGGCACGAGCTTCGTCAGGCGCCGCCAGCAGATGATGCAACAGGCGAGCTTGAGGAACGCTTCGTGGATGTCGTCGCGGATCTCCCAACGGATCCGCAGGCGGCGGAACCAGTGCAGGTGGGCGAACGCGCGCTCCACGACCCAGCGGCGAGTGCCGAGCCCGGAACCGTGCTCGGTCCCGCGGCGGGCGATCACCGGTTTCACCCCAAGTTCCCACACGAGACGGCGGTACTTGTCGTGGTCGTACCCGCGGTCACCGAGCACGACGTCCGGGCGACGCCGGGGCCGGCCGCGTTTGCCCCGAACCGACCATCGTGCTGAGTTCCTCGGGGCCGTGGCACGGCTCGGACTCGTCGCCGGAGCCTCCCACTTCGATGTCTACCGTCACGACGACGCCCGGCTGGCCTTCAAGATCGCCGTGGAATGCGCCGAGGAGGGACAGCACTGGCACCTTCGGGCGAAGGGCTACTCCCTGCTCGCCCGCCAGGCGATCTGGGTCGGTAACGCCGACGACGGCCTGACCAACGCAGAAAAGGGACTGGTCCGTTCAGACCGGCTGACTGCATCCGAGCGGGCCATGCTGTACACCGCCCGCGCAAGGGCCTTCGGCAAGCTGCGCAACGTCCCGGAGACGATCGCGGCCGTTGGCCTGGCTGATGACGCCTTCGCCCAGCGCCGTCCTGAGGACGATCCGCCGTGGATGGCGTACTACGACGCCGCCCAGCACAACGGAGACACCGCGTACGCCCTCTGGGACCTATCTGTCGGCACCAGCGGCTACGACCCAGCCCAGGCGCAGCAGCGGTTCACCGCAGCCGTGAACGGACACGGGCCGACCTTCGCACGCTCCAAGGCCATGTCCTGCACCAAGCTGGCGTCCCTGCTGATGCGGCGGGGAGACCCCCGCGAGGCCGCCGCCCTCGGGCACGAGGCCCTCACCCTCGGCGGCGACCTCACCTCACTTCGGGCCGCAGACGACCTGCGGCAGCTCGCCCAGTTCGCCGGCAGACACCCGAAGATCCAGGAAGCCGCAGCCCTCAAGGCCGAAATCGAAGCTACCGTGCGAGTATGACAAGCCCGACCGCACCCGCCTTCGACGCGCTCCACGAAGCCTGCTCCGCAGTCGGCTTCGACACTCGCGACGCCGAACCGGTCCGCGTGGCGGAGAACCAGATCTGGCGGCTGCCGCGCGGGATCGTCGTGCGCATCGCACCAGCCGACCGGCTCCCCTCGGCCAACCGCGAGATCACCGTCGCCCGGTGGCTCGCGGAGTACGGCATCCCCGTCGTGAGACCTCTGCCTGTCGAGCAGCCCGTCGAGCGAGCCGGACGCGTAGTGACGTTCTGGGAGGAACTCCCACCCCACGCCCATGGTTCAACCGCGGACGTCGCCACAGCCCTCACAGAGCTCCATGCCCTCCCCCTTCCCGACTTCGACATCGGCCACCTGGACCCCTTCGTCCGCATCCCCGCACGACTCTCCACCGCCCTGACCCTGACCAACGACGACCGCCAGTGGCTCCTGGACCTGTACGCGGACCTCGCCAGCCAGTGGGAGGCCGGTCTCCCACCAGGCCTCCCCACCGCCCCCGTACACGGAGACGCCTGGCCCGGCAACGTCGTACGGCTAGACCAAGGCGGCTGGCTGCTGATGGACCTGGAACGCTTCTCGGCCGGCCCACCTGAATGGGACCTTGTCTCCACCGCCGTACGGGCCAGAACAACCGGCGCGGTCACACCAGCGGAGTACGAGGCCTTCTGCGACACCTACGGGCACGACGTAACGACCTGGGCCGGCTACACCACCCTCGCGGGGGCCCGCGAGCTCCGCATGGTGACCTATGCTGCCCAGCACGCTGCCGGCATCCCACGCTGGCAACCCGAGGCACAGCACCGGGTCGACTGCCTACGCGGTCGAAAGGGACCGCGCCCGTGGACATGGACAGGCATCCTGTAGCAGCGCACGACCGATCAAGCCGCGTACGGCCCCCCGTCGGGGGACATGCACCAGATGGTCTGCCGCCCGGGTGCCACGGTCATCCCGAAGTCGTAGAGCCCGGGGGCGCCATGCCTCTGCCAGTGCGTCCAGCCGCTCTCCACGTCCTCGAACAGGTTCCGCGGGCCGCCTTCGTGGACCAGGGCTCCGTCCGGGCCGCCGCCGGTGACGGTGGCCCAGGAGTCGGCCCCGTCGTGGAGCCAGGCGGTGAAGCCTTCCTCCGTCCTGCCGGTGGTGAACCGGATGCCAGGGGCCCAGACTCGCAGCCCGAACAGCAGTCCCAGGTTGCTCCCGAGGATCCGCACGTCTCGTTCGGTCCGTCTGGTCCGGCCAGCCGGGTGGTCGGCCTGGATGGCGTGCAGCTCGCGGCCCTGGTCGACACCCCGGCTGGGCATGAACATCCCCAACCCCTGGACCCACCCAGATGCGGACTGGCCGTCGTCGGCGACAGTGAGCGCAACGTGGCCGAGGCGCCCCCAGGGGGTGACGATCCGCCCTCCGGGCCGGGTCTGGGCGATCCAGGACCACGGGACGGTCTCGACCGCGTAGGTAGCGATCAGC
This sequence comes from Streptomyces sp. NPDC090077, assembly GCF_044747545.1. Lineage (NCBI taxonomy): Bacteria > Bacillati > Actinomycetota > Actinomycetes > Kitasatosporales > Streptomycetaceae > Streptomyces > Streptomyces sp. NPDC090077. The sequence goes on from NZ_JBIVEG010000017.1 coordinate 139,234, forward strand.
CGATCGTACGGCGCGCCCTGGGCCCAGCCCGCGTTCCCGTCCCCGAGCTGCACCTCGACATCGAATCCGGCCGCCTTGATGTGCTGTCTCGCGGCCGCCGCGAGGTCGGGGTCAACCTCCACGCTGGTGACCAGGCCGGGGCCGGCCCGGTGCGCGAGCAAGGCCGCGTTCCAGCCGGCGCCCGCGCCGACTTCGAGTGTTCGGTGCCCGGGTTCGAGGATCAGGGAGTCGAGCATGTCCGCGACCACGGAGACGCACGACAGGCTGGAGGTCGGCAGCCCGCCCCCGACCTGGGTGACGGCGGAGTCGTAGGGGCCCGCGTAGACGAGGTCGGCCCACGCCTCGGGCTGAAGAGCCCGGTCGACGGGCACGTAGGCGGCGCCGTCCCACGTCCATAGGATGTCGGGAGCGAAGCGGTGCCGGGGGACGTCTTCCAGGATGGCGCGGCGGACCCACGGGGAGTCCGTCGGCCACAGCTCCTGGGCGTCCATGGCCTCCGCCAGCATGTTGCGGCGATGTTCCAGACGCATTGCGGTGCTACCTTCGGCGCTTGCCCGAGCCGGAGCCCGGGTCGGAGACCTGGCCGTCGGAGTTGCCGGGCGGCGGTGTGCCGGTCGACAGCGGCGGGGTCGGCTTCGCGTGGCTGCCGCCGCCGCTGTTCCCCCCGTTCCCCCCGCTGTCGTTCTTGTCCTTCGCCATGACGTGCTCCCCTCACTGGTCGGTGATGAGCTCTTGCCGTGCGTGACCAACCACACCACAACGGCGCGATTGCCGGGCGTGGATGTGCGGATCCCGCATCCGCCCTTGCAGATCCGGCACACGTCCTGTGCCCGCCCGGTCACAGGACGTAGGGTGGGAACGGCAGACCTGTGAGCCACCTCTGGCCGGAGAGGAACCTGGTGAGCACCGACCCGCTGTGGACGACCCGCCATGCCCAGTCCCTCGCCGCGGGCCAGCAGGCCGGCGGCCTCGTACGGCTCGGCCGACAGGCTCTCGGCTGGCGTCAGGCCGACCTCGGCGAACGGCTCCTCTGCTCTGCCTCGACCATTTCCCGCCTGGAGGGCGGCCAGCTCGGGGACCTGCACTTGCTGAAGTCGGCGGCCCCCGAGGTCGGGGCCAGGGTGGATAACGAGCAGAAGGGTGGTCGCGACGAACCCATGGTGTCGGGAGAGCAGTTTGCCGGAACGAAGGCGGCGGTTCAGAGCTTGTAGGTTGCGGCAAGACCTGGAGAGGTCAGTCGAGAGCCGTAGAAGCCTGCCGTCGGGAGAGGGACAACCTGCGTCGCTCTCGGTCGATCTCTGTGACGACGACCGTGATCTCGTCGCCGACTTGAACGACCGCCTCTGGAGCCTCCACAGGCGTCCAGGTGAGCTCTTGCAGATGGACCAGTCCCTCGATCCCGCTGGTGACCTGCACAAACACTCCGAACGGGACCAGCTTGGTAACTCGTCCCTGCAGTGCTTGCCCCACCGTGGTGGTCTCGACGAAGGTCTGGAACGGGTCGGGCTGCGTCGCTCGCAGGGACAGCCTGGCCTCTCCGTTCGTTGTGTCGAACTGGAGGAACTCACACCTAACGCGCTGGCCCACTTGAACGATGTCCGAAGCTGTCTCGAAGTGTCGCCAGGACAGCTCGGGGATCGTGATGAACCCGACTCCGGGGAAGACCGGATGGTTTGGGCCGTCGTCCAGTGCCACGAACACTCCGAACCGTTCGATCGACCCGATCCGGCCCGACAGTATTTCTCCGGCGCGGAGGGCTTTCAGGAATGCCCAGAGCTCGGGGTTCTCCGTGGCGGCCGTGGACATCCAGGCTCGACCTTGCTCCAGGTCGATGGCAGTCACCTCGGCGGTTATCCGGTCGCCGGCCTCCACTGCCGCTGCCGAGAACCGGACCCAGGACAGATCCAGCGACCCCACGAACCCCAGAGGACGTGCGGCGAAGCCGTCCAGGGTCACCGACACACCTCGTGGAGTCACTTCTGCCACGGTCCCGCTGCAGACATCACCGACCTGGATAGCAGCCAGAAACTTCCGGGAAAACTCATCGTCCGACGCCCCGCCCATGCCGCCCAGCCTCTCACGGGAATCCGTCCGTCAGGTCATGGGAGGGATTCGTCCTCGGCGACTGAGGCGGCGGCGGTCGTGTAGCGGAGGCTAGTTTTGGCACCGAGCGAGAACACGTGCGCGAGGTGGAGTGGATCCGATCCGCTGGCAAGAGCCTCCTCCAGGATGCGGTCCTGCCGTAGTTGGTCGACGCCCACGGGCAGGTCCTTGACCAGCCTGTCCATCCAGAACGTGCCTACTGCCGTTGTCGTCGTGGCTGTGTTCCGGCTGATCAGCAGGGCTCACACCTGTCTCACGCAGGCCGCCGTTCCGAGGTGCGACAGGCTCCCTCAGAATTCCTACATGAAGATCCTCGACATCGACACGCTTGTCGGCTCACAGACGACGGCCTACGGCAGCCAAGGTGTTCGACGCGTCCGTGTTCACGTCGGAAGCGGTTCTTCCGCCGTGAACATCATGCACCTGGCGCCAGGCGGACGCATCGGGCGGCATATTGCGCCAGTGCCACAGGTCCTCATCGTCACAGAAGGCCAGGGGTGGGTCAGCGGCACAGACGGTGAACCCGAGGCCCTGACGAGGGGACAAGCTGCCTGTTGGGCCGCAGGCGAGGAACACGAGACCTGGACCGACTCTGGCATGACAGTGCTCATCGTCGAGGCCCAGTCCCCGCCGCAGGAGAGCATGCTCGGGGAAGCTGCACAGGGATAGCAGTACTCGGGACCAGCGCCAGGCCATGGGGAATTACGTGAACTTACCCCTGGGGACTGACCTTCTCTGTAGGACTGCCTGAGTTCGCCCTTCTGGCCGTGGAGGACGATGACCACCCGGGACGAGGGCCGGGCGCCCACGCGGCTGGAGCGGGACGTCCTCGAGGTCCTGCTGCGATGTCCTTGTAGGCGACCTCCCGGCCCGCACCTCGCTGGAGGGGCACACTCGGGCAGGCAAAAACGGCCGTTTTTGCCTGCCTGCGCTACTGCTGTGACCGGGAAGGTTCACCGGGTTCGCGAGCTGTGAGGAACCGGGCGAACGGTTCGCGTGCTGGGGTGAGACGATCGCGCTGTGACCATCCACCTCCATGACTTCGATGGCGAGCACTCGCTGACGTTGAATGCCGGCGGCCTGGCTGCCGATGCCGCGTTATTTGCCGCCGGACACGAGCCGAACGGGTACTTCTGGGAAGGTCTCGTGCGGTTTGCCTGGCCGGATATTGCCGAGCACGTCGATTTCGACAGCGAGGCTGGCATGTTCTGCGTGGTCGGCAGTTCGAGCGACCTCGCGCGACTCAAGACAGCCGTCGAATCCGTCATCACGAGCCCCGAGGCAGTCCGCGACATCATTACCCGTGCGGAGGCTTCGGGCTTCGAGTTCGACGACTAATGCTGTGACCTCGCCGGGTTGAGCGGGGTCAGGCCACGGCCGGCAGTGGCCTGCCGCCCCAGCGGCGACCTCGTTCGCTGCGGACGCGTGCGCGTTCGCGTCGTTGGGCGGCCAAGACGTCAGGGTGGCGGGCGTTCTGGTTGCGCCAGCGCAGGTAGTTGTGCAGGGCCCGGGTCTGGACCTTGTGGTTCGGATGGTTGGAGTTGGCCAGGGTGAACTGCCGCAGGGGCCCGAAGTGGGCCTCGATGGGGTTGGCCCAGGACGCGTAGGTGGGTGTGAAACACAGCTCGACTTTGTTCCTGGCCGCCCACCTGCCGATCTTCCAGTTCAGGTGGGCGGAGAGGTTGTCGAGGATCACGTAGATCGGAGCGCCGTCCGGGCGGGCGGCGCGGATCGATCGCAGGGCGGCCCAGGTGTGGTCGATGCCCTTGCGGCGCCGGTTGACACCCCACAGCTTGTCGTCGCCGCCGGAGTAGCAGCCGTGGAAGTAGGTGATGCCGTGGGTGCGGCGGTAGGTGGCCGGCAGACGGTCGGGCCGGTTATGTTCGGACCAGCAGGAGCCGGCGGGTCGGGCGGATGCCCAGCGGCCCGAACTCGTCGAACGCGAACGTGCGGTCCGGACGCTCGTTGACCGCGTACTCGATCCGGGCGAGCTTGGCGTCGAAGGCGGGGTCCGGGGACTCCTTCCAGGTCTTTGTCCGCTGGAAGGTGATCCCGCGGCGGGTCAGTAAGCACCGCAGGGTCTCGCGGCCGATCCGGATGGGCCTGGCGATGTTGCGGCGCAGGTGGTCGGCCAGTTTACGGACCGACCAGCGGGTGAAGGGCTTGCCCAACATGGTCGGGCGGATGGTGGCCGTCTGGATGACGAAGTCCTCGTTGTCACGGTTCAGCAGGCGGGGACGGCCTCCGGCCCACTGAGGGTTAAGGCATGCGAGCCCGATCTCGTTGAAGCGGTGGATCACGTCGCGGACGGTGTCCTCGTCCGCCTGGACCAGCCGCGCGATCACCGGGACCGTGCTGCCGACGGCCGAGGCCAGCAGCATCATCGCCCGCCGGAACCGCACCGAGCTGGTACTGCCCCGCCGAACGATGTGCTGGAGCTTCTGTCCCTCCTGCTCCGTCAGCCTGCGGACCTTGACCGGTGGTGCCATCCCGCCTCCCCTGCTGGTTGGAAGCGACATCGCTTCCAACCAGCACAACGAGCAACCCGGTGAACCTATGCGGTCACAGTACTAGGCCGCCCGCTCAGCCCAGCACGAGGCCACCCCGGCACAGGCCTCAGCCTGACCGAGGTGGCCATCGCGAGCTTGCCCGTCTGGGCTGCTTGAGTCCCTACCAGGTGTGAGTGCCTGCTGCTCCGGCAGATGATCGCCATCGACGCGGTGATCGGCACCCGCGATGCCGCGCCATGCGCACGGGGTTCGCCAACCCCCGCACGGCCTTGGGCGGCTGAGGGGGAAGAAGCGGGGGAGGCAGGAGGGGGATATTGAGGGGAGGTAAGAGGGGGAATCTGCCCGGGACACCGAACTGATCCCGCACCTTGCATTTGCACTGGTCAGGTGCCCTCTTCGGTGGCGGTGACCGGCCGGACTTTATTTATGTAGGGAGAGGGAGTGGTTGAGGAGGGGGAGGCGGTTGGCTTCTGTCGGGCGTCTGACGGATAGGCGGGACCGGACCACTGGCATGCGTGGAAGTTGGTCGATCAGGCTGTGCCGCTGGCGGTGAGGGTGACGGTGGTGGTGCCTTGGGTGTAGCCCGAGAGGAGGCGGCGCGCGAGTTCGGAAAGGGAGGCCGTGGCCTGGTCGGTCGCGCGGCGTGTTTCGGCTTGGGCGACGGCGTTGTCGGCGAGGTTGACCCCTACGGCGGTGAAGTCGCTGCCTTGGGCGTCAGCCGGTTCGAGGGTGATGTGGCCGGCGGCGTAGCTCAGGAGCAGGACTTCCAGGACGCGAGCGCCGGTGAGGTGTTCGTTTTTGGCTTTGGTGCTGGCTTCCTGCCAGGTGCCCATGTCGAGGAAAAGGGAGCGGCGGCGGCGGGTGGGAGGCTGGTGGGCCGCGGCTGCGGGCAGGGGATCGATACGGCTGCGGTCGCTCATGACCAGCTCCTTTGCACGTGGGGCCCTCAGGTTAGGGTGTGGGCGGTGCCCGGTGTTGTGGCGGGTGATCGCCCCAGTGGGGCCGGGTACCGAGCGGGGGCCGGGGCAGGGCCGCTAACCCTGCCGCCGTTCTGGTGTGACCAGCACGGGCCGGCCCCCGTCTCTACGCCCGCGGTGTGGCCGCTTCTCCTGAACCCTGCTGCAGCTGGTACAAGTCGGCGAAGAGACCGCCGGCGGACACCAGCGAGGCGAAGTCACCTTCCTCGATGACCTGCCCGCGGTCCAGGACGATGATCCGGTCCGCGAGGCGGGTGTTGACCAAACGGTGGGTGACGAACACGGTGGTGCGTCCCGTCGCAAGGGTCCGGAGACGTTCGAAAACGTGGTGCTCGGCACGTGCGTCGAGGGCGGAGGTTGGCTCGTCGAGGATGAGAACGGGTGCGTCGCGCTGGAAGGCCCGGGCGATGGCCAGGCGCTGCCATTGCCCGCCGGAGAGGTCATGTCCGCCCCACCAGGACCGGGCGAGCAGGGTGTCGAGGCCTTCGGGGAGACTGTCGATGATGGTGGTTGCGCCGGCCGCTTCCGCGGCCTCCAGGACTGCCTTGTCCCCAGGCTCGGCCTGGTTTCGGCCGAGGGTGATGTTCTCCCGGACGGTCATCGGCCAGCGGGTGAAGTTCTGGGGGACCCGGCCGATGTTGGACCAAACGGAGTGCGCGTCGCAGGTGGCCAGGTCGTGGCCGTCCCACGACACCACCCCGGTGGTGGGCAAGTACAGGCCGGCGAGGAGGTTGGCGAGGGTGGTCTTTCCGGACCCGTTCTCGCCGACCAGGGCGACGACCTCTCCGCGGCGGAGCTTGAGGTCGATGCCGTCCAGGGCCGTCCGGTCGCTGCCGGGGTAGGTGAAGCCGACTGCGGTTGCGACAATCGCGTCCGGCCCATCCGGCCCCGCCTGCACGGGGCCGCGGCTACAACGCAGGAGTGCGGCGCGCCGGCAGAAGCGCTGCCAGTCGTCCAGCCGCAGCGCGGTGCGGAACAGTTCGGACCCGGCCCGCACCCATGCGCCGGTCGCCCGCTGGCACGCCTGGACACCGATGACGGCCGTCGCGGCCTGGGACAGCGACAGCACGCCGCGGGAGGCAAGAACCCACAGGGCTGTCCACACGGCTCCAGCCGCCAGCGCGCCGGCCGCGTCGCTCGCCCAACGCACGCCCATGATCCGCCGGACAGCACGCAGGTCCTCCGCCTCCAGGCGGGCGGACACCGACCGGTAGCGGTTCAGGAGGAAGGAGCCCATGGCCGATGGCTGCGTAGGTCAGAAACAGGTTCTGGCACGGATGTTGGGGAGCCGTCGCGGAGGGTGATGGCCCTGTTCGATTGAGAGGGGTCCAAACCCGGGTGGCTCGACGTGAGGGCTCACCCCGTACCCTCCGCACATGACTGATGATCCGTTCCAGTGCCGCTGTGTCCTCTGCCATGACTGCGGCGACCGGGACGAAGCGGACCGCATGGATCTGACGGTCATCGAGCATGTGCAGCAGCACGGATGGCACGTTGTGATGGTTCCCGAAGACGAGATCGGTCCTGGATTCGCATACACCGTCGGCCTCGCGCACACGCACGGCGGACCTGAACTCGCCATGTTCGGGCTCGATGTCCGCGCCATGCACCACATGCTCAACACCCTCGGGGAGAAGTCTGCCGCGGGCGAAGCACTGGCGGATGGCCAGAGCCATCCTGATGTTGTCGTCGGTCATCGAGTCACGCTCAGGCAGGTTGATCGCGGCTGGTACCGGACCTTCTTCGGGCAGGCCCTTGGGTTCTACCGGCGACCGCCTCTGCCCGTGCTGCAAGTTGCGTGGCCTGATGCCGAGGGTCATTTCCACTGGGATGCGCAGGCTGACGAGAGGCATCGCGAGTCACAGCCTCAGCTGTGGCTGCCTCCGAGCGACTATCCTGTCGGAATCTGGACGGCCGAACTCTGACCTGGGGCGTGGCGGGAGGTGAGTCGGCACCCGGGTGATGCACTGCTGAAGCAAGATCATCATGCGTAGGAGCTCGAATCCGGCCCGACCGTAGAGCTGCCGCTTGATCTTCTCGAGACGGTTCACGGCACCCTCGATGCTGCCCGAGCTCCAGTCGAGAGTGAGGCCGGCGGTCACGGCGTCGAGGTCCCGATGCAGGTGTAGTGCGAAGCCGGTGAGGCCGGGCAGCCGGCTGGCTTCGACTGCGTCGATGCAGGCCGGGAGTGTGGAGCCGAGGCGGTCGGTAAGCATCTCGCCGAAGTCGCGGACGTGTCCGGCAGCTGTGTCCGGTTCGGGACAGCGGGCCAGGAGGTCCTTCAGGCCGGCTCGGTCTTCCCCGGCCAGGGCCTCGGGATGTCGGGTGATCCAGCCGGTCACCTGCCGCACCGTCGGCGCCCTCGGCGGTGCTGACGACGGAGCCCCGCGCAAGGTGGCGATGTGAGCTCGGACCATGCCGTAGGTGACGGGAGCCTGCTCGGCGACCAGCTCGCCATGCAGCCGGGTGACGCTGGTGCATCACGAAGGGCTGCACCAACGCCTGGAAGCTGTGGGAGGAGATCAAGGAACAGGGCTACCCGGACGGCTACAGCAGCGTTCGCGCCTACCTCAGCCGGAACCTCCGCAGCAAGCCCCAGCCGGTCGGCCCCGGGCCGCCGTCCGCCCGTGCCGTCACCCGCTGGATCCTCACCCACCCCGACGCCCTGGCCGAAGGTGACCGACTCCAGCTCAAGATGGTACTGGCGAACTGCCCTGAGCTGGACGCACTCGCTGTCACGTGGGCTCGTTCGCCCACATGCTCACCCAGCTGCAAGGCCACCAGCTGCCGGCCTGGATCGAAGCCGCGACCACCACCGACCTGCCCAGCCTCCAACGGTTCGCCCGGCACCTGGAACGCGATCTCGACGCCGTCACCGCCGGACTCTCGCAGTCGTGGAACTCCGGAGTCGTCGAAGGCCATGTCAACAGGATCAAGATGGTCAAGCGCCAGATGTTCGGCCGCGCCGGCTTCGAGCTTCTGCGCAAGCGAGTCCTGCTCTACACGTGACACCCGGGCACGGGTCCGGATCGTCGACGCAATAGCCTCAGCCTGTGACCCTGAGCCGCAGACAGACCGAGCCGCCTCACCCCGCCGAGCTCCCTCCCTTTCAGACACTGCTGGACACTACGGACTGGGCATCGATCTTCACCGCCTACGGGACGGGCGAAGCCCTGCCGGCGGCGCTGACGCTCCTCACTGACCCTGACCCGACCGTCAGGGAATCCGCCCTCCGCGACGCCCTGGGGCCCGTGACTCACCAGAACAGCATCTACGAGGCCACCGTCCCCGTGGCGCTTTGTGTCGCGGCGATCCTCAACCATCCGGCCATCACGGTGGCCAAGGACAACCCCGGCGGTGGGACACAGAACCGCCCAACGCTCGTGGAGCTGCTCGACTGGCTCGGTGACACCGCCTACGACGCCGACGATGAGTGCGTCGCCGCCGGCGAATGCTTCTTCGACGGAGACTTCCTGGCCGAGTACGAGCCTATGCGTGCTTTCCGGGACGCACGCCCGGCGATTTTCTCCGCTGTTCATCCCCTTCTGGGTCATGACGATGCCGACGTTCGCCGCACCGCCCTGGTCGCCGCCATCCCCCTCATCGAGCACCCCCTCCTCACCCAGCACCAGGCCGAGATGGCCGACCACGCCCGCCGCCTCCTGGCCACCTGCACCGACCGGCAGCACCGAGACTGCGTCCTGGACGCGCTGAGGACATGGGGCCATGACACCAGCGGACTGGAGAACAAGTCCGACATCGTGGCCCGCGAGCACCACACCCAGCTCAGAGCCGCCCGTGCCTGGGACGGAAATTGGACGGGCGGCAGCTACAGCGACGACCCGCCGTTCTGACTCAAGACCCACGTCCCCCTGAAACCTCCGTCGATCACTCAGAGCGGTCGCACCACAAGAAGTGGACCAGAGCCCGCTCTCACCTACGCAGCCACAGACCCGCAGAACACGGTCGTCAGAGGTCGCACGGCTCTTCGGCCGGTGCCCGCAGCAGATGTTGGGCCACACCTCGTGCCACGGTGCGTGTCGGTTCGTCAAGGTCAGCGAAGACCGCTTCGGGCTCTTCGGAGAAGGCGGCACGCAGCGCGTACAGGCACGCGAGGGTGTTGACGACCTCTGGCAGGTTGGGGTTCTCGGCCTCCATGCGGCCCCAGTCGTAAAGACCGGTTGGCGAACCGTTGTCGCTCGGGCAGGGACGGCCAAGGAGACCGGCGAGGTAGTGGTGATCGCTTTCCGCGGCCTCGCCTGTCCGGGGCCGCTCCTGGCGGGGCTGGAGGTACGAAGTGAGGTCTTGCTCCGCCCACCCGTTCTGACGGTAGTGCAGTGTGATCACCCGGGTGATCTGCGACAGGGTGTCGATGGCGTCGCCCAGACGGTAGAGCACCATCCGCGGGACATTGAAGGGACTGTTGCCCTGGGCGTAGCGCAGGGCGTCCGTCAGGTCCCGGACTGCCTCGCAGGCGCTCGCGTGGATCCCCGAGACCAGGCCCGCCGGCATGTTCGCTGTGTCCATGCCGGGAGGCTAGGGCTGGCCAGGAGACCGATCGCCTGGGCTCCTCCACGGGAACGGTGTCGAGCACGGCAAATCACCCGGCTGGCGGTTCGACGGCGCAGACTACACCTCGTCGCGGTGCCAGCCCCGCGTTGTGATCCCGCCGCTCCTCTCCGGGCCGGAGCACCCACTGCAGCTGGAGGAACGCGGCCGTCTCGTCCTCGAACTCGGCGTGGACCCCGTACTTGAGCGCCGACGGGTTCTCGCGGGTGCTGTAGCGGGCAGTGGTGACGGCGCCTACCGTCACGGCGGCGTGGGCGAGGAGCAGCTCGATGTCGCCGGTGCTGACCGGTCCGGAGGCCGGCAGCGTGGGCGCGAGGTCGAGCCCGGGGATGGTGGGCCGGGACTCGGGGGTGGTCCGTACCGAAATCCGCCACCAGGCCTCGCCACCGCTGGCAGCGCGGGTGACGACGCCGGAGGCCAGGCCGTCTCCCGGCCCGACTTCGGCCGCCCGGCTGTTTCCAAGCCCGCACCGCTCACTGAAGGACCTGGCGCGGCCGGGACGGGCGGCTACCGCCACCTCCTGATGCCCGCGCGGGTGATCTCAGCTGGTGCCAGTCCGCGGGCCGGTGCCGGTGTCTGGCCTTGCCCCGGTCGGCGCGCGCAGCTTCCGTGAGCGGCGCGCCCCGCTCACGGCGGGTCCTGACGGCGACCGGCTTGGAACCGCCAGCCGACTCCCAGGTGCGGATCCGCTTGACCTCCGCCGATGGGGAGGGAGGCCCCAGCGCCGCCGTCTACCTGGACGTCCGGATCCCCGCCCAGGAGAACGCCACCACGCCCAAGTGGCCTGGGCCGTGGCACCTCAGGCCGCGTCAAGCGTTGGACCAAGGCCTCGGTATCGAGACGGGGACAACGCCTGTCGTTGCCGGGGCCGGGTCAGTAGCGGTCGACTCCGGTCATGATGCGGACCGCCTCCCGGATGCTGATAGCCGCCTGTCCCTGGCCGACCCGGGTCACGCTCACTGCCCCCTCCGCCGGGGTCGGGGCAGAGGCGGTCGGCTGTTGCGGTACTTGGAGGACGACGACCCGTTGCCCTCGGGGTGCCTGCGCGGTGATCCGGTCGGCTTCCCGCTCCGTCGCGGCGAACAGGACCAGCCCGTCCAGCTGCTCACGCTGCGCGGGGATGCGACTGGCCACCGGGCAGATCACCCCGTACAGCTCACCGTGCACCGTGACCGACACACCCATCGCGAACGCGGGATCCGGATCCCGGCCGACCTTGACCGGTTGCCCGGTCTCGTGGTGCACGTACGCGCTGACCACCCCGGCCAACGTGGCTTGGCGCTGCAGCAGGGCGTTGATGTGTCCCATGTGTGTGGCCTGGTCCTGCTCCTCGCGCCGGCGGGCCGCCGCCAGACGCTCGGCGGCGCGTTCCCGGTGCCCGGCCGCCGCCAGCTGCTCGGCCTCCAGACCGAAGTACGGGCGCGTGACCCACCGCAGCACCGACGGCCCCACCCGAAGCCGGTACGGGCGGACGGTGTTCCGGCAGAGGGCCGCCACGAACCGGTCCAGCGGGACCTCGACGTCTTCCCACCCGCCATGACCGGCGCACGGCAGCGCCCCCGGCACCTGCTCGCACAGGGGCCGCTTGAGGCACCGTCCCGCCACGAACCGGGCCGCGCCGGCCACGACCTGGAGCGGCCCGCCGTCCCCGGCCCGGGCCAGCTGCACCGCCGGGGTGCTGTCCAGCCACGGGACCTTCCGCCGGTCACTGAACCAGCACACTTCGACCCCGGCGGCCGCGTACCGGGCGGTGCGCATCTCGATCTCCGCCGCGGCCTTCGGCGCCAGCTGCGCTTCGAGTGCCACCCGCCGCCCGTCCGGCATGGTCGCCAGGGCGTCCGCCGTCCAGGACCCGTCATCCGCCCGGGCCTCCAGCTCAACCACCGCGCCGGCGTCCCGGGCGTGCCAGGCCAGGTCCAGCTTCAACAGGTGGCGCGCCATGCTCTCTTTGGCGCCCGTGCACTGCGGCGCGTTGTCGGCGTGCCGCAGGTGCCACAAGTCCCGGCCGCCGTGGGTGACGTGGACCAGGTGGAGGCGCCACCCGCATTCACGGCATGTGACCGGAGCCGGTTTGTGGTGCAGCGCGGCGCGGTCCTGGCCGCATCCGAGGTCCAGCAACGTGGCGTCGATGCGCCCCCACTTGGCGTGAGTGCCGACGAACACCATGGACATTCCCCTTCTCCCGGAGGCCGCCCCCAGACCGCTCACGGCATCCATGGTCGCGCCGCGAAGGGGGGACCGCATCAATGTCCACCCTTGTATTACGCGAAAGCTTCGCGGGCGCCGCCAGGACCGTCGGCGGCGATGGCCTCGCGGGCTGCCTCGCAGGCACTGGTCTGGCCTTCGAGTATCGCGGTGATGTCGGGCTGCCGTTCGCGCGGAGCTGTGGGCGCAGCGGGTCACGGTGTGGTCATCGGATCCGACTGGCACCGGAGGGGAAGGAACACGGAACCCCTCCCGCCTGTCAGGGTTTCCTGACATCCGGACCCAAGGCGGCCGAGCGGAGGCAGGCAGGCCAGCGGAACCGCCCCACGCTCTGACCTGGAGCATCAGTGTGGGCCGCCACGCTCGCCGGGTAGCGGCCTGCACTGCTGCGCTCACGACACACACTCGCGCACCCGGATCAGCGGACTGGGCGGAAGGGGAAACGGCCCACCGGAAGGACCGGCAGGCCGTTCTGGAAAATGGATGCTAGCGTGCTAGTGGAATGAACATCGGTCGTAGTGCGGGTGGCAGGTCGCATGTCTTGCCGAATACCAGGACGTAATCTGGATTCATGCTGTCGTTCTCCAATGTGGCGATGATTCCCGCCGACAAGAGGATCTTGATCAGCGCAGTCTGCATGTGGAGACCGATCGTTCCGGGACGGCGGACAACCGGTGCATCGTGAGGTTGCCCGGAGGAAAGAGCATCCACAGCGGCCTGGCTCACGACGGCATTGGGCCTCCATCCCACGGATACGGGTGCCGAGGCAGTCTCCGCGTCGGTGTCGACATAGATCACAGCGCCTGATTGGCTCAGGCTGCCTTCTGCGCCGTCGCGGAAAGCAGTCAGGCCGGCATGCTGAAGTACCTGGACAACCTGGTCTGCTAGTTCGGTTCGGATGGCGACAACGTCATCGGAGGCACGGGAGAATCCGTACTCGGTCATGATGTTTTTCACACTTCCCGTGGTGCGGATGTGCTGGATTCCTTGAGGAAATTCACCACACTCGCTTCGTTTCCTATTCGACGGCGGACTGGCTGAGAGAAGCCCTCCCCCCGAATCCCCGAATCATGCTGTAGAGGAGATCGCCTGAGCCTGGACCGGCTGGCAGAGACCAGGAGATTGGCGTTCCGGGGCTTAGAGAGTTTTCCAGCAGAGTTCCACACGCTGCGCAGGGGCTGCGCTCACTATACAGTTCGGTGATCTGAGTCGGCTTGAATCCCTTCGCGGTCAACTGGTCCAGGATGTGGTTCTCCGAGTGATATCCGTTCCCCTTGCTGAAGCCGACCACGAGGTCGCCGGTCTTGGGGTCGTTCCACCCGGGAACCCTGGCGACCGCGACGTTGCGGTTGGTGGAGATTCCAGATGCGGTCCTGGCCTTGTATGCCATACGGCTGAGTTCGGTGCTGAGGTACGCGATCATCCCCTCGCAGGGATTGGCACCTTGTGTGCTTGCGATGCGGCGACCCAGGGGTTTGGGCGCGGCGCATCCTTCTACGAAGCCCCGGAGCGCCCTCGCGCCAATGCCCTCGATTGCGGCCTCAGTAAGCCCGAGGGTCCGTAGGGCTTTGTAGGCGTCCGCGACTCCGATACCGGTTCTGGCGGCGGCATCGGCTGCTCTGACAGCGTCTGCGATGGGCTTGAGGATCTTGCCGGAGAACAGCAGGGCGACGTCCAAGGCAGCCCAGGCGCATCCGGTCCAGCTTCCGCTCTCCCCGCCGGGCCACTTCTGCGCGCACTTGATCCAGTGTCCGAAGAGGATGTCCACCGGGCTGACGCCCGCCTGGTACTCGGCGATGGTGATGGTGTGCGTGATTTCCTGGGACAGCTCGTCCGTCGGGTACTCACCCAAGTACACCGTCCCGGCCGGCGGACATGTTCCCTTCGTGGGGTCCAGGACGTCAGCCGTGCACAGGTACAGATCCAGGAAGGCCTTGTACCGGATCTTGATCGTCATCGTGCAGTCGCCCTTGTAGAAGAGCGCGTCGATGAACCCCTCGCAGCCGGCCGTCTTCCTCAGCGTTTCGGGCTTGCCGATCTGCTCGGTGCGGTTGACTAGGTAGAACATGTTGCCGATGGACGCACCAGCACCGTCGGGGACGGTTCCGGTGTCGATCTGCTTGGCTTTGGCTGCCTTCTCGGCGCGCTCAGCTGCCTCCTGGGCTTCCTTGGCGTACTTGTCGGCGTCCTTCGCGGCCTGTTCGGCCTCACTGGCCGCCGTGGCAGCGCGGTCGGCCGCCGCGCGGGCGGCTTTGGCGTCCTGTTCGGCCTGGGCCGCTGCGGTGCGGGCGGCGGCGGCGTCGAGGGCTGCTTGGTCGGCGGAGTCGCGGGCCTCCTTCGCGTAGCCCTCGGAGCGGCCGGCCGCCTGGCCGGCGGCAGCGGCGTCGGCCGCGGCCTGTCGGCCGTACTCGGTGGTGCGGGCCAGAGACGCGGCTGCCAGGGAAGCCGAACTGGCCGCCTCGGCTGCATGGCCGAGGGCTTCCTTGGCGTATCCGCGGGCCTCGGAGGCGTACCCGGCTGCGTTGGCCGAGTGCTGGTAGGCGGCCTTCGTGTCCGCCTGCGCTGCGTCGGCGAGTGCCTTGGCCGAGGCCGCCTCTTCCTGTGCGTTCTTGGCATGTGCCTCGGCGATGGCCTTCTGCTGCTCGGCGATCGTCTTGGACGCCTGCCCGGTCAGCACGATCAGGGACGCGGTCGAGTCGGTGGTCACATACGGCGAACCGAGCTGGATCGCGTCGTTCGCCGGCCGGGCGACCCCGGCGGCCGCCTTCCCGGCATCGGCCGCGGCCTGCGCGGTGACGTATGCGAAGCCGGCTGCCTTGGCCGATGCCGCCCGCGCCTTGACCGCTTCCTGGCTCGCCGCATCCGCCTGGGTCCTGGCGGCCTTGGCCTTGCCGTCCGCCTCATCCGCCCGGGCGACGGCGCTGCGCGCCTCCGACGCCGCGTGCTGCGAGGCGGCGATCGCGTCCGCGGCCGCGCTGGTCGCGGTCTTCACCGCGGCGTCCGCCTTCAGCTTCGCGGCCTGCGCGGCTTCCGCGTCGGCCCGTGAACGCTTCGCCGCCGACTCAGCGCGGGTAGCCGCGGCATCCGCTTCCGCAGCGGCCCGCGTTGCCGCATCCGCCTCCCCGCGCGCTCTGCCGGCCGCTGTCTCGGCGTCCTTGGCGTGCTGGTCGGCCTGGTTGGCCGCCGTGCGAGCCGCGTCCGCCTCCGTACCGGCGTCGAGCGAAGCGGCGTAGGCAGCCTGGGCATCGGCCTTGGCCCGCTCGGCCTCCGCCCGCTGCTCCGCATTCCACGCGTCGTCACGCTTGGCCTTGGCCTCGTCACGGGCCTTGACCGCCCCGTTCCTCCGTTCGACCGCGGTGGCCTCGGACGCCTCCGCCTTCGTCCTGGCGTTCTGAGCCTTCGTGGCCTCCGCCTGTGCGTTCCCCCGATGCTGCGCCGCCTCACTCTGCTTGGCGGCCGCGGTCCCCCGCTCCCTCTTCGCCGTGGCCTCTTCAGCCTCGGCGGCGAGCCGCTTGGCGTGGGCGTCGGCAGCGGCGACCTTGGCGTCGGCCTCCGCCTTCGCCGCGTCGCCGAGCCTGGCCTTCGCGGTCTCGGCGTCCTTCTTCGCGTTGTCTCGATGCGTCCTGGCCGTGTCTGCGGCGGCCTTCGCTTGGAGCTCCGCCGTACGCGCGGCTTCCCGCCGGAACTCGGCCTTGGCCTGCGCGGCCTGTGCCAGGGCGCGCTGGGCGATGGTCTCGCTGTCCGCGCCGGAGGCACGGGTGGCGGCCTCGGCTGTCTCGCCGGCCTTCACCATGGCCTCCAGCGCGGCGGCAGCGCCCTTGGTGACCTGGGCCTTCTGCTGCCCTACCAGCAGCCCGCGGCCTCGCGGAGCACCAGCGGCGTCCGCGACCGTGTACGCGGCCTGCACAGCGGCTTCGGTGGCCGCAGCGGACTTCTTCGCTGCCGCGGCCTGGGCCCTGAGGACGTCGAGCTGCTTCTTCGCGCCTGCCTGGGCCCCGGTGACGGCGGCCTTGGCCTTGGTGAACTCGCTCTGCGGTGCGACGGCTCCGTTGCCGGACGGCTTGATGTCGAACTGCTGCGGGCCGGACCCGTTGCACTCCCACAGCCAGGAGTCGTATCCGGGCTCGTAGGTGTGCAAGTCGAGGCACTTGCCCGTGCCGACGTTCTTGATAGCGGTGGTGGCCCGCAGGTTGTACTCCCACGTCTGAGCCGGGGAGCTGTTGCACGTCCAGATCTGGATCCGGGTGCCGTTGGCCGAGTCGTTGTTCGAGACGTCCAGGCACTTCTGCGAAACCACGTTCCTCAGGTGCAGGCCGTCGTTGTCACCGAACAGCTGCCACTGCTGCGCCGAGGTGCCGTTGCACCAGTAGACCTGGACAGGCGAGCCGTCATTGGTCCCGCTGTTCTCCACGTCAAGGCACTTACCTGCTGCTGCATGGAGCTCGATCACCGCCGGCTTGTCACCGACCGCGCCGATCCCGCCCGGGGACCAATAGTCCTGCCAGCGGGTGGCGTGGTCGGCGACCCACGAGTGGCCCAGCATCTCGCCCAGAGACTTCGCCCCCGTCGCGAGCGCCGTGGTTGCCTCGGCGTTCGCGGTGAGGATCTGGTTGCGCTGGACCTGCTGCGAGGCGATCTCCTGTTGCCACTCGCCTGCGGCGGTAGTGGCGATGCCGCCGAGTACCCGGTTCGGGTCGATCGGGTCGCGCCATGCGCAGCTGGCGAACCGGGCTTTCAGGTCCTCGACAGCGATGCGGTACTCCGCCGTTCCCGGCTCGGGTGCCGTGCGGGGAAACCCTCCCGATGCCATGAACAGGCGGGCGTTGTCCGCCCCCATCGGCTCAGGGGACCACTCCGTCAGGTGCTGGAATGCCGACCGCTCTGCCAGATCGCGATTCCAGTTGGGTCCAGATGATTGGGGATCGGGGTCCTTCCCGTAGAGGGGGGTTCCCAACGACTTGACCATCCCCCTGGCCATGTCGTACGCCTTGGGGGTGGAGTCCTGATAGAAGACTCCTTCCTCGGTCCAGAACCGGTCGGCGATCCACTTATTCAGCCCGGTCTGCGTGTAGAAGTCTGTTTTCCCATCGCCCGGTGAGCCGGGAGGCCAGTGGAAGTCAGCGTTGTTCATACCTCCAGGCGGATTCGTCAGCCCCGTTAGGGGCTTCGCCCATGCATCCCGCTGGGCGCCGAAGGCGCTCATCGCGCTACTGGCCGCGTCCCGGTCCTTCTTGTAGGCGACCGCCAGAGGTGTCTGCTCCCAGTGGTTGCGGTCAGCCAGGACGTGCAGCTTGTCCTGTGCCTGGTTGAGGCTGTCCTGTGCGGTCTGGGCCATTGCAGGACCACCCAGGCGCAGAACTTCGTTCATCAGGCACTGATCCTGACGCCACTGCTCGGCAGGGGTGTCGTAGAGCCAGTCGTAGGAGTCTGCGACAGGGGTGGCGCGCAGCATGCTGGTCTGGTCGAACGCAGCAGGCTCAATGGCCAGCCCGCCTAAGACGGCCATAGCGACTATCGACGTCACGGTGGGAGTGAGGAGCTGGGATCTGGGCGACTTCCGGGAGAAGATGCCTGGTCTTGAGTTCACGTATGCGTCCTTCATGACGGCTGAAGGCGTCCAGGGAGGTCAGGACCCGAGAAGGCGGCTACCGGCAGCCTGCGATTCACAGGTATGGAAGCCGGCATGAACGATCCGGCGCGGCTGGCATCGCGGCACAGCAAACTCATCCCCCGCAGCGGCAGTGTCCCCCTGGCCGCCGTTAACATGTGAAATGGGCATCCTGGTCAGGGATGCCCGCTTCTGCGTTGATCACCTTACCCACGGTTAACCTGAGGCCACCACAACTATTAGGACATGTACTGCGGTCTCGATGCCCGATTTCCGGCCCCGTAAGATGCCTCGCGCTTTGTGGGTCGGGCTAGGGCGTGTCCGGAAAGTCGATCGCTCGTTAGTCCGTTCGTGGTGCGTCGACATGAACTGACGGATGATTCGTGGGCGTTGATCGCTCCGTTGCTGGCACCGGGGCGGATGGGCAGGCCCGTGCGGGACCGGCGCCAGGTCGTGAACGGGATCCTGTGGAAGCTGTCGACCGGCGCCGCCTGGCGGGACCTGCCCGAGCGTTACGGGCCGTGGAAGACGGCCTACGAACGCTTCCGGCACTGGTCCGCCGACGGCACCTGGGACCGGCTCCTGGCGCATGTCCAGCAGCACTGCGACGCCATCGGGACCGTGGACTGGTCGATCGTCTGCGTGGACTCGACCACAGTTCGTGCGCATCAGCACGCGGCCGGGGCACGAAAAGGGGGCCCTGGGAGGGCGAAGCCCTCGGCCGGTCGCGCGGCGGACTGACCAGCAAGATCCACCTGGCCTGCGACGGACGCGGCCGGCCGCTCGCCTTCACGATCACGGGCGGCAACGTCAACGACTGCACCCAGTTCGAGGCGGTCATGGGCCGGATCAAAGTCGCCAGGCCGGGACCGGGACGGCCCCGGACCCGGCCCGGCCGTGTCGTCGCCGACAAGGGCTACTCGGCCCGCAAGATCCGCGCCTACCTGCGACGACGCGGGATCGCTGCGACGATCCCCGAGCGGATCGACCAGATCAACGGACGCATCCGGCGCGGCGAGAGCCGCTGCCGCCTGGATCGGGCCGCCTACCGGCGCCGCAACGTCGTAGAACGCTGCTTCAACCGGCTCAAGCAGAACAAGGCCCTGGCCACCCGCTATGACAAACGAGCCCGCCACTACCAGGCCATGGTCACCATCGCCTGCCTACGGCTCTGGCTCCATGACTTTCCGGACACGCCCTAGCGCCGGACAGGCCTGGCAGGTAGGCGAGCACCTCACCCTGGCCGGCCCCGGGCACCCCTGGGAGGGCATGCGGTTCGCGTCCGCGTGGGGGTCTCGCGAAGTCCTGGACGTGGTCCTGGCGCGGCCGGAGGTGGTGGCGGAGGTCAGCGCCGACCGGTCTATTGAGCGCGGCGTCTACCGGTATCCGATGCGATTCAAGCGGCTGCGCCTGGAAGTGGGGTTGAAGGACGTGCCGCCCTTCGGGGGTGGTAGGGCTGCAGCCGGCTGAGCGTGATCGGTGCCGGCCAGCTGGGGTGTCGGCCTTGTTCGGGGATGCCGGTGCCCTGCCTGGTTGGTGCGTCGTGTGGCGCGTCGGCCGGGCAGGGCGGTGGTGGTGGGTTAGGGGAGTGCGATGCGGGGTGGGTCTGCGGGTCGGGTGGTCCAGACGTCGCCGGGGGTGGTGTCGGGGATGTCGTGGGTGGTGGTGAGGAGGTGGGCGAGGAGTCCGGTGGAGAGTTTGCTGAGGGCTCTGGCGGTGCGCTTGAGGCGGTGGTGCTGGTCGGTGGGCAGGGCGAGGGCGACGCAGGTGGCGTCGTGTCCGGGCAGGGTGAGGGAGAACGCAGCGCAGAGGTTGAGGTCGGAGTACTCCAGGAGGTCGTAGTGCAGGGTCCGGGGGCCGTCGCCGTCGAGGTTGTCGAAGAGGGTCCGCAGGTTGGTGATCGTGTGTCCGGTGTAGGAGCGGAGCTGGTAGCGGGTCAGGTGTTCCATGCGGGCGCTGAAGTCGAGGTCGGCCAGGAGCGCTTTGCCGACCGCGCTGGCGTGCGCGCTGTCGGTGAACGCGGCCCGGACCTGGACCGGGGGTGCGGTGGGGCTGTGGGAGGACTGGAGGATCTCGACTTCGCCGCTGGTGTAGATGGAGAGGTAGACGGCGGCGCCGAGCTGGTCGCGCAGAGCGTCCAGGGTCTGCTGCATCAGAAGCTGATGCTGCTCGGGACGTGCGGACCAGCCCGTTCGGGCGGGCGGGTGCTGCTCCAGACCCGGCGTGGGTCCCTCGTGCAGGACCGGTGGCCGGACTTGGTGGCGGCCGCCGAGCAGTTGCCGCCCGGCCTGGTCCTGGACGGCGAACTGCTCGTCTGGGACGGGGCGGAGGGCCGGCTGTCGTTCGAGGCATTGCAGCGCCGGCCGCCGCCCGTAGCCGCGGGGCCGCCGCCCTGGTCGCCCGCTGGCCGGCCTACTTTGTCGCGTTCGACCTCCTGCAGCAGGGCGGCGAGGAACTGTTGCTTCGCCCTACAGGGACCGCAGGACTGAACTGGAGAAGTTGTTCACCGACCGCGTTCTGACGGCCCCGTGGACGTTGTGCCCGATGACGACCGACTTGGCCAAAGCCCGGGAGTGGCTCCAGACCTGGACCGACGTATCAGGGGTTGAAGGTCTGGTCATTAAGCCCCTGACCAGCAAATATCTGGCCGGATACCGGGGCTGGACGAAGATCAGAAGACGGGACACCACCGAGGCGGTCATCGGCGCGGTCACCGGCACCCTGACTCGCCCGCAGCTCCTGGTCCTCGGCCGCCACGACACCGGGGGCCGGCTGTGCACGGTCGGCCGGACGGTTCCGTTGCGCCCCGATCAGGCCGCCAGGTGGCCGAGCGCCTCGCCCCGGTCGGCCCCGAACACCCCTGGGCCGGGCTCCGGTTCGCGGCGTCATGGGGGTCCCGGCACGTCCTGGACGCGGTCCTGGTCCGGCCGGAGGCGGTGGCGGAGGTCAGCGCCGACCGGCATCCGGTCCGCTTCAAGTGGCTGCGTCTGGAAGTGACGGCGGCGGCGGACGTCCCGCTCTTCGGCTGGGGCGGTCGACGCGGAGGCGGTCCGCGCCGCTCTGCGCGGAGTCGGTGCGGGGTCGGCGGTGGCCCGGCTGTCCGATGCGCTCGGCGTCCCGCCCGGAGCTCAACGCCTTCTCAAGCGATCAGTGCGGTCGCCCGTCAGGCAACCCGGCCTTCTCGCACCGCTGCCGGATCGCTGTCCTCCGCACACGGCGATCCCTACCATCGCCTTCACGGCCCGGGTTTGAGGGCACGATCTGGCCACTGGGGGGCTGAAGATGAGTTCGGGGTTAGGTCCGCCACACCCACACGGGAGCCTACCGCCGCTTCCGGGTCCTGTAGGGCTGGTCGGAGAAGCCTTTGCCGTGCTGGGCAGAACCTGGCGCCCCTTGCTCGGAGCGGTGCTGGCGTCGGAGCTCGCGATCCTGATCGTGGTGCTGATCACGACACTGCTCATGGGCCAGCTTCTGAGCCCCGACGTCTACGGAAAGCGCCCGAACGACCTGAGTGAGGAGGACGCCACCGTCCTGATCCTCCTCCTTCCCTTCGCCCTGTTGCTCTACCTGGTGCGGGGCGCGATGAGCGCCGTGGCGTGCGCGCTCATCGAGCAGTACCGGCCCGGCGGCCCTCGCGTCACGGTGTGGAGCCTGCTGAGGGCGGGCGTGCCACGTATACCGGCAGCGATCGGGAGCGACTTCCTGTCGACGACGCTCTTGATGCCCTTGCTGCTTACCACTGGCACCTTCATCGGCATCGAATCCCCGTACGTGCTTCTCGCTTCGGCTCCCCTCATCCCTGTCGTCCTCTTCGGCGTCTGGCTGTGGGTGCTGCTCGCGCTGGCCCCGGCGGTCGCAGCCTTCGAAAGGGTCGGGGCGGGCCAGTCCATGAGCCGCTCCGGTAAACTGGTCAAGGGAGCGTGGTGGCTGTCCTTCGCCACCCAGGGGCTGGCCTTCCTGATTGCGTACGGAATCGGCGCGCTGGCCGCGATGCTCGTATCCGTCCCCGGTTGGAACGGGGAGTACACCGCCTTCCTGCCGAACGACGACTCGTACCGTCCGAGCTCCTTGCGATTCGAAGCCATCACCGACCTCTACGGCACCCTGGCCCTCGGCACGACGCTCCTCATCGGTTTCTTGATGTTCCAGATCGCCTTCACCTACCTCGTCAACGCCCGCCTCTACCTCGCCCTACGGGCACGCGAGGCCGCATAAGGCTTCACATCCTTGGTGATCCACCCTGAGGCCGCTGCGCCCGCCCGGGGACGCAGGCACCCCGAGGGCGGGACCCTGTGCACCCAGCGCGCCGCCCGGGGCGGGAAGCTCGATTTTCACGAGGGTGACGGTGTCGCCGTGCGGCGGCAAGGGCCTGCCGCACGGCGTCGGTGGTGGCGCGTTTGCAGCGGGTGCGGGTGTCCCAGCACTGTCCGGTGTGGACGCGGACGGGTGGCCGGCCGGTGCCGATGCCGTGTTCGATCAGCCAGTCCGGGGGCGGTGGTGCGGGCCGGCGCGCGCCTTCGGCGGTTATCATCCGTTCCTCGGTGGCGATCCAGTCGCGGGTGCGCTGACCGCTTGAGCTCGCCCCCATCTCCAGCCGCCTACGGAGACATCGCCGCCCGCAGCCGCTGACCGGCCGGCCGCCCCCGGACGCCCGCCGCCCGCTGCCTGACCCGAACTGCCGCCGCGCGCGGCGGGTCTCCCCTCTCGGGAGCCGCCCGCAGGGCTACGCTCGCGTCGTGGGACACCCCGAGCAGCGCGCCGAAGGCGCGGGACCCTTCACCACCCGGCTCACCTGGCACCGCCCGGAAGGGGGAGCGGTGGTCTGGGAGTCACGGGTCGCGCGCCGGCGCGGAGCGCTGTCCGTCCCCGGCCCGGGGGACTCGCTCACCCTGTCCCCGGCGGCCGACGACGAGGCCCTCGGCCGGCTGCGCAGGCTCAACGCCATCGCCTCGGTCGCGTTCGTCATCGGCGGAGCCCTCTTCGCCCTCGGCGCCGCCGTGGCCCAGTTCGGCTCGGGCGACCCGCTGGAGAGCGCCTCGATCTACTTCGCGGGAGGCCTCTTCTTCAACACCGGGGGCTACACCTCGCTGCTCCAGGTCCTCAATGCGCCCCAGCACTCCCAGGGCGGCGGCCCGCTGGTCACCAACCGCTGGAGGTGGTGGGGGTACGAACCGATGAGCCTGGCCTGGCTGAGCGCCTTCGCGCTCTTCGCGGGGACGCTCGTGTTCGGCGTCAACTTGCTGGACTCCTTCCTCCAGGGGCTCAGTGTCCAGCAGACCAACCGGCTGATCTGGACCCCCGACGTGATCGGATGCCTGCTGTTCCTGGCCTCGGGGCACCTCGCGTTCGTCGAGATCTGCCACCGCTCCCGGCCCTGCCTGCGCTCACGCAGCCTGGGCTGGTGGGTCGTGGCGGTGAACCAGCTCGGATCGGTGCTCTTCATGGTCTCGGCACTGGCCGCGTTCACCCGGCCCGCTACGGGAAGCCTGGTCAACACCGGCATCGCCAACTGGGGCACGCTCACCGGCGCCCTGTGCTTCTCGGCCGGCGGCGTCCTCCAGGCCTTCGAACGGCCCCAGGGTCTGTCGTCAAAGTGACCTTGGGTTGTGGATTCACTGTGCGAACCGCGCCCGCATACGCTGCCCGGCCCTGACTCCTGCCCCGACTAGGCCGTGTTTTGAAAGTGGTGCACGATGGGGTCGACCGCGTACCGATCGAAAGAAGCCTCGTGGTTGACCCCGTGCTCAAGCACGCCCTGCG